>CAKMPP010000060.1 GCA_927911475.1 uncultured Solobacterium sp. | reverse complement strand
GATTGTTCTCATCCAATGTTGTTCCTTCACCATTTCCAAACCAGATAGTTCCCGTTACCTTCAGATTGATAGCCCACGAGCTTTTTCTCTTTTACTGTAATCGTAACTGTATTACCGTTATTTTAAACTCACTTTCGCATTCTTCAATTAATGGATTTTACTTCTAATTTTTCTCTCTACTAAAACCGGTAACAGTGAAATATAACTTTGAAGATGTATCAACTCCAGCAATTGTTTTAATATAATCATCACTTAGATAACTACTACCTTGAATCGATACCGCTCTAACCGAAGACATCGGTGATAACAAGTACATTACCACAATAACAACGATTGCCATTACGATAGCTATATTAAATAATGCTGGTTGTCGAGAACGAAATAATTTTAGATTTGCAGCTAAACGCTTATTTTTAAAGATTCTTTCAACCGCTTCAGGAATCTTATCAAAGTCTGCGTTTAATCGATTCTTCTTTACTTCCAATTGAACTTCTCCACTTCCATCTTGAGCTCAATATCGTATTTATTCTTTACTTCTCTTTGAATTTCTTCAATCAAAGTTAGATACTCAAGTGCGGTTGCTTTATGAACATTCAAGATGAAATTGCAATGCTTATCACTAACCATTGCACCACCAAGTTGTTTACCACGATAGCCAATGCCATCGATTAACTGCCATGCATTATGGCCTTCTGGATTCTTAAATACAGAACCACAGCTTGGAAAATTTAATGGTTGTGAATCCACTCTTCTTTTACGACGCGAATCCATGATTTCTTCAATTTCTTCTTGCGGTTTTGGTGTTAAACCATAACGTACTCCTAGAATCAACCAAGTAGGATTCGATTGGAAAATACTATGACGATAAGAGAAATCACATTGTGATACCGGTAACCAAATTAATTGATGTTCTTTATATACAAGTACTTCTTTTACAACATCCTTCATACTGATGTTATAGGCACCTGCATTCATGAATAAACATCCACCAACAGTACCAGGGATACCACTTGCAAACTCTAAACCAGAAAGTCCACGTTTCATCGCAGCTGTTGATAGAGCAATGATAGAACATCCTGCTTCTGCAATAAGATTATTACCATCAAAGTATTGATGATTAAAGAAGCGATCTAAACAGATAACAACCCCTTCAAATTCATCGTCAGAACATAGTAAATCACTACCCTTACCAATCACCTTAAATGCAAGTTGATTTTCTTCAATAACACGGAAGATACCATCAATCGCAACATATGTTTCTGGATATACTACGTATTTTGCATTACCACCAATTCTTAAAGTGGTCAATGTGCGTAAAGGTTTATCTGCTTCTGTAACAGCATAATGGCTTAAACGCTCTAAAATTTTATCCATGTATTACCTCCTCAATCCAATCAATCATTTGATTAGCAGCATCTACTTTCGCAAGTTTATGTGCATTTTCTTTTAGCTTATTGCATTTATCTTTATCATGAACAAGCATATTTACAGTCGAGGCCAAAAGTTTCGGACTCAATGCTTTCTCTTCAATCATAATAGCCGCATCTTGATCTACTAGTTCTTTTGCGTTATAAACCTGATGGTTATTAGCAACAAATGGACTAGGAATTAATACTGCAGCAGTCGGTAAAGCACAAATCTCTGAGATAGTTGTAGCGCCTGCTCGTGTTATAGCAAGAACACATCCCTTTAAGGCTTGTTTTCCATCAATGTAAGGAACAAACTTCACATTTTTAAACTCTTTATTTTTAAACTGATACTCATTTGCTTTTCCGCTTACAATCATAACCTGAAAATCTTGATCAAAGAGTGGAATTGCTTCATCAATCACTTTTGAAACTGATGATGAACCTAAGGATCCCATCATAAATACAACATACGGAATCTCTGTAGATATTCCAACACTCTCGATAACTTCTGGATTAAATATCGTATCTTTTACAACCGAAGCAGAAGGATTACCTAAGATACGAACATCTGCTTTCGGCATCTGTTCTTGATTACTTTTATAACAACCAACTACCCCATCCACAAAACGACTTAAGAATTTATTAGCCTTTCCAGCAAAACTATTCTGTTCATGCAACATCGTTTTGATGCCAAGATGATGTGCCGCAAGAATTAACGGTACACTGATATAATTACCAAATCCAATACATATATCTGGTTTTTCTTTTTTTAATATTTGTTTAGATTCAAAGTATGCCTTCATCAAAGATGATGCATATGTCAGTTTCGAAAAGATTGAACCTGCTGTTGTTGTAATATGTAAACCATAGAATTTATAGCCTGCATCTGGAATCACTGTAGCTTCCATACGGTTATCTGAACCCACAAAAATCACTTCAGTTTTTGGATTACGCTCTTTTAATATATGTGCTAAATCTAGTGCAGGGTTGATGTGACCACCAGTTCCCCCCTGTCGCTATCATAATCTTCATAGGATACCTCTAATATCTCTATCCTATTTTAGCATATTACGCTTTTCCATGGACAAAATAAAAGATGGTATCTACCGAAGTAGAAACCATCTTATTGTGCTACGAGTTGATCTATCTTTTCCCAAACAACATCTAAACCTTGTTTTTTCTCGGAATTAACTGGAATTAATGCATTCTCTTGAATACCAAGAGTTGCAGAAATCTTCTTTAAATTCTGTAACATTTGACTTCTTGATAGCTTATCAATTTTTTGTGCATACCGCAAAGATAGCTAAATGCGATTCTTTGCCATATTCGACCATCTGAATATCATCATTGCTTGGAACTCTTCTAGCATCCAATACAATAATCATTGCTTTTACTGATCTCTTTCGAAAAATATGGATCAATTAACTTAGCGAATACTAAAGCACTTTGACGATCACTTGTCGCATAGCCATAACCAGGTGCATCCGTAAATACAACCTTGTTATCGACAGAGAAGAAATTTAAAAGTCTTGTCTTACCTGGTGTTTTGCCAGAGTATGCTAAGTTTTTACGATTTACTAAACCATTGATCAGTGTACTTTTCCCTGCATTTGATCTTCCAACGAAGATAATTTCAGGTAAATCACTCACAGGCCACTGTGTCTCTAACGCTGCTGTCTTTAGCAGGAATGCATCATGGTACTGCATCAGCGCACCAACGCTTCCTTAAGTACTTGTGAAACAGTCTCGACAGGAATAAATGTAATAGCCTTCTTTACTGTTTCTGGTACATCATCTAAATCACGTACGTTATTCTTAGGAATCAAGACTTTCTTAATACCAACACGGTGCGCTGCCAAAGATTTCTCTCTTAAACCACCAATTGGTAATACATTACCACGAAGTGTTACTTCACCTGTCATCGCAATATCACGATATACAGCTGTATTCGTTAATGCAGAAACAATCGCAGTTGTTAATGTAACACCAGCAGAAGGTCCATCCTTTGGAACAGCACCCTCCGGTACGTGGATGTGAATATCATTTGTATCAAAGAACTTAGAATCAATATTCAATTCTTTTGCATGAGCCTTTACATAGTCAAGCGCAATCGATGCACTTTCCTTCATAACATCACCTAATTGACCAGTGATAACAAGTCTACCTTTACCTTCAAAGTGGTTCACTTCAATCTGAAGTACATCTCCACCAAATTGTGTATAGGCTAGTCCAGTTACACAACCAATTTGATTCTTCTTTTCTTTATTACCATATTCGAACTTAATCTTACCTA
>CAKMPP010000059.1 GCA_927911475.1 uncultured Solobacterium sp. | reverse complement strand
GGGTTGGGAAGCTGTTGTTAAGGCTTTCGAAGAAAAGGAAGGCGTTAAGGTTGATCTTCGTTTAGAAAAGAACATCGCTGATACATTACGTAGTGAAGTTCAAGCTGGAACATATCCTGATTTAGTTTACTTATCAGTTGGATCTAAGGGTGGCTTAACAGACACTATGATCGCCGAAAAGATGTTAACAGACATTACAAGCGTACTTGATGAAAAAGTATTAGGTGAAGATACAAAGGTGAAGGATAAGCTCATTGATGGTATCTATGAAGGTTTAGCTACAGAGCCATACGCTGATGGCAAGCTATATTTAGCACCTATTAATTACAGTCCATGTGGATTATTCTATAACGCTAACCTATTCAAGGAAAAGGGATGGAGTGTTCCAAAAACTTGGGATGAAATGTGGGAATTAGGAGATAAGGCTAAGGCTGAAGGTATCTCATTATTTACATACCCAACAACAGGTTACTTCGATGCATTCTTCTCTGCTTTATTAAATGAAACAGCAGGACCAGAAGTATATGCGAAGTTAATGACATATGACGTTAACGCTTGGAAGTTACCAGAAGTTAAGAAGGCATTTGAAATCGTTGGCAAGCTTGCTCAGTATGTTGAACCAACAACAGTAGCTAACGCTAACGGCGATAACTTCAAGAAGAACCAACAATTAGTCTTAGATAACAAAGCATTATTCGTTCCTAACGGAACATGGTTACCAGGCGAAATGGCTGAAGCTCCACGTGCTGCAGGATTTGAGTGGGGATTCACAGCTTTACCTAAGGTAACTGCTACAGGTGATGCTTACTCTACAACATTTACAGAACAGGTATTTATTCCTAAAGAAGCTAAGAACCCAGAATTAGCTAAGAAGTTTATTACATTCTTATACTCTGATGAAGCTACAAAGTTATTCTATGAAAACGGTGGTGCTGTAATGCCTACTAAGGATGCTTCTAAGTTCATCGGTAAGGATGATGAAAATGCTTTATACTACACAATCTATGACAATGGTGCTAAGTCAAATGCAGTAGGTTTCCAAGTTATGGACAACATCGTTGAGGGTGTAAGTGTAGCTGATGCTAATACAGGTGTTCTCTACGCAACTGTAAACTCAATCGTAAATGGTTCCAAGACAGTTGATGAATGGTATGATGCAACAGTGAAGGCTGTTGAACAGATTGCCGAAGCAAACAAATAATCAATTAGCTGTTAAGTATTAGAATTCATTAAAATAACGATGGTGGACAGCCGTCGTTATTTTAAGGAAGGGGGTAATGAAATGAAAAAAAGTGTTGAGAAGAAGCTGTTTATCACAATATGCTTAGCTCCAGCGATGATATTACTAACACTGTTTATGTTATATCCAACGATAAACGTGTTTATGATGTCGATGTTTAAATGGGGTGGCTTAAGTGATAACCGCACATTTATAGGATTAAAGAATTTCCAGATGTTAATTTAAAGATATGAGTTTTTATCCGCGCTCTTCAGAATACAATCTTAATCATCGTGCTAGTAACAATTGTAACGATGGCTTTCGCAATCTTGTTTGCGTCAATTCTGGTTCGTGAAAAGATAAAGGGACAAAACTTCTTTAGAATCATATTCTATATTCCAAATATCCTTTCTGTCGTTGTTATTTCTGCAATCTTCAGTGCGATTTATGATCCATCTGAAAATGGCTTATTAAATTCACTTGTAGGACTTTTCAACGGTAGTGCTGGTACGACAAAGTACCTTGGTGATCCTGGTTTGGTTGTATATGCGTTAATTGCCGCACTAATTTGGCAGGCGATTGGTTATTACATGGTTATGTACATGGCCAGTATGAGTACGATACCAGAACACCTATATGAAGCTGCGTCTTTAGAGGGTAGTGGAAAAGTAAAACAATTCTTCTCGGTAACGATTCCGATGATTTGGGATAATATCCGTACAACACTTACATTCTTCGTCATTTCAACCATTAATCTGAGTTTCTTGTTTGTGCAAGTCATGACCGGTGGTGGTCCTGATGGAGCTAGTGAAACAGTGCTCAGTTATATGTACTTGCAAGCATATAATCGTTCAAGTTATGGCTATGGTATGGCAATCGGTGCAGTTGTATTTATTCTTTCATTTACCTTATCATGGGCAATCAATCGCGTAACACATCGTGATTCGATTGAGATTTAGGAGGCAATATGAAGAGAAAACATTTTGATTTATACAAAATCTTTATATATGTTGCGCTGATTTCTTTAGCGATATCCATTATCATTCCGGTATCCTGGGTATTCTTAGCATCAATTAAAACAAATGCTGAGTTCTATGGAAACCCATGGGCATTACCACAAGGATTTAATATTCAGAACTTTATTGATGCCTTCCAAATTGCACAAGTTGGTGATTTTATCTTGAACTCAGCACTTGTAACTGCAATGGCTCTAGCAATCTTACTAGTGGTTTCATTACCAGCTGCGTATGTACTTGCTAGATTCCAATTCAAAGGCAGAAAGTTCTTCAACACACTCATCATGGCTGGCTTATTTATTAACGTAAACTATATTGTTGTGCCAATCTTCTTAATGTTGAATGGTTGGGATAAGTCACTAGCAAAAAGCGGACTACAGTTCTTTATGAATAACCGTTTCATTCTTGCGCTTGTATACGCATCTACAGCAATTCCATTTACAGTATATCTTCTTGCAAGCTACTTCCGCTCTTTGCCAAAGGCATATGAAGAAGCTGCAGAAATTGATGGTTGTGGTTATTTTACAACCATGGTAAGAGTCATGTTCCGTATGGCAAAGCCAAGTATTATTACAGTTATCCTATTTAACTTCTTGGCATTCTGGAATGAATACATTATTTCATTAACACTTGTGCAGACAAAGGCACTAAAGACACTACCTGTAGGATTACAGAATCTGATGTCAGCACAGAAAGCAGCGACTAATTATGGACCGATGTATGCAGGACTTGTGATTGTTATGTTGCCAACACTAATCTTATACATTCTTGTACAAAGACGCTTAACACAAGGTATGACCTTGGGCGGTCTTAAGGACTAGGAGGACATATGAATCGAACAACACAATCAATCTTGATGGCAATTCTATTTGTTGTCAGTCTAGCAATGGTAATTATTGGTCAAAGAGAAGTTGGCTATGTGAATCTTGGTATTCAGGTAGTTGGACTAATTGGCATTTTGTTTGTTATACATCTGTATAACAAGAGATTTAAATAGGGGGACGATATATGGCAAACTTATCATTACGTCATATCAATAAGATTTACGATAATAAAGTACAGGCAGTATTTGATTTTAACTTAGAGATTCAAGATAAAGAATTCATCGTATTGGTTGGTCCTTCCGGATGTGGTAAATCAACAACTTTACGTATGATTGCAGGTTTGGAAGATATCACAAATGGTGAATTGTATATCGACGATAAATTGGTGAATGATGTTGCACCTAAGAATCGTGAGATTGCGATGGTATTCCAGTCTTATGCGTTATATCCATTTATGACAGTTTATGAAAACATGGCATTTGGATTACAGATTCGTAAGACTGATAAAGATGAAATTGACCGTCGTGTGCGTGCAGCCGCAAAAGCATTAGAGATTGAACAATACTTAGATAGAAAGCCTAAGGCTTTATCTGGTGGTCAAAGACAACGTGTAGCGTTAGGCAGAGCAATCGTACGTAATGCGAAAGTATTCTTAATGGATGAACCATTATCTAACTTAGACGCTAAGCTTCGTGTACAGATGCGTAGTGAAATCATTCGACTACACAAAAATATCGGTGCTACAACAATCTATGTAACACACGATCAAACAGAAGCGATGACAATGGCTAGCCGTATTGTCATCATGAAAGATGGATACATCCAACAGATTGGAACACCAAAGGAAATCTACCAGAATCCAGTAAACATGTTTGTAGCAGGATTTATTGGTTCTCCAGCCACAAACTTCCTAAAGGGAACATACGCTGGTGGAAAATTCACCATTGGTGATATGCATATTGAACTACCGGAACAGTTTACAAAAGACATGCAAGCATATGAAGGCAAAGAAATTGTAATGGGTATTCGTCCAGAAGATTTACACGCAGAGGAAATTGTAAATGAAACATATCCAAGTGCTGTGTTTGACTTTGCAATTGATGTAAGTGAGCTTTTAGGTAACGAATTTATCCTACATGGCAAGATTGCAGGACAGAAGTTACAGGCAAGAGTGAATGCACGCTATGACCTTTCAGATTGTGCATCCTTTAGACTGGCAATGGATTTGGAGAAGGTACACTTCTTTGATCCAGAGACAGAAAACCGTATCGTATAAGGGAGATTAATTAAGTATGAGTACAGGAAGAGTTACAGTCCCAACCGATATTGATGTGATTGAGGATACAATCGAAATCATCAAGAAGTGGAAGGCTGATGCGATTCGTGATTGCGATGGCACTGATATGCCTGAAGCGTTACGAAAGATGGATATTAAGCAATACGCTACATATTACACAACACGCAAAGATAATGCGTGGGCAAAAGAACACCCTGATGAGATGCAACAGATGTATTTGATGAGTGACTTCGTTACTGCAAAAGATACATGCTTACGCATCAAAATTATGGAACATTTCTATAAAGATCAATTCAAAGTGAACCCAACAAATGATATTCACCGTTGGTGGGAAGTCATTGATCGTACAACAGATACAGTTGTTTCAAACTGGTATTTTGATGAAGAAAATGGTGATGTGGTGATTGAGGAAGCGATTCCTTATCATGCATATACAGTTAGCTTTTTAGCGTTTATTGTGTGGGATCCAGTTCATATGTATAACTTCTTAACAAATGATTGGGTAGATGAAGAACATCAGATGACTTTAGATGTACGTTTACCAGAAACACAGAAACACGTCATTGAGAAGTTACATAAGTTCTGTAAAGAAAGAGAAGATGTAAATGTTGTACGCTTTACAACATTCTTCCATCAGTTCACACTGCAGTTTGATGAGTTTGCTCGTGAGAAGTTCGTTGACTGGTATGGATATAGTGCTTCTGTATCACCATATATTTTGGAACAGTTTGAAAAGGAAGTTGGTTATAAGTTCCGTCCAGAATTTATTATTAACAAAGGCTTTCATAACAGTCAGTTCTGTGTTCCTTCCAAGGAATATAAAGACTTTATCGACTTCCAACAAAGAGAAGTATGCAAGCTTGCAAAGGTACTAGTAGACATCTGTCATTCCTATGGTAAG
The DNA here is from genome assembly GCA_927911475.1 of uncultured Solobacterium sp. Lineage (GTDB taxonomy): Bacteria > Bacillota_I > Bacilli_A > Erysipelotrichales > Erysipelotrichaceae > Bulleidia. The sequence continues at coordinate 2,824 of CAKMPP010000059.1, read as the reverse complement.
GAAGCGATGATGTTCTTGGGAGACCATTGGATTGGTACAGAACCATATGGTAAGTACTTCTCTGAAATTGGATTGGACGCTGTTGTGGGTAGTGTTGGTTCAGGTTCTACATTACGCTTGATTTCAGATATCAAGGGTGTGAAGTATACAGAAGGTAGATTCTTACCATACTTCTTCCCAGATACATTCCATGAAGGTGGAGATCCATTACAAGAAGCGAAAGTAAACTGGGTGACAGCACGTCGTGCAATCTTACGTTCACCAGTTGATCGTATCGGCTATGGTGGCTACTTGAAACTTGCATTAAAGTTCCCGGAGTTTATCGAGTATGTTTCTGAAGTATGCGATGAATTTAGAGAACTCTATGAACATGTAGGAAAACAAACACCACATAACCTACTCAAGGTTGGTGTATTAAATAGCTATGGCGAACTTCGTCGTTGGGGTGCACATCTTGTACATCACGCAATTCGCTACAAGCAAATCTACTCCTACACAGGTGTTCTTGAATCACTTAGTGGTTTCCCATTTGATGTGAAGTTCATCAGTTTTGAAGAACTACGTGAAAATCCAGATATCTTAAACGATATTGATGTAGTACTAAACTACGGTAGTAGTTACACAAGCTTTAGTGGTGGTGAAGAATTCGATGAAAAGATTATTACAATCCTACGTCGTTATGTAGATAATGGTGGAGGTTTCATCGGTATTGGTGAACCAACAGCTTGTGCAAGAAATGGTAAGTTCTTCACACTTTATGATGTATTAGGTGTTGATAAAGAACTAGACTTCACACTTCATACAGATAAGTACAACTGGGAATGCCATGATCACTTCATAACAGAACAGTTAGAACACGAAGACTGGGGCGAAAACGTAAATAGTGTATATGCATTACCAGGCACAAAGGTTATCAAGCAAGAAGACCTCAGTGTGAAGCTGGCAGTTAATGAATATGGTAAGGGTAGAGCAGTATACATGAATGGTTTACCATTCAGTTTCGAAAATGCAAGACTTCTCTATCGTGCAATCTACTACAGTTGCCATCGTGAAGAAGACATGAAGAAGTGGTATTCTGAAAACTATAACGTTGATGTAAATGTATATCCTTCTACACAAAGCTATTGTGTTGTAAACAACACATATGAACCACAAGATACTGTTATCTACCGTGGAGATGGAACATCTTTCTCATTACATTTAGAAGCTAACGAAATCAAGTGGTACCAAATCTAAACAAACGAAAAAGGATACTTGTCATACAATATCCTTTTTTCGTTTACGATAAATGCTGTAACTAATACTTATCATGCATGTAAGAATGGAAATCCATATGGATACCATACGTATGAGGGTGTTTTGGTACAGACAGACATACGTACCAGCAGATGGTATTGAAACACTGACGAGACCATTGTGACTTAATGATGGTTCTAGAATCTCTGTAGAATCAATATTACGAACGATATAACCTTTGTAGTAGGTAATCGGTAGTACAACAGTTTGTGGATTGGTAATTGTAAAACGATAACTACCATAGTCTATCCATTCACCAGTTGTAATTGTTTCACCTGATGTAGTTTGAATTGTCTTAGTATAACTACGGAAATCAGGAGAGTTATAAGGTAAATAATCGCCTCCAGCAAGTTCTACACGCATGTACTTTGCAGAGTAGTATGGATCAATGAGTTTACCATCAGTTACTTCTTGCCATGTGGTATTGTGTGGCATGATAAATGTACGTTTCGTTGCAGGATAGAGATGAAAGATTCCTTCTAAACTTAATAATAATACTAAGCAGATAGGTAAATATTTTAGTTTATGCGTAAGCTTTTCGATACCTATTACAGAAGGAATACATAATAGTGGTAATGCCAACATGTTTAAACGCCATGGAAACTGTAATACTCGAGCAAATGACATGTACTTCCAAGGGAATATCTGTGCAGGCAATAACATACAAATCCATCCGAATACTAACATAATAGTTGGGAATGTATGTTTCTCTTTCTGATTTAGAAAGAGATAACTGATAGGTGCAATACTCAAAAACAAACCAATGTTTACGACCATTGCATTACTTGCGTCATATTGATTGCCAGATAATCCAAATACAGTTTGGTTGGCAAGGAATTGCCAGAATGCCATTGCATGATTTTCTAATGCGGAACTAGATGCATAGTAATTTATATAGAACTGTTGTGACTTTAGTTGTTCTATCATCGGGAAGGTATAGAAAGCAGTGAATAAACATGCCAGCATACTTTCACTTACTAATATTTTGTATCTGTCAAATGAGCACTTCGGTAGATATATGATACATACAATAATGATCAGTATAAAACATAATAAGAAACTTAGATTATGTGATAGTACAGTAATTAATAAACCGATTAGATAGCTTGATGAATACTTTTGGTTGGATTCAAAGATTTCATATAGACCCGACAGGATGAGTGGAATACCGACAAGAGCAAATACTTCGCCAAGTGCACACGTACATAGATATCTGTGATGTGATAGTTGCTGAAGAGATATGCAGCGACTGCAAGTAATCGAAGTGATGACTTCTGAGTAAACTTACTTGCAAGCATGTACATTGTAATTCCAGAAAAGAAACTTGCAAGAAATACAGAAGCTTAGTAGCTATCAACCAATACTAGCCCCACGTTATGTAAAATTGCTGGTAACAGTAAGAATAGATCGGAGTAGAACAGTGGGCTTCCGATAACCAAATCCTCCATTTTCATAAGGATAGATAGCGGGAAGCACCTGCCCGTGTTGAAGATGCTCTTGCGTATTGTTCAATACGTGATACATGGAA
>CAKMPP010000058.1 GCA_927911475.1 uncultured Solobacterium sp. | reverse complement strand
CATTAAAGGATGTAAATTTCTCGATTCCTGAAGGATATGTTACAGGATTTATTGGAAGAAATGGTATGGGTAAAACGACAACCATTAAATCAATATTATCTTTAATCCAATATCAAGGAGAAATTTTATCCATACAATGACGATGAGAAAACTAAGTTAGATAATAAAAGATTGGTGTGATTATGGATGATTCGTTTCTCGCAAAAGATTGGAATATGGAACTCGTCAACCAAGCAATGAAAGTTGGATATGATGCGTGGGACGAGAAAACATACTGGAAGTTCTAGAAAAATTCCATATCGATAAGAAATTGAAGGTAAAAGAATTATCACGTGGGATGAAAATTAAGCTCATGTTATCGATTGCTTTATCCCATAACGCAGAACTCTTAATCTTGGATGAGCCAACGAGTGGATTAGATCCAAGTATGCGTGAAGAGTTTGTGGAAGTAATCTCTGACTACATGCAAGATGATAACCACACAGTATTATTCTCTACACATATTACACAAGACCTTGAAACAATCGCAGATTACATTGTCTTTATTGATAATGGAGAAATTGTACTAGCTTTAGAAAAAGAAGAATTCATAAACTATTTCATGATTTTAAAGTGTGGTTTAGAAAATCAAAATATACTTGATTCATCCGCAATCTTAGGACAAAAGAAAACAAAATATAATATCGAATACTTAGTAAAGCGCGATGCGATTCAAGAGATACCAAATGAATATGTAGAAGATGAAATTACAATTGATAAAATTATGATTTTATATGGGAGGGAAAAATAATGAATGCAATCAAAGTATTGAAGTTAGATTTATTATCCATAAAACCATATTTAACAATTAAAAATTTAATAATCCTAATAGGACTTGGAACTCTCTATGGTGTACTATCAAAAAATCCAGCCTTTGTTTTAGCTACAGTACAAATGTTTGCAGTATTATTCTCTGGGTATCCTTTTATGGTAGGTGAAGAGTCTGGGATTGATCCTTTATATAAACTGTTTAGTATCTCTTCAAAAGATGTCGTAAAAGGTAGATACTTACTAGCAACAGTATCTGTGGTAATCATGTTGGTGGTTGGTGTTGTTATGGCACTGCTTATAGGACTTGCATATCCGATGGAAGATTTATTCTATAGCTTACTACTAGCGGCACCATGTATAGGACTAATTTCGTTAATCATTATTTTCATTGAGTATCCAATCTATTTTAAATATGGATATAAAAAAGGAAAGACATTAACAGCAATACCAATGTTATTACTTGTGATTGGTTCAGTATGTTCCGCTTACTTTCATGAAACTCTAAAGCATATTTTACAGTTTCTAATAATGAATCCATTTTTGGCAATGGGAATCATCTGTAGTATTTTTCTCATCATAGTAGTTATTTCATTAAAACTTTCTCATAAGTTATACGCAAAAAGGGATTTTTTAAATGAATAAAAGTAATTGACAAAAGTAACTGACTATCATACTATTTCAACATAACAAACCGATGATTGGGGAATCAAACATACAAAAGCAACTTCTAGAGAGCGGGGATGGTGGAAACCTGCAGGCATGCGGTATGCAAATGGACCCATGAGGGCTTAAGGAACGCTTATGCAAGTATTTAAGACGCAATGTCAGCGTTAAAGGACAGAGAATGTGATTGCATTTTCAAAGAGAGAATAGTCAAAAGACTATTAAAAAAGGTGGTACCGCAGGTTAACGCTTGTCCTTTTGTGGGCAGGCGTTTTTGTATGTTATGACTGAAAATGCAGAGAGAAGGAGGATATATCACATGAAAAAGTTAGTACAGGTAATTTGTGTTTTATTATGCAGTATGATGATTGGGTGTTCTTTACCCTCTGCATCAAAAAAGGATGCGAAAAAGTATGTGATCGTAAAGCAATTAGATCACGCATCCATTGATGAAATTGCTGTCGCAATTGAAAATGAATTAAAAGAATTAGATGAAACAGCAGAAGTAGAAATCTATTCTGGTCAAAATGATCAATCTACATTGATGCAAATTGGCAAGCAAGCAGTAACAGATGGAGCAGATGTGATTATCCCAATTGGTACACTAGCAGCACAAACAATGGTTGTGGCAAGTGAGGATACAGAGATACCAGTAGTTTACGCTACAATTAGTGATCCAGAAGCAGCTTCCTTAACGGGAATTGATAGAGTAACAGGTACATCTGATGCACTCAATACAAAGCAGTTTGTTGATATGATGTTAAAACAAAATCCAAACTTACAGACAGTTGGTTTACTCTATTCAAATTCAGAAGCAAACTCACAAAAAACCAATTACAGAAGTAAAAAAGATCTTAGATGAAAAGAAAATTAAATATATTGAAGCAACCGCAAATACAAGTCAAGAAGTAATCGCTGCCGCATCATCTCTTATCGCAAGTAAAGTAGATGCAGTATTTACACCAACAGATAACGTGATTATGTCTTCTGAACTTGCTATCTATGAGGCATTTATGAATGCAAATATCCCACATTATGCAGGAGCAGATTCCTTTGTTAGATCAGGTGCATTTGCGACTTGTGGAGTGAATTATACAGATGCTGGTGTAAAGACAGCTAAGCTTGCATATGAAGTCTTACGGCCAGGATTCAAAAAGACAGAAGATTTTATCACACTAGATGGTGGTATCATCACTGTAAATACAGAAGTAGCAGAGAAGTTAGGTGTAAACCCAGATATTTTTGCAGATTTTGGACAAGTAGTAACAGTTGAAACAACAGGAAAGTAAGGAATTCTATGTTAGGTATTTTACAAACTACTTTAGAACTAGGTGCATTATATGCATTTGTATCAATCGCGTTATTTATTAGTTATCGTCTTTTAGATATCGCTGATTTAACAACAGATGGAAGTTTTGTCCTAGGTATGGCAATATCCGTATCTTGTGCATTTGTTGGTCATCCAATCTTGGGTATCTTATTAGGTATGCTTGCAGGTGGTGTTGCAGGTTATATTACAGCCTTTTTACAAACACGCATGGGTGTTCCATCGATTATTTCAGGAATTATTACAAGTACAGGACTATACACAGTTAATCTATTTGTCATGGGATGGTCAAGCCAAATATCACTCTTAAAACAAACAACAGTATTTTCGATGTTAAAGAAAACAAATATTGGTGGCAGTTGGTATGCTAGCATATTCGTGATTGTTTTATTAGTTGTATGCATGATTCTATTACGTTTATTTTTATCAACTAGACTAGGATTATCTTTGCGTGCAACAGGAGATAACCGTGCGATGGTAACAGCGTCTAGTGTAAATGTCAAAAATATGATTACACTTGGACTAGTCATAGCTAATATGTTAGTTGGTTTAAGTGGAGCACTCGTTGGACAGTTCAATAAGACAAGTGATATCAATGCTGGTACTGGGATTGTAGTGGTTGGACTAGCATGCTTGATCATTGGTGAATCACTAATACAAGGAAGAAAATCATTATCACGAAATTTAACAGCTTGTTTTGTTGGTAATGTTGTATATCGAATGATTTATGCGGTTATTTTGCAGACAAAGATCATCAACGTACAATCATTAAAACTAGTGACAGCCTTGATTGTCGCACTTGCAGTAGCAGCACCGACAATCAAAAAAGAACTTTCTTTACATATGAGAAAGGGGAGATAACTATGTTAGATATACAAAATCTTTCCGTTACATTCAATGCAGGAAGTATTGATGAAAAAAATGTACTTCATGATTTGAATTTACATGTTGAAACAGGTGAATTCATTTGTATCATTGGCTCAAATGGAGCAGGTAAATCCACCATTCTGAATACCATTGCTGGTAGTATAATCCCAGATAAAGGTACGATTCTTCTGGATGATATTGATATCACTTATGTCAAAGAGTATCAACGAGCAAGTTATATTGGACGTCTATTTCAAGACCCTCTAAAGGGTACTGCACCGAATATGACATCGAAGAAAATCTAGCACTTGCATGTTTAAGTGCAAAGGAAAAGAAATCACCATTTTCTTGGATTACAAACAAAGAACGTGAACTATTCAAAGAACAGCTTAAAATGCTTGATATGGGACTTGAAAATCGCATGCATACGCTAGTCGGAAATCTTTCTGGAGGACAGCGCCAAGCATTAACATTACTAATGGCAACGATTGTACCACCAAAGTTATTATTGCTAGATGAACATACAGCAGCACTAGATCCAAAGGCAGCCGCAAAAATCATGAAACTTACCCAAGAGATTGTTCAAAAGCATCATATTACATGCTTGATGGTAACCCATCAGATGCAACAAGCTCTTGAAGTTGGTGATCGTACAATCATGATGAATAACGGCAATATTGTAATAGATATCAAAGGCGAGCAAAGAGCAAACATGTCAGTGTATGACTTAATGGAACGCTTCCACGCAAATACAGGAAGTGACCTCGTAGATGATCGTATCTTCTTGCAAAATAAGTGTAACTATATAAAAAACAGAGATGATACTTAAATAAAACGAATAGGATGCGAGTTCTATATTGTGTACAGATTAT
>CAKMPP010000057.1 GCA_927911475.1 uncultured Solobacterium sp. | reverse complement strand
AAGTTAACAGTAAAAGAAAATCTTCTAACAAGGGCATCGTTATTATGGTATAGGAAAAGATGAAATACTACATCGTTTGAATCCGTTAATGCAGGCATTGAACTTGATAGTATATGGAATCAAAAAATATGAGAGATTATCTGGAGGCCAGAGAAGAAGAGTTGATATTATCAGAGCTCTTTTACATAATCCAAAGATACTCTTTCTGGACGAACCAACAACTGGTCTTGATCCTATGTCTAGAAAGGTAGTATGGGAGTATATTGATTATCTTCGTAAGGAAAAGCACATGACAATATTCCTTACAACACATTACATGGAAGAAGTTAGAGATGCAGATAGAGTCGTCATACTAGATAAAGGACATATCGTCGCAAATGATACTCCAGCAGGTTTAAAAAATAAATATACAAATACAAAGCTAATTTGGTATACGGAACAAAATAGTGAAAATGAAAAGTTAATTAGTGACTTTGCATATATGTATGAAGTTGACCACTATATCGTGAATCTAGAATCACAAAAGGAATTCAATCTAACAGAATTCTTATATCTAAATCGTTATCAAATTACGGATTATGAAGTCGTAAAAGGAAGTATGGATGACGTATTCCTGAACTTAACAGGTAGAAAGCTTGGTGAATAACATGAGAGGATTTTTAGGACTAACAAAAAGAAATTTATTATTATTTTTTAAAGATAAGCAATCAATACTATTTTCATTACTAACATCAATGATTGTACTAGCATTATATTTATTATTTTTGAAAGATACATTTGTAAATGCGATGGATAGTGCAATCAACCAATTCCCAGGCTTATCTTCACTCATTGATAAAAATGATAAAGACATGTTTGCGAATCTAATTTTGTTAACAGGTATTCTAGGTTCTGCAATGATAACTGTTCCTTATAACTGTTTGATTACTCTTGTAAAAGATAGAGAAAACAAGGTGGATTATGATATCCTTGCAACACCACTGAAAAGAGGGCAGATTATTTTGTCTTACTTTGTATCCGCTGCTTTATCTTCAGTGATTCTAACTGGTATTATTCTTGCGGTTGGCTTAGCTACCATTTGCATGCATGGTGATATATATTTAGGTGCAATTGATACTCTAAAAGCATTTGGTGTTGTAGCGTTAGGTTCTATTTCAGCCACTTCAATTTTCATGATTGTAGTACTGTTCCTTAAATCTGTTAGTGCTAGTGGAGCGTTATTTGGTTATTATCTGCAGTTTCGGGATTTGTCATTTGGGTGCAATATATTCCTATCTCACAGTTTTCTGAAGCTATACAAACTATATGCAATATCTTCCCTGCAAGTCAGATTACAATTGTATTGAGAAATGTCTTAATCAATGGATTACTAGAGCATATGAATACAACTTTAGATGGAGTTGATCAAGGAATGTTTGTGACAAGCATCAAAGAACTATTCTCATTTAAAGCTAGATTATTTGATAGCTACTTTGATATGAGCCAAATGTTAGTCTATATCGTAGTGTCTATTGTGATATGTATTGTAGTGCAGATTCTTGTTTATTCAAAAACATATAAGAAGGCGTAGTGATAACGAATAAAAAACTAACTTAGAATAATATCTAGGTTAGTTTTATTTTACTGTCAAGAGATAGATGGAGTGTTCCATCCACTCTTTCTATATGCAAGTGGTGTACAACCATATTCTCTTAGGAATAGTCTATTGAAATAACTCTGGTCAAAGAAACCGCAACTTTGTGCTATTTCTGAAACACTATTTGTGGTAGAACGTAGTAAATGAAGACTGATTTCTAAGCGGTGTTTATTTAAGAAATTCATTGGGGATAGATGAGCATATTTCTTAAAGATCTTTGCACACTGGCTACGACTTACATTACCTGCGTGGGCGATATCATCTAAAATAATTTCTTCGTTAAAGTGATTGTAGATATATTCAATCATTTTTTGTTGGATAAATGCGTTATTCTCCATGGGTGGGTTTTTAGGCTCGTTGACATATGTCAGGTATATTTCATGGAATAAAAGATGTAGTAGAGCGATTAATCGTAACTCATAACCACTCGGAAAGGTATGCTGGAGCTCTTCGATATCTGTAATCAATTCCGCAATCTTAGCTGCTGCACCGCTATTTCCATCAAAACTAATATGTGAGAAAGAGTTATCCTCTATCATAGGTTTGAGATATTTTTGATAGATGAGTGGATTTTGCATTAGAAGACTAACACCAACATTTAATACTTTATAAGCACATCTAGCCTCGCCATTTGCACAGATTCTATGCATTTGTTTATGGTTAATCAGACAAACATCTCCTGCCCGAAGTTCAAAGTTATCTTCTCCTGCTGAACATATTACAGTCCCACTATTTATGACGATAATTTCAACATTATCGTGCAAATGAAGTATTTCACTATGCATTTCACGTAAAGCTACATTTTCAAGTTCTACCTGTACGGGTAAACTCTCATTTTGGAAAATAATCGTATCCATAGAATTTTCTCCTATTTTTATCGCAAATAATACAATGATTTATGTAAATTATAGCAGATAATATCATTAATCAAAGATACATGTTCAAAAAAATATATGAAAGGAGAATTTGAATATGGAAGAAATTAGAGAAAGAATGCCACTCAT
>CAKMPP010000056.1 GCA_927911475.1 uncultured Solobacterium sp. | reverse complement strand
AATCGTATACCTTCTTTGTTTCAAATTGATAGGCATCTTGTAAGTATGCATGCACTCTATCTTGTATACCTGCATGCATGATATTATCTACAGCTTGATGATACATTTCAGGATTAATCTCAACTGTATCGATTGTCATATCCCAACGTAAGTTTGCCATCTGAATAGCAGAGTAACCAACTGCTGTTCCAATTTCCAAGATATCACGTATCCCTTCATGGCTACGTATGTATTCCAGCAAGAATTCCATACCATCATCTAGCATGATTGGCACATGCTCCTTACGTGCTTTATCGTGTATTTCCTGTAATCTAACTTCATCCATATAGACAGTATAATATATTATTTCGATACGGTACATGTTAGAATGAAAGGATAAAGAAATGGAGGGGTCTATGTTAACACTTGAGTTTGTGCGTGCCTTTATAGGTGAAAAAATGTATGCCAGAGGTATGCAGGAGTATACCGAAGCAAATGTCTTTAATATGGAAATCACTGAAAATGATGAACATTACAAGTTAATTACCGCCAATGTTCAAGGTGAAGAATATTATAGTGTCCATATTGTTAATATTGAACTCAGCCCACAGAATGAATGGATTACAAAGATGTCCTGTGACTGTGAGTATTTTGATTACCGCCATACCCCTTGTAAACATATCGCAGCTGTACTGATTGCCTATGTAAAACGAGATGAAGTGCAACCTGAACCTTCTTTACGTAAAAACAAACAGATAAGTCATTCAAAGAATTCTTATCTAGTTATCAAGCACACATAAATACCTTCACAGAAAGACCTCTCAATATCATTCTAGAGCCTGAAATATCCCCAAAGTTTCGTTCTGATGTTCTTGAAGTAGGATTTAAGATTGGTTTATTAAATGAGCATCTTTATTCCATTCAGAATATTTCTGATTTCGTTGAGAATATGGATGGTGAAAGGACTAAAAAATATGGTAAATCCTTGGAGTTTACTCACACACTACAGTCTTTCCATCCACGATATCGTCCCCTTGTACAATATTTAGTTGATTATGTACATGATGAAACTTCCTATTCTCTTTATCAAAGTATACCAGGATATCGGATGATGCAAGCCTCTGATTTACCCCGTCGTACAATTACCGTAAAATCTTACGCAATCGACATCTTTTGGGATACAATCAAGAATCTTCCATTCAACATTAAAGAACATTACGGTATCTTACAACCATATACTCTAATTGATGGGCAACCATCTATGAACGCTTCTATCGAGAAAGTTGATGATGGATATCAATTTAATACAACCGTATTACCATATATCACAGGTAAAAAACACACCTATTTTTTTTGATGAAAATCGGCATATCATTTATCGCGACGTAAGAGCCTCACAAGCTTTCCGCAAGTTAATCGATTATTTTCATAATGGTAAATCAGAAAATATCTTTATTGCGGAAGATGATATCGCAACCTTTGCAAAGAATGTGTTTCCAATCTTACAAAAGAATTTAACCATTCAAACAGATGGCTTCAATCCTACGCAATATCTTCCAGAAGTCCCTACTTTTGAGATATATCTAGATATGCCACAAGATAACCTAATCACCGGTGAACTCTTCGCTATATATTCTCATGGTAAATACAATGTATTCTTGCCAAGTGAAAATGCAGGTAATCGAGACTTATCATTCGAAAAAAAATATGGATCATTTCTTCTCACCTTGGTTTAGTGCCTATGACCCTTCCAATCATCGTATGGCACTTACAGACGATGACGATAAAGTATATCGCTTTATTAAATTTGGTATCTTAGAAATGCAGGCGAAGGCTGATGTATTCATCTCTGAATCCCTCAAGAAACTAAAGATTCATAATCAAACACGTATTTCGATTGGTGTATCCGTCAATCATGACTTATTACAACTCAACCTAGTGAGTGATCAAATCAATCTCAAACAACTGAATGAGATTCTCAGTAAATATGATCCGAAGAAGAAATACTACCGTCTAAAGAGTGGTGAGTTTGTCGATATTGATGAGAATATACAAGCTCTTGCAAGCTTTAAAGATGCAATGAATCTTAGTAGTGCTCAGTTTACCCGTGGTACAATTGACATTCCTGCTTACCGTGCAACCTACCTCGATCAATTATCAAAGACTTCTATCTTGGATATCCAAGCAGAGGAAAACTTTAGGCGTCTCATCCGCAACATGAAAGATATCGAGGATATTGAGTACACTATTCCCCAGGAAATTGAGCCAATCTTACGACCATATCAGAAAAAAGGTTTCCGTTGGCTCTATGCACTCAAAGAAAATCATCTAGGCGGATTACTTGCAGATGAAATGGGTCTAGGTAAATCTATTCAAATCATCTCATTACTTTCGGCTTGGAAGGACCGCAAACGTGCACTCATTGTATGTCCATCTTCTCTTGTTTATAACTGGGCTAATGAAATTAACAAATTCATGCCAAATATGCATTACACGATGGTTTCAGGCTTTGCCAATATCCGTAAGGAGTTGATTCGTACTTCCTTGGAAAATGATATCCTAATTACATCATATGATGCTCTTAAGCGTGACATTGATGTTTATCGTACGATGGAATTCTCTTGTCAGGTAATCGATGAGGCACAGTATATTAAAAATGCGTCTACACTAGCTGCACAATCCGTAAAGGCAATCAATAGCCGCTTCCGTATTGCCTTAACAGGTACCCCTATCGAAAATAGATTAAGCGAACTATGGTCTATCTTTGATTTCATCCTTCCGGGATTCTTTGGCTCTTATCAAAAGTTCCGTACAAACTATGAACTTCCTATTGTACGTGACCAAGATGAGTTCTTAGAAGTAGAACTACAAAAGATGGTAACACCATTTATCCTGCGTAGACGTAAGAAGGATGTATTGCATGATTTACCAGATAAAATTGAAGATATCTATTTTGGGCAACTAGAATATGAACAGAAGGATCTCTACGAAGCTCGTGTTCAACAGCTCAAGTTAATATTGCAGAAACAAAGTGATGAAGAATTCAAGGAGAATAAGATTGTGGTCTTAGCTGAGTTAACACGCTTACGTCAGTTGTGTTGTGATCCTCGCTTAATATACGATAACTACAAAGGTAACTCTGCTAAGAAAGAGCTCTGCTTAGATATCGTAGAAAATGCAATTGAAGAAGGACATAAGATTTTACTCTTCTCCCAATTCACCTCTATGCTAGATACCCTAACCCAAGAGTTTGATAAGAAAGGCATTCGCTATCATAAGCTTGTCGGTTCCACTCCACAGAAAGAGCGTGCTGAAATGGTAGAATCCTTTCAGACAGATAATGTCCCTATCTTCTGCATCTCATTAAAGGCTGGTGGTACTGGTTTAAATCTTACAGCAGCGGATATCGTTATCCATTATGACCCTTGGTGGAATACTGCTGTGGAGAATCAGGCAAGTGACCGCGCACATCGTATTGGCCAAACGAATGTAGTAAACGTCTTCCGTTTAATCATCAAGGATACAATTGAAGAGCGAATCATTCAACTTCAAAAAGAGAAATCCAATCTAGCTGATCGTATTCTATCTGGTGAAGGTGTATCTAGTGCTACACTATCCAGACAAGATTTATTAGAACTACTTTAAACCAAGCAAAAGAGACCATATGGTCTCTTTTGTTATTTACGATATGTTAAGAACTGATTGTTCTTATCTGCAAGCCACTTGTTTTCACCAATTTGATACCAAGTATAATCACTTGTCTGTTCAATGGATAGTACTTTAAACTTCTCTCCACGTTGTGCTGAACCAACTACATCAAAGTTCGTGCCTGCACCACCGCGGATATTCAAGGAATCGATAACAACTTCAACTTCTCCAAGTGTTTCTGGAGTAGGTTCTGGCGTTGCTGGTGTAGCAGTAGGTTCTGGTGTCGTATCAGAGTTTACAACTACGCTTGTTGTATTATTCTTTGAGCCAAAAAGTGACTTAAAATCAAACTTCCCACCCATTGAATCATATACAATCCATCCAAGTCCTGCTATTAACATTAATGTTAGAATCACAATCAAGAATTTTACGAAGAAACTTCCACCCTTAGACTCCTCTTCCTCAAGGTCTTCTACCGCTTCATCATTTTCATCAAATAATTCTTTCTTGATGACTTGTGTTGCGGAAGAACGAATTTCTTGTTCATGAGAAATTGGTGATGGTTCTTCCTTTACTGTTGGTAGTGATAATGTATCCTCAATTTCATCAGATACTGTTGGTATCTGCATTGTATTTTCATCAGAACCTGATGTGGATGGTAAATTCGGGAATACTACTTCCTTACTCTCTTCTGTTGGAAGAGATGGTGCCTCTGCTGGTGTAACTGTTTCTTCTGGTTGTGAGAATACACCGCTAAGGATATCGTCCTCTGCTGACTGTAGTGCAAGATCATCTTGCATCTTAAGAACCATTGCACGATCTGATACTGGATTTAACTTATCCATTAACACGATGAGTGTTCCTAAGTTGAATCCATTGCTCATTAGTGTATCTTTGGCTTCTGTTAACCAACTCATCACAGACTGTGGAGTACTCATCAATAGTTTTGCACTTTCTTCAACAGATAAACCATCATATAAGTGGAGTGCTAAAGCAGCTCTAGCCCCTGTGCTAAGTTTATCCATCATCTCTAATACTTGGTATTTCTTACCTTCAGCTGTTTCTGGTAGAACTGCCATATAATTAGGGATTTCATCAGCTTCTGTATACATGTTGCAGTTAGTTTTAGACTCTTCTAAAGGCAATACATGTGCAATTGCTTCCTTACGAACCTTTTCAGCTGCCCAGCATTCAAACCACTCAGGATTTGTTACTTCCTTTAAGCTTGAGAATACTTTCTTTAGTCCAGCTTGTTCCACTTTTCTGGCCTGCTCATGGTCTGCTACAAATAATCTAGTGATAAAGTACATCTTATCTGAGATACGTCTAGTATTTCTTTCGCAGCTTCAATATCACGTTGTTTTGCTTTTTCTAATAATTCCTTTATTGTCTGATTTTCTGACATAATTCCCCTCCAGTATTAATTCTTCAAACTATGTATCGGGGCAGGAATTCTTCCACCACGATTGATTAGTTTATCTGCTTTCGTCATCTTAACTGGCATGATTGGACCCTCTCCTAAAAGACCTCCAAACACCAATTTATCCCCTGCATCCATACCAATTGCTGGTATTAATCTACATGCAGTTGTCTTATTGTTGATCATACCGATAGCAGCCTCATCTGCAATTATAGCAGATAGTGTCTCTGCTGTCGTATCACCAGGTACAATAATCATATCTAAGCCAACGGAACATACCGCTGTCATCGCTTCTAACTTTTCGATTGTTAGGATACCCTGTTCTGCTGCAGAAATCATTCCAGCATCTTCTGATACAGGAATAAACGCTCCAGATAATCCGCCTACACTAGAGGATGCCATAACACCACCCTTTTTCACCGCATCATTAACATTGCAAGTGCTGCAGTTGTACCTGGTCCACCACAAACTTCTAAACCAATTTCTTCTAAAATTTGTGCAACAGAATCACCTACTGCAGGTGTTGGGGCTAGTGATAAATCAACGATACCAAACGGAACATTTAAACGTTGTGAAGCTTCTCTTCCTACAAGCTGTCCCATACGTGTAATCTTAAATGCAGTTTGCTTGATACAAGCTGCAACTTCATCCATGCTCGCATGTTCTCCTAATTTTTGTAAGGCAGCACGTACAACACCAGGTCCTGATACACCAACATTGATTACACAATCTGGTTCAGATACACCATGGAAGGCACCTGCCATAAATGGATTATCTTCTACAGCGTTACAGAATACAACAAGTTTCGCTGCACCAAAACAGTTATTATCTTTTGTAACTTCAGCACATTCGCGGACAATATGTCCCATCACTTTAACTGCATCCATGTTAATTCCCGCTTTTGTAGAACCAATATTCACGCTGGAACAAACAATATCTGTCTCCTTCATTGCTTGAGGGATGGACATAATCAGTTCATAATCCCCTTGTGTCATTCCCTTTTGCACTAACGCAGAATATCCACCAATAAAGTTGATTCCAATCTCTTTGCCAGCTTTATCTAGTGTCTTTGCATACTTCACGCAATCACCACCAGATACGCTCTGTAATAGTGCAATCGGTGTTACTGATACACGTTGATTGATAATAGGTATGCCATATTCACGTGAGATATCTTTTGCGACCTTTACTAAATCTTTTGCTTTTGTTGTAATTTTTTTATAAATTTTTTTCGCACGAGCGATCGATGTCTTCATCCGCACAATCCAGTAAAGAGATACCCATTGTAACTGTACGAATATCTAGACAATCTTCTTCTATCATATGAATCGTTTCTAGGATGTTATCACTTTCAATACGCATAGATTCACCTATATTGTATGCATGCTATTGAAGATATCTTCATGCATGACATGTATCTTGAGATGTTGTTCATCTCCTGCACTTTCTAAATCATCTGCTACCTTACGGAAATTTTCTTCATTACTAGGCACTTCTACAATCATGATCATTGTAAATAGATCCTGTAATACGTCTGCGTAACATCAACGATATTAATTTCTCGTTCAGCACACTTTGTAGCAACGTATGCTAGAATACCCGGTTTATCTTTACCAACAACTGTAATGACCGCTCTCATATTATCTCCTTTATTCAGCTTGTAATTTTTCTAGTGACAAGCCACAGTAATATAATTCCATCTGCAGGAATAATTTTGTCTTCTTGATAAACTCAACCGTACTTTCTTCGCAGATTGATGTTTGACTATTATTTATAAAGTCATACTGACATGCACCTAAACTTCCGTTATCACCTTTCCAACTGTATACATAGGTGATAGAACGATTGCTATAAGTGAATGTCTTGTTCGCAAAATCAATGCGGTAGCTTTCATTCTCATTGAATTTATTGCTATAGACATCTTCAGATTCTTTTGTGTAATTAAGACGTGAAACCAGTCTCTTTTTGAAGGTTGCTGTAACTGTATCTTCAGGTGAATCATCATCAGTTGTTACTGTTTGAATTGAACTTGTATCAATGTCTTTGTAATAGACATATGTACTTTCAGCTTGTTTTGTTTCATCACTGATAGATACTGTTGTTTCACCAAATTTCAGATAGTTTATTTCACTTTCATATTTGATATTTACTGTCTGTCCATTTGTTGTGATTGTAGTATTGAATACTGCTGTTTCTTTAATATAGTGCTGATTATCATCAAATGACACATGAATTTCATTGCTTGTGATATCAAATGAATCAAAATTCTTTAAGCCGTAAGAATCATATCGATTTAAGAAAATTTCTTTTGCACGTTCTGCTTGGAGTTGTATCGTATACTCATTTTTATCTTTTTTGATAGCTGCAACATCTCCTGCCTCAAATACATATGGATCAAGTGGTACTAGCATTGTCTTTTTCAGATTACTAAAATCCATATCCTCATAGTAATTTACAGAATTATATGTGTTATACAACCTACCACCGTAGTAATCACCATTAGTTCTGATAACATTCCATCCGCATTGATATGTTGCTCATAATGGGCAGTATCGCCATCTGCCTCTAATACTCCATCCATAAGATATGTATCTAATGTTTTGTCACTATAAGTCATCGTATATTTTGACTGTACACTTACTGTCCACGAAGAATCAATCTTACGATTTTTTAATGCTGTAGTATATTCTCCTAATGTAGAATCATCTGCCTGAACCGTTTGTTCTACATTTGATTGTTGTATAGTGCGCTGGCCACATCCTACCAATAATAATGCAGTTATGCATAATATTTTTATCATTTTCATATGTAATTATTATATCAATCTTTAAACTCTTATACGATAGAAAGCCATCAAATCTTAAGATAAAAAAGACCATATATCATTGATATACGGTCTATCTTTTGATTAAACTAATTCGATATAAGCCATTGGAGCAGCATCGCCACGACGAACACCTGTCTTAACAACACGTGTATATCCGCCCTTACGATCAGCATACTTAGGAGCTACTTCTTCAAATAACTTCTTTAATACTGTCTGTCCTGTCTTTTCATCAGCTACAACATTTCTTACGAAAGCAGCAGCCTGACGACGAGCAGCTAAATCACCCTTCTTACCTAAAGTGATTAACTCGTCAACTACAGATCTCATATCTTTAGCTTTAGCTTCTGTTGTTTCTACCTTGCCATACATGATGACAGAAGTAGCTAAGTTTCTCAACATAGCTTTGCGGTGATCAGCATTTCTGCCAAATTTACGATTCCACATAAACGTTCCTCCTGTTAATCAAAGGATTTGAAGCCCAAACCAAGTTCAATGAGCTTATCCTTAACCTCTTTTAATGATTTCTTACCGAGGTTACGGACTCTCATCATTTCATCCTCGGTCTTTTGTGTCAGTTCATCAACTGTCTGAATTCCGGCACGTTTTAAGCAGTTGTAAGAACGTACAGATAAATCGAGGTCTTCGATCATCATCTGCTGTCCCTTGCTTGGCTGCTCTGTATTACCTTCCTTAAGTACTTCATCCATTTGTAGTACTTCATCGTTAATACCAGCTACGATATCTAAGTGATCCATTAAAATCTTAGCTGCCATTGCAATCGCCTTCTGTGGATTGATGGAACCATCAGTCCAAACTTCGAGTGTAACAGCATCATATTTAACATCTTCACCTACACGTGTTGGTTCAACGTTGTAAGCAACTTTTTCAACTGGTGTGTAAATAGAGTCAGTAAATACTGTACCAATTCCTTGAGAGGAACCTTGGTTTAGTTGCTTGTTTAAATCAGCACTAATATAACCACGGCCATTCTTAGCCTTTAATTCCATCTCTAATGTTACATCTTTTTCTAGGTGCGCAATCTCCAAGTCTTTGTTAATAACTTCAACTTGAGCTGGGCAAATAATATCACCAGCAGTGATTGTGCATGGTCCCTTCGCAGAGATCTGTAATGTATAGACCTCATCGTCCTCAATCTTCATAACTAACTGCTTTAACTGCAAGATAATCATGGAAACGTCTTCTCTCACACCTGGGATAGATGTAAATTCGTGGTATACGCCATCAACTTTGATGGAGAATACTGCGGCTCCCGGTAGAGATGAGAGTAGGACTCTGCGAAGCGCATTCCCGATTGTTGTACCAAATCCTCTCTCTAATGGAGAAAGGACAAACTTACCATAATTTTCAGATTCTACGTATTCCTGTACTTCGAAATCGGCGCGTTCAAATTTTTGCATGCTTCAATCCTCCTGTTCTAATGATTAACCACGCGGTCTCTTTGGCGGACGGCATCCGTTATGAGGGATTGGTGTTACATCATTAATAACGGTAATCTCTAAACCTGCTGTCTGTAAAGAACGAACTGCTGATTCACGACCAGCACCTGGTCCCTTAACATTTACTTCTACGCTCTTCATACCCTGTTGAACAGCTGCTTTACCAGCTGCTTCAGCGCATAACTGTGCAACATAAGGAGTTGACTTACGTGAACCCTTATATCCTAAAGCACCAGCTGAGCTCCAAGAAATAACGTTACCTGCTTCGTCAGAAATAGTAACGATTGTGTTGTTGAATGTTGAATGAATATGAGCAATACCTTTTGCTACATTGCGGCGGGCCTTCTTCTTACGAATCACAGCGCCTTTTTTCTTTGTGTTAGCTGCCATTATACCCTCCTATTACTTCTTCTTATTAGCGACAGTACGACGTGGACCTTTTCTTGTACGAGCGTTTGTACGTGTACGTTGTCCGCGAACTGGTAATCCTCTTCTATGACGGATTCCACGGTATGAACCGATTTCCATTAGTCGCTTGATATCTAATGCTCTATCACGGCGGAGGTCACCCTCAGTCTTAATAGCATCAATCTTTTCACGGATTGCAGTTTCTTGTGCATCCGTTAAGTCGTTTGTACGTGTGTGTTCGTCGATTCCACAAGCAGCAAGGATATTCTTAGCTGTTGTAGGGCCGATTCCATAAATGTATGTCAATGATACGCCGATAACTTTGTTACGCGGAATATCGACACCAGCAAAACGTGGCATATTTAGTTATCCTCCCTTTAATTAACCCTGTCTCTGCTTATGCTTAGGGTTTTCGCAGATGACCATAACAACGCCCTTGCGCTTGATCACTCTGCACTTATCACAAATTGGTTTTACAGATGGTCTTACTTTCATTTTTATTTGCCTCCTGGACAATTCTACCAAAAACTTTTACTTATGTCTGTAGGTAATTCGCCCACGTGTTAAATCATATGGTGAAATCTCAACGGTGACCCGGTCTCCCGGTAAAATGCGAATGTAATTCATACGGATTTTACCAGCAACGTGGGCACGGATCTCGTGACCATTTTGAAGCTTCACCAGGAAATTTGCATTCGGAAGTGTTTCTTCCACAATGCCATCAATTTCAATAACGTCCTGTTTGCTCATCTTACTCACTTTCTTTATATGAGTTCTGGAAAGGGAAATCAATCCCTTTCCAACTCAATATTTTTAAGCATTCTTCTCAAGAGCTTTTTTAATATCTTCAAATACTTTTTCCGGTGCTTGTGCAGCATCAATATGTGTTACTACACCCTTTTGATCATAATAATCAATAACCGGTTTTGTACTTGATTCATAACCTTCCATACGAACCTTTAACTGTTCAACTGTATCATCTTTACGCTGTTGAAGTTCACTTCCGCAAACATCACATACGCCTTCAACTTTACTTGGATGATTATGAATATGATAAATTGCCCCGCACTTTGGACAGATGCGACGTCCTGTAATTCTTTCTTCAAGAATTTCGAACTTCACCTGTAAGTCGATAACTGCATCAACTTCTTTTCCAATCTTCTCAGCAATCTTGTCGAAGACTTCAGCCTGTACTAATGTACGTGGGAAGCCATCTAAGAGATAACCATTTGCGCAGTCTGGTTGTTGAATACGATCTTCAACCATTGCGTTAATTAAATCATCTGGTACAAGTTTACCTTGATTCATATAACTTTGAGCCTCAAGGCCTAAAGCTGTGCTGTTACGCACATTCTCTCTTAGCATATCGCCAGTAGAGATGTGTGCGATATTGTATTCCTTTAGGATTAGGTCAGACATTGTGCCTTTTCCTGCTCCGGCAGGACCCATGATCAGAATATTCATATCTTATTGCCTCTTTCCAAACTTATCTCAAGAATCCCTTGTATGACTTCTGTGTTAACTGACCCTTCAATTGTTTAACAGTTTCCATTGCGACACCGACAACAATGATGATACCAGTTCCACCTACAGCAGTTGCTTGGGATAGTGGAGTAAACATGGTTAGTAAATAAGGAACTACAGCAATTAGTGTCAATCCAATTGCGCCAAGTACTGTAATTCGGTTCAATACCTTATGCAGATATGTCTTAGTCTCATTACCTGGACGAATACCAGGGATATAAGCACCAGACTTACCAAGGTTTTCAGCAACCTTTTCTGGATCTACCTGCAAGTCAGTATAGAAGAATGTGAACAGGATTGTTAATAATGCATAGAGCCCAAGACCGGTTGGTGTACTCAATGAGAGCCACTGGCTTAGTTTATTATACAGGTCAGTATTAATAAAACTAATTACGATCTGTGGAGCCATCATAATACTCTGTGCAAAAATGACAGGAATTACGGATGCACTATTAATTTTGAGTGGTAAGAATGTAATATCGCTACCACTACGTGCTGCGGAACTGTTTGTATACTGGATAGGAATCTTACGTACTGCTGTTTCCATAATAATTACGAAGACAACAACCGCTAGATATAGGACACAATACAATGCGAACTGTAGAATTCCATTGAATAGTTCACCTTGTGTTGTTCCACCAGCAAGAATCTGATATACCTGCATGAACGCTGCTGGCATATTAGAAACAATACCCGCGAAGATGATAATGGATAAACCATTACCGATACCCTTCATTGAAATACGGTCACCAATCCAGATGAGGAACATGGACCCCGCAGTCATGACGGTTGCAGTATATAGATATCCTGAAAGATTTGCATTTGTCAGGACTCCATACTGCTTATCGAATCCATATACCAAGGAATATGCTTGAACAAATGCCAATACAACTCCTAGGTATCTAGTAATTCGTTCAATTTTCATTCGACCTGTCTGTCCAGATTTTGTCATTTCCGTTAATGACGGAATAACATCCATGGATAACAACTGAATGATGATACTTGCTGTGATATATGGTGTGACACCCATCGCAAAGATGGATAATCTTTCAAGTGCACCACCACCCAGCATATTCATAATGCTGAGTAGTGAGTTATTTGCAAGTGATTGAGCTAGCGATTCCGTGTTAACACCCGGAACAGGTAGAGCAGCTCCGACGCGATAGATCAGCAGCATTGCTAAAGTAAAGAATATTCTATTGCGAGTTTCCTTATTCTTAAACAAGCTGACGAACGTATGCATCATATTAGAGAACCTCTACTTTTCCGCCTGCTGCTTCAATAGCACTCTGTGCTGTCTTTGAGAA
Source organism: uncultured Solobacterium sp. (assembly GCA_927911475.1). Lineage (GTDB taxonomy): Bacteria > Bacillota_I > Bacilli_A > Erysipelotrichales > Erysipelotrichaceae > Bulleidia. The sequence goes on along the minus strand of CAKMPP010000056.1, from coordinate 10,345 downwards.
CTTCTCAGCCTTAACAGTGAGTTTCTTCTCAAGCTTACCGCAACCGAGTACCTTAACACCGTCAAGGTGCTTCTTAACTAGGCCTGCAGCCTTAAGAGCTTCGTAATCAACTGTTACACCATCTTCAAACTTGTTTAAGTCCTCAACGTTAACAATTGCATACTCCTTACGAGTATAGTTTGTGAAACCTCTCTTAGGCATTCTCTTGAAGAATGGTGTCTGTCCACCTTCAAATCCAATCGCAACACCACCGCCGCTACGAGCGTTCTGACCTTTGTTACCCTTTCCGGAAGTCTTACCTGTACCGGAACCTTGGCCACGACCAATTCTCTTTCTGTTAGAGCGGGAACCTTCTGTATATGTTAATTCATTTAGTTTCATCAGGACCCTCCTTATCGAATCTCAGCGACTTTCTTATCGCGAGTCTTAGCAATTTCATCTACTGTACGCATACCCTTTAATGCTTCTAATGTTGCGTAAACAACATTGACAGGTGTACGTGAACCGATAACCTTAGAAAGGACATCAGATACACCAGCAAGCTCTAATACGGAACGTACTTCACCACCGGCGATAACACCAGTACCAGGTGCAGCTGGAGCTAAGAATACAGTTGTTGAACTGTGCTTGCTCTTAATTGCATGTGGCACTGTACGGTAGTTATCAACGAGGTTAACGCTGAATACATTCTTTGTAGCTGCTTCTGTAGCCTTCTTGATAGCATCTGGAACTTCGGCTGCTTTACCCATACCGAAACCGATTCTACCCTTCTTATCACCAACAACAACTAGTGCTGCAAAGCGCATTCTACGTCCACCCTTTACAGTCTTGCTGACACGGTTAATGGAGACTACTACTTCTTCGAACTCTTTTGGTTCGCGTTTCTTGAAACTCTTCTTATCGTTCTGCATTTCGTACTCTCCTTCCTTAGAACTTCAAGCCAGCTTCTCTAGCTGCATCAGCTAAAGCCTGGACTCTTCCGTGATATACATAACCGCCACGGTCGAAACGTACTGCTTCGATCTTAGCTTCTTTGCACTTGTTAGCGATTGCTGCACCAACCTTCTTGGCTGCTTCAACGTTACCGCCATTCTCAAGCTTTAATTCAAGAGAACTTACAGCACATAAAGTTGTACCTGTTGTATCATCGATTACCTGTGCATAGATGTTTGCATTGGAACGGAATACATTTAGTCTTGGGCACTCAGGAGTACCGTTAACGACCTTACGTACACGCTTATGACGGCGAATACGTTCTGCATTTTTATTTGCTAATTTAATCATTACTTAGTCTCTCCTTTCCCTTACTTCTTGGCAGCTGCAGTCTTACCTTCCTTACGGCGAACAACTTCGTCAACATAACGAATACCCTTTCCACCGTATGGTTCTGGCTTCTTAGTAGCTCTAACTACTGCTGCAAACTGACCTACAATCTGCTTATCAATACCACTTACGTTGATAGATGAAGCATCTGGTACTTCAACCTTAACATCTGATGGTACTTCAAATTCTACTGGGTGTGAGAAACCAACGTTAAGAGTTAGTTTATTACCTGATAAAGCTGCACGGTAACCAATACCTACAATCTTCATCTTCTTAACAAAGCCTGTGTGAACACCTTCAACCATGGAAGCTAACAAGGCACGAGTTGTACCATGTAACTGCTTTGTATGTTTCTCTTCATTTGGACGTTTAACTGTAGCGATACCTTCGTCCACACTGATCTCCATTAATGGAGAGAACTTCTTAGTCAGTGTTCCCTTAGGGCCTTTTACAGTCACCTCATTACCTGCACCGATAGTAATTTCTACGCCAGCAGGAACGGTAATCGCTTTATTTCCGATACGTGACATTTTTTTATTTCCTTCTCTAATTACCACACGTAGGCGATAACTTCACCGCCGATGTGTAATTTACGTGCTTGTTTATCTGTCATCATTCCATTTGATGTGGAAATGATAGCAATGCCTAATCCGTTTAATACCTTAGGAATTTCATCACCCTTAGCATAAACGCGAAGACCTGGCTTAGATATTCTCTTGATGCCGCTGATTACACGACCATCTTTGAGAGTAACAACGATCTTCTTTTCAATTCCTTCGCCTGTTACAGCGTAGTTGTCAATGTAGCCTTCGCTCTTTAAGATCTTAGCAATTTCAACCTTAACCTTTGAAGCTGGAGCTACGTCAACTGTTGTCATGCGTGCTTGAACTCCATTACGGATTCTTGTAAGCATGTCAGCAATAGGATCTGTCATATTCATCTCGTGCTACCTCCTTACCAGCTTGCCTTCTTAACTCCAGGAATCTGGCCCTTATAAGCCAATTCACGGAAGCAGATACGGCATAGTTTGTACTTTCTTAATACTGAATGTGGACGTCCACATCTCTCGCAACGTGTGTACTCGCGTGTGGAGAACTTAGCAGGACGTGACTGCTTAACTTTTAAACTTGTTTTTGCCATTCTCAGCTCTCCTCTTTCTACTTAGCAAATGGCATGCCCATTCCCTTGAGCAATGCATATGCTTCTTGATTAGATTGCGCAGTTGTTACGATAACGATATCCATACCACGAACCTTGTTAACCTTATCGAAGTTGATTTCAGGGAAGATTAACTGTTCCTTAACACCTAATGTGTAGTTACCACGGCCATCAAATGCTGTAGCACTTACACCACGGAAGTCACGTACACGTGGAAGAGAAATGTTGAATAACTTATCTAAGAATTCATACATTCTTTCGCCACGTAATGTAACCTTACATCCGATAGGCATATCTTCACGAAGCTTGAAGTTCGCAATGGACTTCTTAGCCTTTGTGATTACTGGCTTTTGACCAGCGATTAATGTTAATTCTTCAACAGCTTCGTCGAGAAGTTTTGAATTAGCAATTGCATCACCAACACCCATGTTGATAACAACCTTAACGATCTTTGGTGCCTGCATTGTACTTGTATAGTTGAATTCCTTCATTAAAGAAGGCTTAACTGTTTCCGTGTACTTTTCTAATAAACGGTTCATTATTTCTTGCCTCCTTTAACTTCTGCTCCGGACTTCTTGTAAACACGAGTCTTGTTACCCTTGTCATCTACCTTGATAGATACACGGCTAGCTGCCTTCGCCTTCTTGTCATAGAGCATTACATTAGAAGCGTCAATAGCTGCTTCCTTTTCAACAACGCCACCTTCTGGGTTCTGCTGAGTTGGCTTCAAAGTCTTTTTAACAACGTTAACGCCTTCAACGATAACCTTGTTTGTCTTTGGATTAACTGCCTTAACTTCAGCAACTGTTCCCTTGTAGTGACCGCTGATTACCTTGACTGTATCGCCTGTCTTGATTTTCATCGATTCGGCCTCCCTTATAACACTTCCGGTGCAAGGGAAACAATCTTCATGAATCCCTTATCACGGAGTTCCTTAGCAACCGGACCGAAGATACGTGTTCCGACCGGTGTGTTGTCATCCTTGATGATGACAGCCGCATTGTCGTCAAACTTAATGTAACTGCCGTTTTCGCGACTGATACCGTAAACTGTACGAGCGATTACACACTTAACAACCTGACCTTCCTTAACGGATCCGTTAGGTGAAGCTTTCTTAACTGCACATACAACGATATCGCCGATGTTAGCGCGCTTGCGCTTACTGCCGCCTAAACATCTGATAACCAATACTTCTTTGGCACCGGTGTTGTCAGCAACGTTTAATCTGCTTTCATTCTGAATCATATTTTCTCCTCCTGTGCCTTAAAGAATTACTGCTTTTTCAACAATCTTCACTAAGCGGAAATGCTTATCCTTGCTTAATGGTCTTGTTTCCATTACTTCTACAACGTCACCAATACGTGCTTCGTTGTTCTCGTCATGAGCTTTGAAAGTATTGGAATACTTAACACGTCTGCCATATAAAGGATGGCTCTTTGTAGTAGCGATTTCAACGACAATTGTCTTGTCCATCTTATCGGAAACAACTGTTCCGCGAAGGACTTTACGTCTATTTCTTTCTTCCATTTTTAGCCCCTCCTTTATTTAGCCTGCGCACTAGCGCGTTCTGTTAATACTGTCTTAATACGAGCGATAGTCTTCTTGATATCTCTCATTCGAGCAGGATTCTCGAGGTTTCCTGTAGCCTGTGCAAAGCGCAGAGTATACAGTTCTTCCTTCAAAGATGTGACTTCCTTCTCGAGTTCTTCATTACTTAGATCTCTGATTTCCTTCACATTCATGATGTTTATTTAGCCTCCTCTGCTGTCTTCTTTATAAAGCGTGTCTTTACACAGAGCTTGTTTGCTGCAAGACGTAATGCCTCACGAGCAACTTCTTCGCTTACACCAGCAATTTCAAATAGGATTCTTCCCTTTTGAACTACTGCTACCCAATGGTCTGGTGAACCTTTACCGGAACCCATACGTACTTCCAAAGGCTTCTTTGTCTTTGCAAGCTGTGGGAACACCTTGATCCAAACCTTACCACCACGGTTCATATAACGTGTCATAGCGATACGTGCAGCTTCCAACTGGTTACTGCTTACATAAGCACCTTCATCAGCAACTAATCCGAATTCACCAAATGCTAACTTTGTGCCAGCCTTTGACTTTCCTTCATAGCTTAAACGGTGAGGTCTTCTGTATTTTGTTCTATTTGGCATTAACATATTTATTCTTGACCTCCTTTAGCTTCTTCTGCTACAGGAGCAGCTTCTACTTGAGCAGGACGTGCAGCGCGATTGCCTGTTGGCTTTCTGTCATTACGACCACCACGTCTGTTATTGTTTCTGCGGTCATTTCTTGCTGGACGGTTAGGAGCTTCTGGTTCCTTAACCATTTGTCCTGGAAGAACTTCACCACGGCAGATCCAAACCTTAACGCCTAACTTACCATAAGTTGTAGTTGCTTCTTCAGCAGCGTAGTCAATATCACTTCTGAGTGTATGAAGAGGAACAACACCTCTTGCATAACCTTCCTGACGAGCGATTTCTGCACCACCTAAACGACCCTTAGCCAATGTCTTGATACCCTTAGCACCAGAGCGCATTGTCTGTTGGATTGCCTTCTTCTGTGCAATACGGAAGGACTGACGTGCTTCCAACTGTTCACAGATACGACGTGCAACAAGACGAGCATCTAAGTCAGGATTTGCTACAGCAATTACGTCAACCTTAACGTTCTTACCACCTGTTAACTTAGATAACTTCTTCTTAAGAACTTCCATCTTATCCTTGTCGCCATCTTTTCCAAGCATAGCACCTGGACGAGCACAACGAACGATAACCTTAACGTCCTTCTTGCCTGTACGTTCAATCTCTACGCGAGAGATATATGCGTCCTTTAATTCCTTTTCTAAGAAATTACGAACCTTGACATCTTCGTTCAGAAGATCTCCGAAATCAGCTTTATTTGCGTACCATCTAGAATCCCAGTCACGGATTACGCCGACGCGCATGCCGATTGGGCTAACTTTCTGTCCCATGTTCTGACCTTCCTCCCTTACTTCTCATCCGAAACCACAACTGTGATGTGGCTTGTTCTCTTTAAAATCTGTGCTGCATTACCCTTAGCTCTTGGCATGAAACGCTTGAGGACTACACCTTCATTAGCATAGCAAGCCTTGATATATAGGTTTTCTGCATTTAATTGATTGTTATTTGTTGCGTTGGCAGCTGCACTCTTTACAACCTTAGCTACTGCTGTAGCTGCGTGGTTAGGAGTGAACTTTAAGATTGCCAATGCTTCTTCAACGCTTCTTCCACGTACCATGTCTAAGACAAGACGAACTTTACGAGGAGTGAAACGAACTGTCTTTGCTGTTGCTCTTACATCCATGTTATTTTTCCTCCTTACGCCTTCTTGTCGTCGCCATGACCGCCGTACTTACGTGTTGGCACGAATTCACCAAGCTTGTGTCCAACCATGTCTTCTGTTACATAAACTGGAACGTGTTCCTTACCGTTATGAACAGCGAATGTATGCTCAACGAAGCTAGGGAAAATCGTTGAACGGCGAGACCATGTCTTAATTACTTCATTCTTATGTGCTTCATTCTGCGCTTCAACCTTCTTTAATAGGCTAGCATCACAGAATGGGCCTTTTTTCAAACTTCTGGACATTTTTTATGTTCTCCTTTCAACTATTTTCCATTACGTCTTCTGACGATATACTGGTTACTCTTATTCTTTGGCTTACGAGTCTTAACACCCATAGCCTTCTTGCCCCATGGTGTCATAGGTGACTTACGTCCAACTGGCGCTCTACCTTCACCACCACCGTGTGGGTGATCAACTGGGTTCATTGCAGAACCACGTACTGTAGGACGGATGCCCATCCATCTGGAACGACCAGCCTTACCTAAGTTGATTAAGTTATAATCACCGTTACCAACTGCACCAACTGTAGCGCGGCAGTTGCTATGAACACGGCGAACTTCACCAGATGATAAACGAATTGTTACGAAGTTTCCTTCAGAACCAAGGATCTGAGCAGAACATCCAGCAGCACGTGCCATCTGTCCACCCTTACCAGCTGTAAGTTCAATGTTGTGAACTACTGTTCCATCAGGAATGTTCTTCAATTCCATTGCGTTACCAATCTTAATGTCAACTGCTTCACCGGAGATAACTGTATCACCAACGTGTAAGTCGGCTGGGCAGATGATATAACGCTTTTCACCATCTAAATAGTGTAATAATGCGATATTTGCATTTCTGTTTGGATCGTATTCGATTCCAGCAACTTTAGCAGGAACGTTGTCCTTATTTCTTCTAAAGTCGATAATTCTATACTTTTGCTTAACGCCTCCACCCTGATGACGAGTAGTAATGCGTCCTGTGTTGTTGCGTCCACCCTTCTTGTTTAGTGGAGCAAGCAGGCTCTTCTCTGGAGTTGACTTTGTAATACGGTCATTGCTCAGAGTGGACATATTTCTACGTCCGGCACTGGTAGGCTTGTATTTTACGATTGCCATTTTCTTTTACTTTCCTTTCGCAATTTTCCGGAGATAGCGAATTCCTCCGATAGTTAATTCTCTTATTTCTCGCTATTGAAGATATCGATTGAAGCACCCTCAGGTAATGTAACAATTGCCTTCTTATAAGCAGATGTTGTACCTTCGTAGCGGCCCATTCTCTTCTTCTTAGGATGAACGTTAACAATGTTAACGCCTTCTACTTTAATGTTGTAGATTTCCTTGATTGCCTGAGCAACAGAAACTTTGTTTGCATTCTTAGCAACTTCAAATGTTACCTTATTGAAGCTATCTTGAAGCTTCATTGTCTTTTCTGTTACGAGTGGTCTAACAATAATGTCACGTGCGCTCATTATGCAAATACCTCCCCAGCCTTTTCAGCAGCCTTTTCTGTGAAGACTACCTTATCAGCATTTTACAATGTCATATACGTTTAAGCTTGACACTGTTACAACTAATGCATTTGGAATGTTTCTCATTGAAACATATGCATTGTCGAAGTCCTCATCAGCCTCAGCCACGAATAATGTCTTGCGGTCGAAACCGAAAGCATTCATTAAAGCTACAGCCTTCTTTGTCTTGATCTCATCGAATGATAAGTTCTCAAGAACAGTTAATGAACTTTCCTGAAGCTTTTCACTCAATGCAGAACGTAAAGCTAACTGACGAACCTTACGGTTTAGCTTGAAATCATACTTACGTGGTTGTGGTCCGAATGCGATACCACCGTGTCTCCACTGTGTAGAGCGTGTAGAACCCTGACGAGCACGACCAGTACCCTTTTGACGGAATGGCTTCTTACCTGTTCCAGATACTTCAGCTCTAGTTAATGTTGCGTGTGTTCCCTGTCTTAAACCTGCTTGGTAGACGAGGATCGCATCATACATTGCTTGCTGATTTGGTTCGATACCAAATACAGCATCAGATAGCTCGATGGACTTAACAGCCTTAGCTTCCTGATTGAATACATCAATTTTAGCCATTGATCAAATCCTCTACTTTCCTTCAGCTTCAGTAACTGCTGTAGCAGCTAATTCAGCTTCGATTGTTTCAGAAACCTTTTCTAGTTCCTCTGCAACAGAAACGCCTTCATAAGAAATTAATTCAGGAACTGAAACTTCCTTAACCGGCTTAACTGTTGTCTTGATAACAACCAATCCCTTACGTGGTCCTGGAACATTACCCTTAACAAGGATGTATCCTTCTTCAGCGTCAACCTTAACGATTGTTAAGTTCTGATTAGTTGTTGTATAAACACCTTCTTGACCAGGCATTACTGTGCCCTTGTTAACCACGCCATTGTTACGACCGTTAGTTGCAAGAGAACCGATATGTCTGTGGTGGCCTGAACCGTGTGTCATTGGTCCACGAGCAGCGTTGTTACGAACGATAGTTCCGCTGTAACCCTTACCCTTACTTGTTCCCTGTACGTCTACGACGTCACCAGCCTTGAACAAGTCAGCCTTAACTTCAGCACCCACTTCAAGGTTCATCATCTCATCAGCTCTGAGTTCCTTGATGTAATGCTTAGGAGCTGTATTAGCTTTCTTAGCATGTCCGATAGCAGGCTTGTTGGAACGGTGTTCCTTAACATCCTCATAGCCTAACTGAACTGCTTCGTAGCCATCAGTTTCCTTTGTTTTCTTTTGTAGTACAACGTTCGGTTTTACATCGATCACTGTTACAGGAATCAGAGTTCCTTCGATCGTGAATACCTGGGTCATACCAAGCTTACGTCCTAAAATACCCTTCATTTGTATTTACCTCTGTTCCTTTCTACAACTTGATTTCGATATCAACTCCAGAAGGCAAATCCAATCTACTTAATGCATCGATTGTTTCTGCGGATGGGCCGATAATTTCGATCAATCTCTTGTGTGTACGGATTTCGAATTGCTCACGAGCATCCTTGTACTTGTGGACAGCGCGAAGTACTGTAATAACTTCACGCTCAGTAGGCAGCGGAACAGGTCCGACGATCTTCTTTGCGCCGTGGCTTGTAGCTGTCTTAACGATCTTTTCGCTAGCAGCATCTAAGCTTCTGTTCTCGTAAGCCTTCAGACGAATTCTTACTGAGTTCTTTGCCATGAATTTTTCCTCCTTATATTCACTCCGCTATCTTATAGCGGATCGCTCCGTGGAAGTTCCCTGGTTATCACACCATGCTGTGACAACGCACATCGGCGTGCCAGCAATCTTCCACATCTACACGAGTGCTTCAATATAGTAACACTACTAAAACCCTTTTGCAATCACTTTTTTTTGATATTTTTACTCTTTTATTCCTATGTGTTTTTTGAACGTTTTTCAGTAAAAACATATCTCTTTCCATCTGAAAGCCTTCTCATTTCATTTTTATTTCAGCATGTTATTTAAACTAATTTTTATTTATATATATAATATAGTTAGAAAAAGACCCTATATTTAGGGTCTTTTTACTATGTATTTCCGTATGATTTACTGATTCCAATCCGTATTTATAAGAAACATATCACGAATTTCATCATAATTATTTACTTGTTTTACGTCATATAGAGAAATACCGCGATGCTCATAGCAATACCAAATCGGTAACATACCAGCTCTTACAGCACCTACGATGTCTGTCGCAAATGTATCTCCTATAAAGGCAATCTCTTCACATTCTAGCCCTAAATCATCTGCAGCTTTCTGATAAATTGACACATCTGGCTTATGTATACCAAACGCTCCACTGATAATAACTGTATCAAAATACTTACGCATATCTAGATAGTCAATCTTTATAGCCTGCAAATTCTCGTTACCATTAGTAATAATTCCAATTTTATACTTCTCTTTTAATTCTCTAAGCACTTCATAGGAGTGTGGCATCTCAACCTGGAATTCATGGAATGTTGCATACCATTTATCTTTCCATACCTCCACATCCAAATCTGGCACATAATGTTTCTTCAACATTTCTAGCACATGGGTCTTGTTGATTGTTCCATATTCATCCCACAACATACAGCGTTGCACAATTCTCTCAAACTCGATGTCATGTACATCCATTTCCGGTAACATTTCATGTATCATCCAACGATACATGAAATAAGCCGATTCAACTCGATTACTAAGCGTACCATCAAAATCAAATAATATTCCCTTGATCATCTTATTCCCCTTTCAACTGCATTTGAAGAATCGTAATATCATCTGTTGTTAAATAACGATATTTCTGAATATAATTTTCAAATACAGAATCATTTACATCAATACCACCCATTAATATAGATTTATCCTGCAATATCGTAGACATTCCATCGCTATAAAGATAGATATTTTCTATATCTTCTCTAGCAATACTCTCTTGCTTACCATACACACATCCAAGCCCATCTAGAGACCCAATCCAGTATCCTTCTGG
>CAKMPP010000055.1 GCA_927911475.1 uncultured Solobacterium sp. | reverse complement strand
CATAATCATGAATGCCAAGTGCTTCCGCAACTTCTTTATCGTGAACAGTGTCACCAATATACTTACATCCAGATGGTTCCACATCACTCTTTTCCAGCCAAATCTTTGCCATCTCAACTTTTGAGGCCGCAAGCATATTATCAATACCCAGTATTTCATCAAAATATTGGTCAATTCCTAGCAACTTGCACTGCTCTACCAGTTTATCGTGACGAGAAGCAGATAGAATGACATTGCGATATCCAAGTTGGATTGCCTTTTCTACCGTAGTAATAAAATCATCCATCAAAGAACACTCATCAAAAGCGACGATCATACTCCTGATTAAATTCAAGAGATACTTCTTCATAGCTTTCAGTATCAAAGGTATATCCAATATGGTAATAGTAGTTAATAACTGGAAACGAGAATGTATTGAGATAGTCCTGTTTTGTGACAGGATACTTTTCCATCCCCCTCTTTTTTAACATTTCATTTTCAATCGATAGACACAATTGTAAATCATCTAAAATCGTACCGTTAAAGTCCCAAATTAAAGTTTTCATGGATTGATTATATCATTACTTTTAGCGACCAATGAAAAAAGTCAGACCATTTTAGTCTGACTTTTCAAGATTAACGTAATTTCTTTCTGATGACTTGTGCCGCTATTGCTACTACAATGACTGCTCCAACAAGTAATACAACTGACTGTGGTGTTGTCTTAGGCTTTGTCTCTGTCTCAGTTGTAGCTTCTTTGCCTTCAGATACTGTATATGAAATATGTGTTGCCTTTGTAGTAAATACATACTTATCATCCTTTACTTCAGCAGTAATTTCATTTGTGCCATCTGTAAATGTAGGCTGGCCATTGAAAGCTGCTGTAGGAATAGAATATGTTAAGTCTTGTTTTACTTCCTCAACTGGATTTCCATAGTGATCTACAATATTGAGCTCACCAGACATCATGTCTTCGCTAGGAGCTACACTTAACTTCATTCCGATTTCTGCACTATCCTTAGGTACTAAAACTTCTGATCCTGAAAATGCTGCGCTTGCACGCTTACCAAAGAACTTAATTGTATAGTCGTTTTCTTTGATATACTTTTGGAACTTCTCAAGGATCTCCGCATGGATTTCCTTCATTGTCTCATATGCCTTTGTTGCATCTTCATGGTTTTTAGCTGTTGCTTCATCAGCTGTTAACATTGTTGTAACAGCGTTCTTGATCTCTTCACTTTCGAGTGCTTCAATCTTCTTAGTAGCGATTGGTTGGAATTCATCGCGATTGTATTCAATCATGAATAAAGTATCCATTGCTAACCAATATACGGAATCTTCATTAAATTCATTGTTTTCATTTTGTGCTTGTGCAATACCAGAATTCTGATTTGGATAGTATGCCACAAATGGTGAAGTTAATGGAGAACCTAATGCTAACCACATTGTTCCTGGATATTCTTCGGTTGCGTTTGCAGGAAGATGATAGATATGTGCTTCCATTGTGTTACGGTTACCAATTGGATATAGGTTTCCACGTCCTAAGTCATCTGCCACTTCGTTAATAGTTTCCAAACGGTTACGTGTAAATGCCATTGCATCTGCTAATGTAATCTTCTTTGAAGTTGTCTGTAAGAATGGATATACATTACCTTCAAACTTCGCATCCGGATTGAATTGCTTAATACCGGAACATACACGTGATTCAGTACTTTCAGATAATTCAGGTAATGCATAAGAAGAATATAAATCGATGGTACGAGTTAATTCATCTCCCTTGAATGTCTTAGCATCTGTTGCGACTTTAAAGATATCCTTGGAATAGATATAATTTCCATCTTCTGAAATGTTATAGTTTTCCTTTTCTTCTCCTACGGTTAATCTGCACTCATTCAACCAGAATGAATTAGGGAATACGGAATACTTATCACGTGGATAACGCATCGCCACAAACTGGTGACCGGTATAAATTTCCATGTACCAAAGTTCATTATGATCTGCTACGACTAGGCCATTGCCTTCTCCTGCACCCTTTGTTGCGACTTCTTGTGCGATAAATTCAACTGCTTGTCTTGCATTGTCACAACTGCCTAATACTGCTGTTGTGATGATAGCTTCTGTAATACCGATTGGCTTTGTTGTATCTGTGCCATTCATGTAAGGATCTACACCCAATACATTTTCATTTGCACTAGCGGAAACTGTCATATCCGCAATTAAACCCTTTTCATTAAATCCTGTTTCGTCAAAATTACCATATTCTGGTGTTGTATCGCTGACAGACGTATAGCGATACGAATCATGTGCAAATGTAAAGGAATACCCCTTATCTGGATCTACAGAAACATCTTTGATCGTTTCACCAGCTTTATGTTCTCCTGCTGGATGTACTCGATAAACCTTATTATGATTAACTTCTAAGTCTTCTGTACGTCCAAAAATTGTACTACCATCTTCTGTTAAATCGCCGCCGATAATGACACCGGTACATGCATACGCTGAAATGATGCTGGATGAGGCTACTAAAATAGCTATTGACGCGCTAAATAGCCTTGAAATACATTTTTTCATTTT
>CAKMPP010000054.1 GCA_927911475.1 uncultured Solobacterium sp. | reverse complement strand
TTTTAGACATGGCATTGCGTTACCCATCGCTACCTTTATACCTGCAACCTCTAGCATGGCTAAATCATTTTCGCCATCACCAATTGCACAAACTTGTTCTGGTAAGATATTCTCTCGTTCCATAATCATACGAAGACCATTTCCTTTATCAATTCCATGTGGCTGTACTTCTAACCAGTTTGGATTGACAAAGAAGACGGAGTACTTATCCGTAGGAATCTCTTTGGCAAGTTTCTTGAGTGTGCCTGCAGTACCTGAGAAACAAACCTTGATGATATATTTATTTTCTAGGTTTTCAAGATTAAAATCGATATCTGCCTGTTGAATGTGACGGTGTTGAATCAAGTCGCGGACTTGCATGCATAGACGGAAAATAGTTAATGCGATGTAGTTCTTTCTTGAACCGGTTGTAAGAAAATCTTTATCTGTCGATGCCATTAGGATGACAGGGTACTTTTCTGCAAGTGGAAGCAGACCATGAATCTCTTCTTTTGTTAATACTGGAAGAGTTATTATGTTCTTTCTCTTTTACAAAGTAGATGTCTTGGCCATTGTTGGAAACAATATAATCATAGATATCTTTTGGAAATCCATTCAGAATACGTTCGTAATGACGACCAGTACAGATTGCAACACGTGTACCTTGTGCTCGTAATGTACGCAATGTTTCTGCAGCGTATTGTGTTAAGTGAGCAGGGCGAGCAAATAATGTTCCATCTAAATCTGTCGCAAAGAGTTTAATATCTTTTTTTGTCATAGATGTATTTTAGTTTGTTCAAAGAAGATTAGCAAGTAATACTGAATATATGTAAAATTCAAAAAATTTGATGATATGCTTATTCAGATTTGCTATGGTATAATAAAAATTGTTATTAGTATGTGAGGAAATGAAAATGAATCAGCCATTATTCTACGGAAACTTATTAGTTACATTAGCATTCGGCGCATTTGCAGGTTTGATGTTTTATCGTTTAGCCAATACAAAGGGAAAGATTAAGTATGCAGGAAGACAATGGGACGCAACTAAGATTACGCTCATTGTAATTGTGGGTTTAACTTTAGTTTCTCTGATTGGTAATACAATTACTGTTTTTGATATCTTACGCGTTATCGTCATCATTGTTGCGATTGTTGCGTATTGGTTAGCGAAAGATGGTATTGGGGAAGAAGGTTATGTAACCAATGGCAAATTCCATGCATGGAAGGAACTCAGTGGTTATGATTATAAGGATGATAAGAAGTTCTTTAATTTATATCTAACATCATCTTCAAAGAAAGAAAGCACAAATGTAGAACTTGTAGAATATGAGTTCGATCAGAAAGCGGATGTACTAGCTTTTATGAAGGAAAAAGTTGGTAATAAATATAAACGTATGAAGAAGTGATTGTAATCTAGCAATCACTTTTTTTTGACAAACAAGAAAAGTAGATTATAATATATATAGTCAAAATGACTATAAGGAGAAGCCATGGAAGAAAGAAATGAACGTGGTGAAACACTAAAGGAATTCCTTGCTCGCTATGATGAGACAAAGTATCGAAGGCCGAGTAATACTGTTGATATGATTTTATTAACAGTATTAAAGGGAAAGTTAAAGGTGTTATTAGTCAAACGTAAGGATCATCCATTTATTCATGATTGGGCTATGCCTGGTGGTTTTGTGAACTTTGATGAGGATTTGGATACCGCAATGAAACGAGAATTAGAAGAGGAAACCAATCTTTTTGATTCTACGTACTTTAGACAATTATATACATTTGGAAATGCGGACCGTGATCCACGTACACGTGTGATTACGACAGTTTATTTGTCTATGACACCGGCTGAAAATATTAAGATGACATCTGCTGGTGATGATGCGATGGATACAGGTTGGTTTACCATCCAAAAGATCACTACAACAACAGATGGTCACGAACGTAAGAGTGTACTTATGTTAGATGAAGAAGAAAAAGGGATTCATCTACGCTATGAAATTTATGATACTGCTTGCGATAACTACGTACAGACAAGATCCAAGTTACTAGATAGTTCAAACGCGAAACTAGCAGCTGATCATATCAAGGCAATCAATATGGCAATCGATGTTGTACGTAATCGTGCAGCTTCTACAGGTATTATGTTTAACCTGTTACCGAAGGAATGCACGCTACGTGAGATTCAGGAAGTCTATGAGGCTATCGTAAATCACCCAGTTGATACAGGTAACTTTAGACGGGATATTAAAAAAATGTTAGTGGCTACAGGTAATACAACGATTGTAAACGGTAGGAAGGTCGCAACCTATAGCTTTAATCCATTACTACCATTCGTAAAGGAGACGTTATAATGAAAGTACTTATCGCAATTGATATTCAAAATGATTTCGTGTCAGGTTCTCTTGGCACAAAAGAGGCAGAAGCTGCCCTTGCAAAGATGGTTGAAGAAATCAACTCACCAAAATATGATATGGTCTTTGCAACACAGGATACACATGATACAAATTACCTCAATACATTGGAGGGTAAATACTTACCGGTTGTACACTGTATCAAGGATACAGAGGGTTGGAGATTTCCAAAGAGTGTTGAAGAAGCACTGCATAAACGCAATGCTAAAATATTTGAGAAGGATACCTTTGGATCAATAAATTTAGCAGTTGAACTACAGAAACTAGCTCCAGAAGAAATTGTATTAATTGGTATCTGTACAGATATTTGTGTTGTGACAAATGCTTTACTATTACGTACACATCTGCCAAATACAAAGATAACTGTTTTACCGCAAGCATGCGCTGCGACAACAATAGACAAGCAAAAGGAAGCTCTCGATGTAATGGCTTCTTGTCAGATTGAAATAGAAAAATGAGGAAATGATATGAACAACATTCAAGTAGAACCATATATCCCAGATGAAGATTATGACAATCCTGCGATGGTCACAGACTTCTATGAATTCTCTATGGCAAATTCGTTATTCATGCATGGATATAAAGATACCATCATGGTGTTTAACATGTTCTTTAGAGATAACCCAGACGATGGTGGATATGCAATTAGCTGTGGGCAACAGAAGCTATTACGTTTCTTAAAGAACTATCACTTTACAGACTTTGATATTCAGTGGTTATTAACCAAGGGTATGAGTCCAGAATTCTGTGAATATCTACGTAACTATAAATGGAAGGGTGATGTGTACATGTTACGTGAGGGTACTGTATGTTATCCTCAGGTACCAATGGTACGTATTGAGTGTGACATGGTAGGTGCAGTCTTAATTGAAACCTATCTATTACAGACAATGAACTTCCATTCCTTAATCGCTACAAAGGCAACTCGCATTACTGGCCTAAGTAATAAGACACCAAGAAATGTCATGGAATTTGGAACACGTCGTGCACAGGGCATGTCTGCAGGTAACGATGGCGCCTATGCGGCAATCTTGGGTGGATGTATCGGTACTGCTAACTGTCTTGCGGAGATGAAGTATGGACCTGATGTGAAGGCTGTTGGTACAGTTGCGCATAGTTATATCGAATTCTTCCCAACCGAGATGGATGCCTTCCGTGCGTATGCGGAAACTTATCCTGAAAATGTATCATTGTTACTAGATACTTATAGTATCTTTGATTCAGGTCTTCCACATCTTATCCAGTTAGATGATGAGTTGATTGCGAAGTATCCAAACGATCCAAATAAGCGTGTTAAGAGTGCACGTATTGACTCTGGTGACTTAGCTCGTGGTTATAAACGTCTACGTCGTGCTTTGGATGAAGCAGGTAAGTCATATATCAAGCTTGTCGCATCTAACTCCTTAGATGAAAAGAAGATGGCAAACATGGAACTCTATGAACATGCAAAGTTTGACTTCTATGGCGTCGGTGAAAAACTCATTACTGCCGCGACAGACCCTGTCTTTGGTGGTGTATATAAGTTAGTCGCTGTCAAAGAAAAGGATGGTAGCTATACACCAAAGATGAAGTGTTCTGATTCATCTAGTAAGGCAATTATTCCAGGCAAACTAATGGCTTGGCGTGTATTTGATGAAGAAGGAAAGGGACAGTGCGACATTATCTCCCTTGATACAGAAGTAATTGAAAATGGTAAGCCTGTTGAAGTTGTTAACCTTGATCCAGATGCCTTTGAAAGACGTAAGACAATAATTCCAAGTCACGTAGAGAAGATTTTAATTCCACATATGTTAAATGGTGAAATTGTTTTAGATTTACCAGACATTCGTGCAAAGAAGGAATATGTTAAGGAACAACTACAGTATCGTGTTTGGGAATCTGAATTACGTACAGAGATGCCACATAAGCACTATGTAGACTTAACACCTGCTGTAGCTAAACTCAGAGAGGAGTTATATGAGAGACTCCATGGAGGCATCATTTGAGTTATCTGTTATTTGCGGGAGCCTTTAATCCACCAACAAAAGCTCATATCGAACTAGCAGAATATGCTTGTGAAAAAACAGGTGCTACAAAGGTTATCTTCATGCCTAGTAAAATGAGCTATATCGAACATGATCAAGCAAAGAACTTTGCTTTTCACGATACAGAGCGA
>CAKMPP010000053.1 GCA_927911475.1 uncultured Solobacterium sp. | reverse complement strand
TAATAGCTATTAAGCCATTTTCGTTTTTTTCATTTAAAACAACATAATCTTGTGCCATGTTATTCACCTCTTATATTTACTAGTTTATTATAACAAAATATCAGACTCAATGGAAATGATCCGTAATCAACCTAGAAAGTTTCAAGTTTATTTTTCTCATAGTACTGAATAAATTCAGCGTAATCATCATATTCGTTTTCTAATTCCGTTACATAGTGACGGAATGTTTGCATACACAAATATACTTTATCCTCATGCGCTATTTCAATATCATCAATTGATACAAGTGTATTAGCCAATACAAGTTCTAAATCGTTCTGTATCGCAAGTGCTTTGTCATCACCAAACTGGTGAAATGTATTGCGATACCAATTTGGTTCAATCAATAAGCGTTTGATAATTGTACAGAAATCTGTAAAGTCATCGATATTACTTCCTGGCTGAATACTAAATAACATCGCAAAGAAAATATGCCATTGGAAGTTTGAATTTAACTGTTCTTGCCAATACTGACCAAAGATTCGACAAAACTCATCTTCCGTTTGATGTTCTCTTTCCAAATGGATTTCCTCTGAAAGATCTAACTTGCTAGTCGCAAGCATATTTAATGTTTCTAGATAATCCATCATACGTTCTTTGTTATGCTCTCCATTGATGAAATCACGAACATATACATACTGTGCAATCATCGCAGAACACTTCTTAAAGTCAGACGTAAAACCAACCGATTCTCTCATCTTTCGATTTACTAATTCATTAATACTACGTGCTACAAACTGTTTAAATCCTACTTCATCCATACCAATCTGTGTTTGTCTTGTTTGATGACTAATCTCGTCATACATAATTTCAAGTTGTCGATCAACAACATCTAAATTATCGCGAATAGCACCTAACATATCTTTATTAAATTGATCGTAGAGAATAAAATCAGGATTCTTATAAACAACTTCGTGTTCAATTTCACTCCAGAATGCATGTACAAGTGATTTAATCTGTAGTTCAAAACGAATGATTTCATCGTTAAAAGTGTAATAACCATCTATGCGATAAATTGTAAAACCATTCCTTTGTAACTGTGGCTGAAACACATTTAAATCAATAAAGATATCTGGGTCATTATTTGCCACAAAGTAAGGTGTACCTTTCTTTCGTGTAAATTTATTAAATAATGATTTATAAAGCTGATCTTCATTACGAATAAAACGACATTGCATTGTGATACCAATTAAATCCGTTAAGTGAGAAATTGCATCTTTACCTGCTTCATATTGAAGATAGAACTGATTGCGAATTAACTTCTCTTTTAAACTATCTTCTGCTTTAATTCTAGAGCGCATAGAGATAACAGGATCTTCGCCGTTTAAAAACTCATCCGTAAAAAACTTATTTAGCTTACCTTCGGCATATTGGTATATCGCACTCTTACTTTTGTAATATTCCATCGTTTCATCAATAAAAGAAAACAAGTCTAATTTCATGGAATCATCCTTTCATCGTAAACGTAAATTTTTAGGGTATTTATTCTTTAATGCGGTACCATCACTTTTTGCACCACCAATAACAACATCATGATAACACACTGCATACCATCCCTTCTTACAAGGTAGATTTAATTGTTCTCCTCGCATATAGCGCAAAACATCTTCTTCCTGTAGATTGATTGTGTTTCGAAACTTGGTATAGGCAGACATAAATAATGCATGACTCGGTGTAAAGCGATTCTTCTCCATTTCACCAAGAAATACTTGATGACGTAGTAAATGACATTTCCCTACATCATAAAACGGTTGTGTACCACCATATATCTTATTATTCTTTACAAAATAATATGGGTATTGATTCACTAAAAATGTTTCAAAGAATTCTTTAGCTTCTTTCGGTAATACTTGTGATTGCATTAGTTTAATAGTTGACTCTGTTGATTCACCATCTTTTTGAAGTTTCGCGATAAAATGACCTTCACCACCATCCATCGGAAAGATTCTTCTTGCGTAATCGGTATGAGAGCCAAAATCAAATGCTTTTCTACCAAAATTAACTTCAATTGGCACCAAATGCATATCAGGATGTTCTTGTATAAACTTCTGCATGCATAGCTCATTTTCTTCCATCGCAAATGTACAGGTACTATAAACCATAGTTCCACCTGGCTTTAAGCACTTATATGCTTCTTCTAAGATGTATGACTGTCGTAAAGCACATGCTTGTACATTTTCTAAACTCCATTGTTCTACTGCTTGGTCTTCTTTACGAAACATTCCTTCACCAGAACATGGAGCATCACATAGAACCATATCAAAAAACTCTGGAAATGCTTTAGAAATATCCTTTGGATCGTTATTCAATACAATTGTATTAGCACTACCACAACGTTCAATATTCTCTAATAAAATACGAGAACGTGTTGGATGTATCTCATTAGCCACAAGCAAACCTTCTTGTTCTAGCATTTCAGAAATTTGTGTAGACTTCGATCCTGGTGCTGCACACATATCTAAAAACCTTCATCCCAGGTTTAGGATCTAAGATTGTCACAGCAGAACTTGCACTAGGTTCTTGAATATAAAAGAATCCAGCCATATGTTCTGGTGTAAAACCAACACCACTTTTGATATTTGCGTAATATCCATGCTTCGCAAATGGACTTTTTTCTAACTCATAATTCGTACACGCAAAAAAATCATCCGGCGTAATCTTTAAGGTATTGATACGTAAACCTTTTCTTGCTGGATCACTTAATCTCTCAAGATATGCTGGATACTCATCCTTAAGC
>CAKMPP010000052.1 GCA_927911475.1 uncultured Solobacterium sp. | reverse complement strand
TATAGAAGAGGTATTTACATATTGTAGATACCTCTTTTTATGTTTTATAGATAAAGTTCGAAATAGAAAGAAGAAATGAATGATAGCAGACAAAACGGAGTGAGGGATATAACGAAAGCGTTTCGTACGGAATATAAAAATGTCGAAAAAGTAATATTTCGACATAAATGAATTAGAAGTTCAATATATTTATTGTAACTCTTTTTTTGTACCAATAATAGACTTGTATTCTACGATGAAGTTTATATGATGAAACTATAAAAGGAATGCGGTAGATCGCATTGTATGAAAAAAGTATAATATTTATCATCTATGTGCTAGAAAGTATATAACTTGAATTTAAGGACTTTATTTTCTAGCATCATCTATAATTTTAAAATTGAAAGTATATAAAGGAGGAAGAAATGAAAAAAATATTGATGACTGTTTTGGCTCTTTTCTGTACATTTACAACTGGTTGCAAAACAGCCTCCACAGATAATACAAGCATTGATAACGTTAAATATTATACAGAATCAGTTACTAATGCGAATGGCAGAAGTATTGTGCTTGTATTTTACGAAAAAGATGATGTTTTGTATTACAAAGCACTTGTCTCCCCAGAGGAAGAGCAGTTTGATTATGTAGAACATTATCCAACGAAGTGGACAAAAATTTCTATCAAGTGAACCTAAATAACATAGGTATAACATGGTTTAGAACTTATTTTATGGAAAAAGCCAATATGAGAATAAAGAGGGTGATAAGGTTATGGGACATAGGAAATATATCAAACAATTTATTGTGGCTGGAACATGGATATTGAATAAATTAATTATTATAATGTTATGTTTTTTTTCTATCTGCTTGTAATAGTGCAACTGAATCTAGAACTTCAGTAAAGCATGTAGGCAGAATAGAGTATTCTTTATTAAATGAGGTTGATACATATACTTTTAAATATTCTAGTGAAGCAAATTTAAAGAGCATAGAGATATTATATGCAGAATGCGAAAATGGGGTGCTTATCGAAAAAGAAAGTTATGTTTTTGAGATTGACGATAACGATATATTGAACCTGTCGATTTCAGAAAGGGATATTGATATTTATTATAATGCAGGTAACGAGCATGAGAAGCACATCCAGTTTTTGTTATCATTAGATAGTGTGGATGATCGAAAAATTTCATATAAACTAATACAAGACAAAGATTTAGTTCCTGGAGATATCTTACTATATTTAGATGCAAAAGATATGACGTCTGTACAATCAGAAGTGGATGAAGATTGGACAAAATTTGAGGGTACTAAAGCAAGAGCGGTGGTTCTTAGATTTGCTAAGTAAAGGTATCTGCATTCTTGTAGATACCTTTTTTCGTCTCTAAAAGTAACTCGTGATGGATAGTTTTTAAAGTAAAATATATAAGGGTAATATGCTTGTAAAATACATAATGTTAATTACAATAATCAATTATTAAGAATTGATTAAGAAATACTTAAGATTCAAGTATGTTAGTTGAGTAAATATGTAAAATCCGATACCTTATGGACAGGATGCCAAAGTATCGGATTTTTTATTGTGGTTAACCGAATTTGTGCAAACTGGGAGGAAGCGAATGAAAATTATCAAAAGATTTTTTGCAGTACTAGTAGCTCTAACATTCATGTTAGGATTATTCTCAACAAATTATAATGTTCATGCTGATACACAAAAAGATGGCTATAACATTACAATCTCAAATGTAGCAGTTTCACCTAATCAGGTGAATGTCGGTGCACTTGCATCTCTAAAGTTTGACTTTAGTGTCTATACTTTGGCACAGAATGCAATGAAGGTGGGAGATACAGTAACACTGTCTACAAACATTGGTTCAATGTTTGGTAATCTTCCAATTACAGATTTACCATTGCTTGCGCCAAATGGAGAGCAGATTGCAACTGCAACAATCACTGAAACAGAAATTAAATTAACTGTTATTTCAGAATTCCCAACAGATAAAAACTTCTTCTCAGGAAGTGTATATACTGGTGGTCGTTTAAAGGCTTTACAGAATGGAGCAGCAGTAGGTGCTCCAGTTACAAAGCAATTAACAATTGAAGATAGCAATACAAACGTAACATTTAATGTTCCAAATCCAGCACCAAGTACAGGTACTGGCGGAGGCACTCCAGATCCAAGTGCTAGAACTATTAACAATCGTATGCTTGAAAAGCAGGGTTGGGCTTCTGGCTATGATACAGCCCATATTAAGTTAATTTCAAACCAAATCAGCTCATTACGCTTATTCAACACTTATAACACAATTGATAGTTCATTTGGTACATATACAGAACAAACAAACTTAATGGTTGTGGATAAGATTCCTCATGATGGTGTTATTGATGAAAGCACAGTAACATTCACTGCAGTTCGTTATAACTGGATGGAAGTTCCTGCTGCTGGAAATGCACACTATACTCAAGCAACTCCAGGTACAGTAATGCCAATTGAATATCAAAGTAACTGGCTACCTGTAAAACAGTACTTCACACAGATTTACCAGTCAGGTTCTGATACATATGATTCTTTCTATGCAAAAGTTAAGGCACAGAAGTTAAGCTATGGTATCTTTAGAGATCCAGCAACTGGTGGTGATACATTCATCGCAAATATGTCTAATGATTCATTGAAGTACACAGATTTAGAACCAAACTTAGCAGGTATCGCTAAGATTAAAGATATCTATGGTGTAAATGGTCCATCAAACGGTAATATCGTTACATTCTTCGCTGAGTTTGATACACATTATCCAAGTATCACAGGTCTAGAGAATGTTACAAATACAGGTGAAGTGAAGTCCGATCAAGGAACAGATACAGCTTCTGTATCTTATACAATTGATAAGGCAAACGGTACAGCATCTGTAGCAGCTGGTACAGTTATTGTGAAGCTTGTTGATGGAAATGATGACACAACATTGATTCCGAATGCTGAATTCAAGATTCAAAGAAAGATTAACAATACATGGGTTGATTACTTCATTAGAGGACGTAAGGCTAGCGCTACAACAAATGCAAGTGGTATCGCTACATTCTCTGGTTTATCAATTGGAGATTATCGTTTAGTACAAGTAAGCAGCCAAGGTGATTACACATTTAACAACAAAGAATTTAAGCCTAATCCAACTTACGGTACTGCAGGTACATTAGGAGCTACAACAGGTGAGTTCAGCATTACAAGTGCAACACAGCCTGGTTTTGCAACTATCGTTCCTAACTATCTATCTGTATCTAAGATGATTACAGGTTCTAAGCAATATGTAGATCAGGATGAAAATGAAATTTCAATTCCTGTAAATACATTTAAGACAGTTCTAGCACAGTTACCTGGCGAAAACTATGATGGTGTAACAATGCCAGCAACATTAACAGCTGATATTCAGGTTTCTCCACTAGGCAAAGGCTTCTTCGAATTTGAAGAAATCAAGTTCACAAAGCCTGGAACATTCAAGTTCAGTGTGAAGGAAGATGTAACAAATCCACTTGAAGGTGTAACTTACGATACTTCTGAAAAGACAGTAACAATCACAGTTACAAAGGCAATGGTGAATTAAAGGCTGAAGTTGATAGTGAACCAAGCTTTAAGAATGTATTTAACTATACATATGCAAACTTCAAAGTGAAGAAGACTCTCACAGGTGATACACCAACAAATGCTGGTGAATTCAAGTTTGAATTAACAGCAGTAAGTACAACAGCAAATGTAGCTGAAGTACCAATGCCAGTTGGTTCTAACGCAGATAAGAAAGAAGTGTCTGTAAATGGTGCTGGTGATGTTGAGTTTGGCCAAATTAAATATGAAGCTGTAGGTAAGTATGTTTATAAGGTTGTAGAAGTAAATACAAACTTAGCAAACTATACATACGATCAAGCAGAATATACAGTTACTGTTGATGTAACAACAGATGCAGATAACAAATTGGTTTCTACTTATGAAATCAAGAAGGGTACAGAAGTAGTTACTGATCTTGAATTTACAAACAAGTATGAAACTCCTGTAGCACCAGTTGCTCCAGCAACACCTGCAAGTCCTAAGACAGGTGATAGCACAACAAATATGATGTTCATGTTTGGTATGCTAGCAGTTTCTGTGGCATTAATGTTAGTGGCTGCGGGTTACAAAAAGCAATTACGTTAATAAAATTTCTATTCATACATGCATGTTAATGCATGTATGAACTATTGATAACAAGAAAAGGATGTACTTTAAGTACATCCTTTATTTATGACTAATCCATTTTAATTCGTATTCACCAGTACACTCTAGTACTCCACCATCGCTCAGGTCGATTACTTCTTCGTTTTCGTAGTAGTCTTTCACTCTACCTAGTGAATCTTTCATATGAAGACCTGCATCACGAATCGCAGTAACAACATATTTACCAGGACGTAAACTCTTTGGGATATCATATACTCCTGGTGTAATGCGAATCAGATTATCATCTGACATATAGATTAAGTGAGTATCCTTATTGTTTCTAACTGCATTTAATTTCTGGAAGAAACGCTCACGCATGAAAATTAAATCGGAATTTTCTAGCATGTATGTATAGCGTGCAGTTGGAGTGACGACATTAATGCGATCTGTATCGCTACGATTGCGCAATGCATATCCCAAACGGTGACAGTTTACATAGTTTGGAGATAAGAAGTAGAACGCTACATCTGTCTCGTAAAGAATGCCTTCAACTTTATGAGAGTTGGAGCGTGTTGTAGAGTCGATGATATTGTGAATGGAAGTCTTCGAAATCTCCGCAATTTTATCAACAGCACGTGTATATGGAATAGAATCCTTTGAAACTGTTTGGTATGCCTTAACTTTGGAGATGCAATGTTCTCCTGGGTGTAGTGGCATATCATCAACAGGGAAGAACTTTGCC
>CAKMPP010000051.1 GCA_927911475.1 uncultured Solobacterium sp. | reverse complement strand
GTTTGGATAATTGACCATACAAAAATTCCCATTTATATTATACAGATGTTCACATAAATAAGGAAGTTTTATTGCTTTTAGGATAGTGAAATGAGATAATAAATAAGCATTCATAGGAGGATAGTTATGGCTGGTAAATTAAATCTAGATCCACAGAAAATTGTTGATAAAGAACTTGATATTGATTTTAAGGGATATAATCCTGATCAAGTTGATCATCTTTTAGATGAGATCATTCAAGACTATCAGACATATGAAAATATGATTGCAGATTTAACAAAGAAGGCTGAAGAGTTGGAACGTACAAACGCTTCACTCCGTGCAAAGCTTATCGAAGTAGAAGGTAAGATCAAAGCACAAGAAGACTTGGACCCAATCTCACAAGGTGCTTCTAATGTTGATATTCTGAAACGTCTGAGTCGTCTTGAAAGACAAGTATTCTCAAACAATAACGAATAAGAAAATGATATACGTACATGAGGCAGTCGCTGGCACCTATGGTGTTAGAGGAAAGTCCATGCTCGCACCATCTGCGATGATGGTAGTGTTTGTGCCGGCCCAATCAATAAGACCGGGTATCGAAAGATAACGGCGGAGCGAGAACCTAAAACTTCGGTCATGGTTTAAGCCCTTAAGGTGTCACAGTGACGTAGCCGATAGGGAAACCTATCGGGTGGAACGAGATAAACCCCGCAAGCGAGAAACTCAAATTTGGTAGAGGAACTGCAGAAGGCGAACTGAAGCGTGATGCAGGTGCGAAAGCACAGATAAATGGCTGCCCCTGGAAACAGGACAGAACATGGCTTACAATTGTACGCATTTATGGAGGATGAATTTCCTCCTTTTTTTCTTGCGTTCATACAGATATAAACAAATGATAGAATATGGTATACTAAAGAACGGTAAAGAGAGGGAAAATCATGAATCTTCCAAATCGATTGACATTATTCAGAATTGTACTGATTCCAGTTATTATTCTGGTTTATTTATTTCCATATAGTGCTTTTGGAATTACACCGACAAGTTTCTATGTACAACATGTATCAATTTCTGTGATTGATATCATTGCGCTATTAATCTATATCTTAGCAGCCATCACAGATGCGATTGATGGCCATATTGCCCGTAGCAGAAATATGATTACTACATTTGGTAAGTTTGCTGATCCTATCGCAGATAAGCTACTAACAACAACAATGTTCCTATTGTTTATCTCTAGAGGCATTATCCCAGTTATCCCAGTTATTATTATGATTGCACGTGATACGGTCGTGGATGGTTGTCGTATGATGGCGAGTGCAAACGGTAAGGTTGTTGCGGCTGGTATGATGGGTAAGCTAAAGACAGTGTTACAGATGGTCACAGTTGCGTTAATTCTATTAAACAATCTTCCATTTGAACTATTAGGATTACCAGTGAGTATGATCATGTTGTGGTTCTCTGCACTAGTAAGTTTCATTTCTGGTGTACAGTACTTCATGCAGATGAAAGATGATATTTTAGAATCAAAATAATCGTGGAATTATTTTAAAACAAACATACATATAATCAGGAGGAGTTATTATGGCGGCAGAGAAAAAAGAAAAGACAGTTACCGCAGATAAGCGAGATCAACTACTTGCGGATGCACTTAAGGCAATTGAAAAGGAATACGGAAAAGGCAGTATTATGCGCCTTGGAGACCGTGCTGATGTATCAGTAGACGCAATCCCATCCGGTTCTTTAGCATTAGATAGTGCATTAGGTATCGGTGGTTACCCAAAGGGAAGAATCATTGAAATTTATGGACCAGAATCTTCTGGTAAAACAACACTTGCATTACATGCAATCGCAGAATGTCAAAAACAAGGTGGTAGATGTGCATTTATCGATGCAGAAAACGCAATTGATCCACTTTATGCAAAAAAGCTAGGTGTTGATATAGATGAACTCATCTTATCGCAACCAGACTCTGGTGAGCAGGCATTAGAAATTACAGAAGTATTGATTAAGTCAGGTGCGATTGACTTAGTTGTAATTGACTCTGTAGCTGCACTTGTCCCACAGGCTGAATTAGATGGTGAAATGGGAGATGCATCTGTAGGTCTACAGGCACGTTTGATGTCTAAGGCAATGCGTAAGTTGGCGGGTGTTATGAATCGTTCCAATACAACCGCAATCTTTATCAACCAGTTACGTGAAAAGGTTGGTATCATGTTTGGTAACCCAGAAACAACTCCAGGTGGTCGTGCACTGAAGTTCTACTCATCCGTACGTTTAGATGTACGTAAGGGCGAAGCACTCAAGGAAGGTAGTGAAGTAATCGGTTCTGCCACAAAGGTAAAGGTTGTTAAGAATAAGGTAGCTCCTCCATTTAAGGTGGCAGTAGTCAATATGATCTTTGGCCAAGGTATCTCTCATATCGATGAAGTTATCAGTTTAGCAGTAGAAAACGATATCATCGAAAAAGCAGGTGCTTGGTTCTCCTACAAGGGAGAAAAACTTGGACAAGGCTTCAACTCTGTACGTGAGTATATGAAGAATCACCCAGAATTTGATGCAGAGATTACAGAACTTGTAAAAGCGAAGTTATTCCCTACAACAGAAGCTGATTCCACAGAAACAACAGAAGAATAATCGTTAGACCTTTACACAAAGTGTACAGGTCTTTTCTATTGCAATAGTACAGTACAGAAAAGAATTGTAATTTGTTGTATGATGTTACTGTATGAAAACAAATTACCTAAAAGTTCTATGAAGAACTTACAAAAAACTATCAAGTAGACGCAAAACGAAAACAATTGCGCCTGTGTAATAAAATTGTGACAAATACATATTACATTGTATATCCATTACTGTTGTTATATCTATTTGTAAAACAAAGTGAGAAGTTATT
>CAKMPP010000050.1 GCA_927911475.1 uncultured Solobacterium sp. | reverse complement strand
CCAAGGGTATGGTGTTCGATTGCTTGTAAGATTTTCTTGTTATAACAGCCTAGATTCTGCTTTAACCAAATAACTGCAGTATAGCTATGCCAGATTGCAGGATCTAGTTTTAATACTTCAGGTCTAAAGTGTGATAGAAGTTGATATCCCTCTTCATCACTCATTTTCTTTGTGACATCATGTAATAAACCCATTTGATATGCGAGCTGTTTATTCAGATGATGAATTCTTGCAAGTTTCAGTGCAGTATGGCCTACACGAACTGAATGTGCTGCACGCTTAGGATTACATTGTGCTTTCGTCACTTCTTCAAGTAGTAACCATTCTCTAAAAGTATCTTACGAATTCCTTTTGCGCTTAAGTAGAAGTATCCTTTTCGCACTTCAGTTTCTGTTTCTGATTGAAGTGCGATGCATGTATCATCTTGTTTGATATCTACGATATATAGATAGCGATATGGACTACATGCACGCATACATAACTTCTTACGCTTGTCATAGTTTAGGATACCATCACCAACTATCGCAAGTGCAACAGGACCACCAGTTTGTTTATGATGGTTTTTTAACTGTTTCAGTTCATCATCAGTAATTGGATCAAAGGGTGCTGTATATACGATCATGGTAAAACGATCTTTGGTTCCTTTGCCTTCTTATAGAGAACGATTTGTCTTCCGATAACTTGTACAAGTTCAGACTTTGTATGCATGCTTAAATCAAATGCTAGTTCCTTAAGGTCTGTAGTAACCGTCTTAAGCACTGAGATTTTAATGAGTTCTCTTGTACGTAAACCATTGTTTACAGTTTCTACTAGGTTATCACTTAAGCCGTCTTTACCAATCTGGAAGATTGCACGTTCTGTCTGTGCGAGTCCTCTTAGATACGCTCTTTGTTTTGTTGTTAAACTCATAACATTGCCTTTCTGAATGTCACACTGACACTCTTTGGTACATGTACTGTAATTGTACTGACCTCTCCACTTACACATGCCCATCCTAAGCCATCAATCACGACGTCTACCTTTGGCATGTCCTTATGAATTGTATATTTCTTCATTTCTGTTTCAATAGCTGTTGGCACAAATAATATTCCAACATGTGTATTCCATTTTTCATCTGCGTAGTTGCCATTGGTACGATGAACGTTGAGACGATCACTCAAATACCATACACAGCTTGCATGATTACAACCTGATAAATCTAGACGTGCTAAGCCTCCTACAAAGAAGCTTTGCTCACCACGCAGTTGGAATACCTGTGGTTTTACACTCTTGCTTGGCATGATAGTCTTTAAATCTGCCTCATTAACTTCCATTAACATACTATGATCAATTTCAATACCAGGTGTATCAATGTAAGTATGTCCATCAATTTCTAATTCATTGAATTCTAATGTAGTACCTGGATATCTAGATGTGGTTAGAATTTGTGTAGACATCAAGTTGTTGATGAGAGTACTCTTACCAGAGTTGGCTTTTCCTATCACAACTATTTTTCTGCCATTTGCGAGTTCATCAACACATTCTTTGATTTCTTCGACACCCATTTTTTCTTCTTTGGACGCAAGAATAAGTCGTTCAATGCGGATACCCAAATCTTTCAGTCGTCCAAAGACAAAATGTGCGATCTTCTCTTCTCCACATGATGCAGGTAATAAGTCTCTCTTTGTCGCAATCATCACGATATCTTTATTAGCAAATTTACGGTTAATACCGTTAATAATACCTGCCTCAAAATCATATAGATCAATCACCCATAGAATTAGCGCATCCATCCTTGCAATACGATTCACAACCGCAACTGGATCGATACCTGTCTTCATGGAGATTGTTAAATCATCATAGTGAATCAACCGAAAACATCTTTGACAATATTCTGCCTCAGCTTTAGGACTATAACCAATCATTTTTGAATCAGTTGTTTGTAATACTGCACCGCATCCTTACATATTGCCATGATTAGCCTTCCTTCTCATCAAATAGACTTAAACGTTCTACATCTTCATGTACTTCGTTATCGGCGTCTGTTGGTATATCAATAATACGACATTCATCAATACCACGATATAAATCCCAACCATCCTTCAAAACGATAGGTGAACCAAAGCCACTTTCACGTGGTTTGAGTGGTATTTCAGAAGCACGTATTACTTGTCTTTCAGGATCTTTGAAGACTAACTCTTCTCCTGCACTGACTGCCTTAGCAAGTGTTACGATACTTGGATTTGTCTTTAAACGTTTACAAATTAAGTTGCCCTTCATTGGTCGATTACCAAAGACAATTTCTTCCGTATGAACACGCTTCATCTGTCCAACATTTGTCATAAAGAGAACAGCTGGATCTTCTGCATTCATTACACAACCCCATGCTAATGCATCACCTTTACCAAGGTTCATTGCCTTAACACCCTTGGACTTAACACCGGTGGCTGGAATATCTTCAACCGCAAAACGATAAGAATAACCATCTTTACTTACCATTAAGATCTGTTGGTTACTATATACAATAAAGGCATTGATCATTTCTGCACCCTTACCAAGGTTCATCGCTGTCATGACTTTATTGTTACGCTCTACTTGCCAGTTATTCACTGGAGTCTTCTTGATTTGTCCAGCAGAACTGACTGTCACAATCCATGCATACGTATCGAAACTCTTGATAAGAATTGCATTCTTAATCTTGTCTTCACCATCGATACGTACAACTTTATTTAGATGCATACCAACATCTTTCCATTTACCTTCTTCAATTTGCCAAACTGGAATAGATGCGTAATTACCTTTGGATGTAAATAGTAATAGCGTATCGAGTGTATCACACTCTGTTGTACCAATCAGTATGTCTCCATCTTTGATGGCTGTTTCTTGGTCGCCGACTGCGTTATAGCTACGCATAGATACACGCTTGAGATAGCCATCACGACTGACAGTTACTACAACACGCTCATTTGCAATCATGGCCGTCTTATCATAGTTAATTTCTTCAACTTCAGCTTCAATACGTGTACGACGTTCTTGGCCATACTCTTTCTTCACATTTCGTAATTCCTTGATAATTACGGAATGCAATACATTTTCATTTTCAATGATTGCCTTTGTCTCTTCAATCCGATTGACAAGTTCCGCAAACTCTTCGCGTAATGTAACGATATCCGTATTGGATAAACGATATAGACGTAAGGAAACAATAGCTTCAGACTGTGGTTCATCAAAGCCAAATTCATTCATCAAGTTACGTTTCGCATCACCCTTATCTTGGGAAGCACGAATAATACGAATCACTTCATCTAAGATGGAAACAGCCTTCATCAAACCTTCAATGATATGACAACGGGCTTCCATCTTATCTAACTCATAGCGTGAACGACGTAATACGACTTCCTTGCGGAACGCGATAAACGCATCCAATAATCCAAGTAAACCTACCTGAACAGGACGCTTATCAATGATTGCGACGTTATTGTAGTTATAGTAGACCTGTAGGTCTGTATTCTTATAGAAATAATTCAGAATCATATTGGCATCGATATCCTTGCGAACATCAACGACAATACGTAACCCTTCACGGTCAGATTCATCACGTACATCTAAAATACCATCGATATCTTTGGATACACGGATTTCATCCATCTTCTTAACAAGCTGTCCTTTGACAACTTCATAAGGAATTTCTGTGACAATGATTTGTTGGCAAGATTTCTCCTCGTGAATTTCACACTTGGAACGCACAACAATTCTACCTTTACCTGTTGTAAAGGCATCACGAATACCATCTTCACCCTGTACGATACCGCCAGTCGGAAAGTCAGGCCCCGTTAAAATATCCATCACGTCTGTTAAAGCACTTTCTGGATTTTGAATACGATAGATTGTCGCATCCACCACTTCATTTAAGTTATGTGGTGGCATGTTTGTGGCATAACCTGCCGCAATACCTGTTGCACCATTCACTAGCATGACTGGAAACGGTACAGGTAGTACTGTTGGTTCATGTTCTGTGTCATCAAAGTTCGGTGCCATTTCAACGGTATTCTTATCCAAGTCTTCTTCCATGACTTGTGTAACCTTGGCAAGTCTAGCTTCGGTATAACGCATCGCAGCTGCTGGGTCATCATCAATAGAACCGTTATTACCATGCATGTCAATGAGTGGTAACCGTACCTTCCAATCTTGAGACATACGTACCATCGCATCATATACAGAAGTATCACCATGTGGGTGATAATTACCGATTACAAGACCGACTGTCTTAGCAGACTTACGATATGCATGGTCCCATGTATTTCCATCATGGTACATCGCATATAAAATTCTACGCTGTACTGGCTTTAAACCATCACGCGCATCTGGTAATGCACGCTCTTGAATAATATATTTGGCATATCTACCAAAGCCAGCTCCCATAATATCTTCGAGTAGCTCTGGTCTATATTTTGTATTGTCAACGATTGTCTTCTTCTTAACCATTAGCCCTCCAAGTCAAATGTATCTTCTAATGTAAATGAAACGTTATCTTCAATCCACTTACGACGTAATTCTGCTTTATCTCCCATGAGTACAGTTACACGACGTTCAGCCTTTACACCATCACTGATACCTACTTTAATTAGTGTACGTTGGGATGGGTCCATTGTTGTCTCCCATAACTGCGTAGCGTTCATTTCACCTAAACCCTTATAGCGTTGAATTTCCACTTTACCAAGTTTACGACGTAAAGCATCTAACTCTTGATCGCTATAAACATATTGTGTCGTCTTACCCTTTGTTACTTTATAGAGTGGAGGTAAGGCGATATATACCATTCCCTGCTCTAACAGTGGACGCATGTAACGATAGAAGAATGTTAATAATAAAATCTGAATGTGAGATCCATCATCATCCGCATCGGTCATGATAATAACTTTGCCATAATTCGATTCCTCGTAGTCAAAGTCAGGACCAACACCTGCACCTAATGTATAGATTAATGTATTTAACTCTTCATTCTTTTCAATATCGGCGAGTGTACATTTCTCAGTGTTTAATACCTTACCACGTAACGGCAAGATTGCTTGATAATGAGAATCTCTTCCTTGTTTTGCGGAACCTCCGGCAGAATCACCCTCAACCAAGAATAACTCTTTCACACGAGCATCCTTTGTCTGTGCAGGTGCTAGCTTACCAGATAATACCTTTTCACCCTTACCAACACGCTTACCCTTACGGATTTCATCTCGAGCCTTACGTGCAGCGATACGGGCAAGTGATGCCTTTAACATCTTACGTACTAATGTATCGGATTGATTGCGATTTTCTTCTAACCAGAAGGATAACTTCTCAGAGACAACTGCTTCTACTGCAGTCTTAGCTTGTGGAGTTCCAAGCTTACTCTTGGTCTGTCCTTCAAACTGTAATAATCCTTCAGGGACAGATACGGAAAGGATTGTTGTAAGACCCTCACGTACATCTCCACCTTCCAGATTTTTATCCTTCGCCTTTAATAGACCATATTTTCTTGCATAGTCATTGATAGCTTTTGTAAAAGCACCCTTAAAACCAACTTCGTGTGTACCACCATCGCTAGTGCGAACAAGGTTAACGAAGCTATATGTATTCTCTTGATAATCATCTGTATATTGGAAAGCAGCTTCGACTTGAATACCATTGGCTTCCCCACTGAATTTCACTGGGTTCATTAAGACATTGCGATCTTCATGTAAGTATCCTAAGAAGGCTATTAATCCATCTTCATATAGATATGTTTCAGTTTCATTTTTCTTATTGCGCTTATCGCTAACGACCATCGCAATTCCACTTAACAAGAAAGCTTCTTCACGTGCTCTTTCACACACAACATCGTATTTGTACTCCGTTGTAGAGAAGATACGTGGATCAGGTTTAAAACGAACTGTAGAACCAGTACGATTGGTCTTACCTAGATGTTCTAGCTTACCAATCTTCTTACCACCATCCGCAAATTCCATACGGACGAGTTCCCCATCATGGGCAACTTCTACAGTTAGCCATTCACTTAACGCATTTACAACTGACGCACCTACACCATGTAAACCACCCGCTGTCTTATAGCCAGCTTCACTGGAGAACTTACCACCAGCGTGAAGCACAGTAAAAATGACCTGCAATGTATTTACACCGCTGGCATGTTGACCGATAGGCATACCACGACCTTCATCCTGAACAGTGACACTACCATCTGCCTCTAACGTAATTTGGATTTTCTTACCATAACCGTTTAACGCTTCATCGATGGAATTGTCAACGATTTCCCAAATCAGATGGTGTAATCCCCTACTATCGGTAGAGCCGATATACATGCCAGGACGCTTTCTGACTGCCTCTAAACCTTCTAAAATTTGAATACTGTTATCATCATATCTATTCGCCATGCAAAAACTCCTAATAACCTTTGTATTATATCATAATTAGGCTACTTTAATATCCTTGTCTAACGACAATCTACACGTTCATAACACTAGATTTTGTCACAACAAAGCCTATTTCAAACATTTTGATTTTATAACTAAATTACTGATGTGGTAATATATCAACAGGGGGATTTATTCTATGCTAAATTTCATTGGCGTTATTATATTAAGTTATTTATTTGGATCTGTTCCATGGTCACTTGTCATTGGAAAAGTGTTCTTCCATAAGGACATCCGTACGGAGGGTTCAGGTAACCTTGGTGGTACAAATGCAGGTCGTGTATTAGGTAAGAAAGTTGGTATCATAGTGATTGTCTTAGATGCACTCAAAGCATTCTTCTCCATGTTACTAGCTAGCTACATCGCAAAGGATGCCATAATTTACGCAGGACTTGCTTGTTGTATTGGACACTGCTTCCCAATCTTTGCACAGTTTAAAGGTGGTAAAGCTGTTGCGACTTCCTTCGGTTTCTTCTTAGGTATCGCTACATTTATCAATCACCAATATTTCTACCAGTTCTTCTTACCACTACTTATATTCTTGGTAAGTCTCTATCTTTGTCGGATGGTTTCCTTATCCAGCATCATTGGTTTAGGTTCTGGTATTCTCATCAGTTTCTTGATTGGAAATCCACTATCAATCACACTATCAATCTTTGTATTATGGCTATTTGTGGTATATCGTCATCACGCAAATATCGAACGTATCAAAAATGGTACAGAGAGTAAAATCAAATGGATGGGTAAATCACTATGGGAAAAATAGAAAAATTCACACTACCAATCGAGCCTTTACACCAAAGTCC
The DNA here is from genome assembly GCA_927911475.1 of uncultured Solobacterium sp. Classification (GTDB taxonomy): domain Bacteria; phylum Bacillota_I; class Bacilli_A; order Erysipelotrichales; family Erysipelotrichaceae; genus Bulleidia. The sequence continues at coordinate 5,141 of CAKMPP010000050.1, read as the reverse complement.
TCGCAAAGTCTGGGTATATCTTCCAGATAGTTACGCTACAAGTAAAAAGAAATATCCTGTTTTATATATGTTTGATGGTCACAACCTCTTCTACAATAAAACAGCTACTTATGGTAAATGCTGGGGTATTAAAAAGTACTTAGACAAACAGAATTTAGATATCGTCATTATTGGTCAAGATTGTAATCACATCGGTGATGAGCGCTTAGATGAATACTGTCCATTCACCGCAGAAAAGACTTTCGCAGGAATTCAAATTCAATCCTGTGGCCAGATTACTGGTAAGTGGTTTATCGAAAAACTCTTACCATACTGTCAAAAGCGTTATCGCATTCACACAGACCGCAAGCATGTAGGTATCGCTGGTTCTTCCATGGGTGGAATCATGTCTGAGTTTATGATCAGTGAATATAACGATTATTTCTCAAAAGCAGGTTGTGTATCTCCTGCCAATATCTTCAACTATCATGTGTTATGTAATCACATTCAAAAAAAGAAGTTTAAAGAAACTCGTATTTATCTTGATTTTGGATCTGATGAAGAACGCACAAAGAAAGGCCTTGTAAGAGAGTTAGATATGTTATTGAATATCAACCATCTCTTTACCCAAGGTGGCTGTGTAACCTATCCAAATCTTGTGGTAAATGGTACACACAGCGAAGAATCTTGGGAAGGTATTTTCCCTATCATGTTGGAATTCTTATTCCCAGAATTATACAAAAAAGAAAAAATTATAAAAAGCCACAATCAACCAAGATTGCGGCTTTTTGTTTAACAATCACTATCTTCAAATCCAACAATCAGACCCTGGTCTGATACATAGTATGAACACACAATTGTACATGGAATCATATCAACCTTCGCTTCTGGGAAAGACTGTAGAATTAAATTCTTTAAATCATTTGCCATAGATTCATTATTGCAGTGAGCAATATGAACTTTCTTTCCGTTATAACGCTGTGCAATCATCTCCTCAAAAATCTTATTTGTGGCCTTCTTTTCACCACGGCACTTATGTAAAATTTCAAGTGTACCTTGATCAGATGCCTTACCAACACAACGAATACCCAATAATCCAGATAAATTTCGCAATTGCCGGACTCACACGACCATTACGCGCCAAATTATCTAAGTTTGCAATATTAAATAATAAGTGCGTATGTTTCTTATATTCATTAATCGCATCACAGATTTCACTAAAGCTTAATCCCTGTGCAATTAATTCCTTTAACTTTTCAATAATCAATAGAATTTCTGGTCCTACAGATAATGAGTCAATGACGTAGATATTCGCTTCTGGATGTTCTTCCAAGAAGAGTGATCTACCCTGCATCGCTGCCGAATAACAACCGGATAATCCGCCTGTAACTGTTACCGCAAAAATCGTATCGGCACCATCAAATGAACTTGCCCACTCATAGGCATTTGGACATGAAGTGGATGTTTTTCCCTTCGTATGTTTGAGTACGGATAAGAAACGCTCTACATTCGTGCGTTCATCATCAAAGAACTCTCCCTCATTCATAATGACCTTTAAAGGAACTGTTCTATAGTCAATATCTTCCATGTGAAATACGTTAGAAGATGAATCTGATACAATTCTATACTTCATCGTGACCTCCTGCTTTTTAAGCTACATGCATTATAAATATTCATTTCTTTCTACGCAAAGCAATTCACGAATGTTTCACGTAAATGAAAAAAAGTCGGTACAATTCACCGACTTTTGTAACAAATCACGAGGTGATTCAGCCTATTTTTGCTTTGAGTTTCTTGTTGTTTTCGCAAGAATACCAGCCGCCTTTAAGACTTCATCTACCTGCTCAACTGGAATGATCGTTAACTTTTCTTTCACTTCTGGTGCGATATCCTTTAGGTCATCTTCATTCTCTTTTGGAATATAAACCGTCTTAACACCAGCTCTAGCAGCCGCCATCAGTTTTTCAGGCAAACCACCAATTGGCATCACACCACCACGTAAGGATACCTCTCCTGTCATCGCAATTAATGGAGAAACCTTCTTCTTGGTAATCAGTGAAGCTAAAGCAGTTGTTAAAGTGATACCTGCAGAAGGTCCATCTTTTTTAACAGCACCCTGTGGAACGTGGATATGAATATCATGTGTCTTTAAAATCTTATCTGCTTCTGGGAATTTCGATTTCACAAGAGATAATGCAATCCGTACAGACTCCTTCATCACATCGCCAAGTTGTCCCGTCACAATTAACTGTCCACTACCCTTTGTTAGTAGGGTTTCAACAAAGAGAATTTCACCACCACTTGCAGTCCATGCAAGACCTGTTACAATACCAGGATTCTTTTGAACTGTGAGTTTTTCATGGTGAAGTGGTTTCATATCTAGTAGTGTAGGTAAATCACTTGCCTGAATGACAATCTTTTCTTGATGACCTCTTGCAAGTTTAACTGCAATCGCACGGCATACAGAATCAATTCTCTTCTTGAGTCCACGTACACCACCCTCCATCGTATAGTCCGCAATGATTGAACGTGTCGCATCCTCACTAAATTCTAACTGTTCATTTGGAATGCCCATCTTCTCAATTGCTTTTGGAATCAAATGTCTTTGCGCAATCTGGTACTTTTCACTTGCTGTATAACCTTGGAAGTCAATCACTTCCATACGGTTTAGTAAAGGTTCAGGGATAGAATCCAATGTATTTGCGGTACAGATAAAGAGTACATCAGAAAGATCATACGGAACATTCATGTAGTGATCTGTAAAGGTATTGTTCTGTTCAGGATCAAGAACTTCTAAAAGTGCACTTGCAGGATCACCATTGTAAGACATACTTAACTTATCAATTTCATCGAGTACCATTACCGGATTAGATGTACCAGCTTTCTGAATACCATCCATAATTCTTCCTGGCATTGCACCGATATAGGTACGACGATGACCACGAATATCTGCTTCATCACGTACTCCACCCAGCGCAACACGTACATATTTACGTTTGAGCGCATTTGCGATGGAGCGACCAATACTTGTCTTACCAGTACCTGGAGCACCAACAAATAAAAGAATTGAACCAGACTGACGCTTATTAAGATCCATGACCGCAATCTGTTGTAAGATACGCTCTTTTACTTTCTTTAGACCGTAGTGATCTTCATCCAAAATCTTCTCCGCAGCTTGAAAGTCAATCTTCTTTGTACGCTCTTTCTTCCAACTGATACTTGTTAAAAAAATCTAGATAGTTGTAAAGATTACCATACTCTGGAGAGTTACTACCTTCTTGTTTTAGACGGCTTAAAACTTTATCCGCTTCACGACGTGCCGTTTCATTCATGCCAGATGATTGAATCTTCATCTCCATCTTTCGGATATCTGTCACATTCTCTGGATGCATGTCATCGAGTTCCTTTTGAAGATATTCAATTTGTTTCTTGATAGCCATCTCACGATAGGCTTTCTTATTGTCATTTTCTTGTGCAGCTGAAGCTTCGTTAGTTACGTCCGTCATCTCTGTATATTCGTAGATATACTGTTCAATCTTATTTAATAGATTGGAGCGAAGATTTTCTTCAAGTAATGCATACTTTTCTTCATCCGTAATGTTTAACCACTGTGCCATGGCACTGATGATATCCTCCATCCCCCTTTAATTGAGAGATGAAATTACGTGCACCCAGAGCCCAACTTGATAGTTCGCGGTTGCCTTTACAAGTGCACTCTTAAGTTGGTCAACCCGCTTCTTTTCATCCATTGGATCTAAGTCATTGGACATCGGTTTACGGATGATGGATAAAACTTCTAAAGTCTTATCACTATGTACAACGATGTCTTCAATATTGATACGTGATTCTGTCTTAATTACCACAAAACCACTATTACTAACTTCTGTAATAGTTCCTGATACACTTAATGGATAGAAGTTTTCAGGTCGAAATTCATCTGTAGATAAAGCCTTCTTTTCAATCGCAAAGATAATGCGATCACCTACAGCAGGTTCCTGTCCAGTTGCGTTTTTATAGCTATCACTGGTCAGATAAATATTTGTGTCTGGTAATAATACCGTGTTATAAATCGGAACGATAATTGCCATTATTGTATACCTCCTTATGAGTATAGAAGTATTTTAGCACTTAATAATAAAGAGTGCTAATATTTAGCACTCAGATATTTTACTCCATTGTTTCAAGATAACGAACTACTTTCCCACTTGCCTTTGCGTACTCAATTTCTGACTTTGTACTAGAGCCGATATAACCACCAACATTGATAACAAAAATTTCATCAGCCATATCAATTTTACGTTTATGCATATCATCCAACATCTCTTTTGTCTTTGTTAGAGTACCCTCATCCATATTTTCCCAAACTTCATTATCGCCACTATGGCCAAATAACCCAACGTTAATTACAATGTTTCCAGCAAGCGTCAAATCTTTCTGCGCTTTCATGAATTCATCTTTAAAGCGTGTGCTACCACAAAGCGTAATTACTTTGTATTTCCCTTGCATTATTTTTTCTCCTTTTGATAATCAGTCTTACCAATCGAATTAAAGTATTGTTGGAGCTTGGCTTCATAAGCTACATCTGAGAAGTGATATAGTCTTTCATTCTTAATTTGATCTGGTAGATATTGTTGTTTGACATAATGATTTGGATAATCATGCGCATATTGATAGCCCACACCATTGCCGAACTTCTCTGAACCTGCGTAATGAGCATCCTTTAGATATGGTGGAATCGGAAGATTACCTGTTTTTTCAACCAGATCCATTGCCATAAAAATACCATTGGATGATGCATTCGATTTAGGTGCATTGGCAACATAAGTAGCCGCATTTGCGAGTATGATAGCTCCTTCTGGCATTCCTACCCTTTCAACGGCTAACGCCGCATCAACTGCAATCTGTAGCGCTCTAGGATCTGCATTACCACATTCTTCTGCTGCCGCAATCATAATTCTACGAGAGATAAAACGAACATCCTCTCCCGCCGTCAACATGCGTGCAAGGTAGTATAACGTCGCATCAGGATCAGAACCACGCATCGATTTAATAAACGCAGAAATCGTATCATAATGGTTATCCCATCCTTGTCATAACGGATTGCCTTCTTTTGAATGCATTCCTCCACAACAGACAAGGTAATGGTGAATGTAGCCATCGTC
>CAKMPP010000049.1 GCA_927911475.1 uncultured Solobacterium sp. | reverse complement strand
AACAACGATATGTATTAACAATGATTGATGCTGTACGTACCTTAGGAACATATATGGTGCTATTACCAGAAACTGCATTTGTTCATGCTGGTACTGATAATGGAATACATGAAGATTGCTGTTCCTTGCTTGTGTTAAAGCAACCGATAATTCTGGGAGATGGGAAGGGTAAGTTGGTAAGAAACATTATTGTTCTTGGAGTAAAAAATAGAGAGAAATTAACGTTATTAGACTTAGTGTCAATTTTCCAGGAAGAAGAGAATAGAGTATTACTCGCAGATAAGAACATAGATATAGATTCTATTTTAGAATTGCATAATTAGAGAGGCATATATGGAAGAACTAATTCAAAAGGAAAATATAGCAGTAAATATTGAAGTTGAAAACTGGGAAGAAGCTATTAAAAGTGTAGGTAATTTATTAATTAAAAGTAATCAAATTAAAGATGGCTATGTAAATGGCATGATTAATAGTGTAAAAGAACTAGGCCCATATATTGTTTTATCGCAGGGATTTGCATTGGCGCATGCTGCACCAAATATAGAAACAGTAAATGCACCTTCACTTGCAATAGTTACTCTAAAAACACCAGTTAAATTTGGCAGTCCAAATGATCCAGTAAAAGTTTTGATGTGTTTGGCATGTACAGATAAAGCAACTCACTTAGATTTATTGTCTAAAGCTGCAAAAAAACTTATGCAAGATCATTTTGTAGAAAATGCTGCTAAATGTGAAACAGTAGATGAGTTATATCATGTAATAAATGATTAATAGAAAGGAGGAAGGGAAATGAAAACACCAAAGATTCAATGTGTATGTGGATTTGGATGCGGTTCTTCTTTGATGTTAAGGATGGCAATTGATGACATTTTAAAGAAACATAGTTTAGAAGCAGATACTTTCTGTGGTGATGTTGGAACTTGCTTAAGTAATCAATGTGATTCAATCTTTATATCAAAAGAATTAGCAGAAAGAATTAAAGATCGTGCAGATGTACCTGTAATCGTGATTGAAGACTTTATGAATAGTAAAGAAGTCGAAGAGAAGACTTTAGATTACATGAATTCTCTGCAATAAAATTCAAATGGAAGGAGATAGAAAAATATGTCAGTTTTGAATTTTATAATTAAAGAAATTTTTGGACAAGGCGCTATTTTCCTTGCTCTAGTAGCGATGGTGGGTCTAATTCTACAAAAGAAAAAGCCATCAGAAATTGTCAGAGGTACTCTGATGACAGCAATTGGTTTCTTCGTGTTAAATACTGGTACAGGTTTAATTACTGGAAAATCAATTGATGGTATTATTGCAACATTTAATACTTTAATGCCTGGTAATGCTGCTGCCCCAGCTTCAATTGATATTGGTGCAGAATATGGCACACAAATTGGTATTGTAATGCTAATTGGTTTTGCATTTAATATCTTAGTTGCTCGCTTTACTAAGTGGAAATCAGTATTCTTGACAGGTCACATGTTATATTGGTTCCCATTTGTATTTATTGCAGCAGGTGTTGATGCAGGTTTAACTGGTGGTAAGTTAATTGGTTTTGCTGCTGTATTTACTGGTTTATATATGGTAATTGCACCTAACTTAATGCGTCCATTAGTTAAAGCAGTAACTGGCAAAGATGATTTCACAATTGCTCACCCAACAACAACATTATCTGTTATTGCAGGCTTTGTGGCAGGTTTGGTTGGTGATAAATCAAAGAGTTGTGAGGATCTAAAATTACCTGAGTCTTTAGGATTCTTACGAGAAGTGTCTATTACTGGTTCAATTTCAATTGCATTAGTATATCTCATTCTATTTGGTGTTGTAAGTTCGCAGGGATTAGTTCCGGCTGAAGTATTTGGATATACAGGAAGTTTCTTTACTTACTTATTTACACACTCAGTATACTTTGGTGTAGGTGTAACCGTTATGTTACAAGGTGTACGTATGTTAATTGCTGAGATTGTACCTGCATTCAAGGGTATTGCTGAAAAGTTAGTTCCAGGTGCTATTCCAGCATTAGACTGTCCTGTACTATTTGGATATGGTCCTAACTCATTGTTGATTGGTTTCATCGTTGCGGTAATTACTTCAACAGCTACAATCTTATTAACAAGAGGAATGTTCCCAACAGTAATTATTCCATTGATCTTCACATGCTTCTTTGAAAACGGATGTGCAGCCATCATCGCAAATGCAAAGGGTGGAATTAGAGGTACTATTATCGCATCAGCATTAAACGGTGTAATTATGGTTCTCTTAGTTGGATTTGGTGCATATTTCTTTAATAAGACAATTCAACCATGGATGTTAGTATATGGTGGTCAGGACTTCTCATTATTTGGAATTGTTGAAGGTATTATTGCTAGATTGATTCCTTAATAAGGTGGTTATCAAAAATGGGAATCGAATATATAGGAAAAATTGTAAAACTAATTAATGAAGTTGAAACTCATGAGAGTGAAAATATATTGAAAGCTGCATCAAAAAATTTGTAAGGCAACTTTAGATAACAAGTCTATCTACATTTTTGGTGCAAGTCATGCCGGAATTTTAAGCCAAGAAGCATTTTACAGAGCAGGTGGCTTAATAAATATTAATCCAATTTTTGCACCAGAAGTAAGTGTGGATAGATCTCCAATAACATTAACAAGTAAAATGGAAAGACTGGTTGGGTATGGAGAAACTATAGCTGAATCAGTAGGCTTTAAAGAGGGAGATATATTAATTGTTCACTCGGTATCAGGTAGAAATCCTGTAACGATTGAGATGGCTAATACAGCTAAATTGAGAGGTGTAACTGTTATTGGAATAACAAATATGTCTTATTCTAGAAAGGTTACATCACGTCATCCTTCAGGAAAGAAAATGTATGACTTATGTGATATTATTATCGATAATCATGGAGAAATTGGGGATGCATGTATTTCTATAGAAAATGCTCCTCAGAAAGTAGCTCCTACATCTACGGTTGTTGGTACTACAATTCTAAATAGTATTTTTTCTGAAGCAGCAAAGTTAATCTCAGAAGCAACAATGGTGAAATGATTCCTATATTTGCAAGTGCAAATATGGACCACGGAGATGAGTTCAATAAAAAAACTATTTAATAAATATAAAGAAGTAATTCATTATAAATATTAGATAGTGCAGATGGATTTGGTTAATAAGTTTCTATAAT
>CAKMPP010000048.1 GCA_927911475.1 uncultured Solobacterium sp. | reverse complement strand
ATTCGTTGAAAAGTCCTTAGAGAACTTATAAATATTAATTGTTTTATAGTATTGATCAGCATCATGAAAGTTAAACTCTTTCCCTGATATAAAATCTAAAATTTCTTCTTTTTCATTAATCTTAAGGCAAGTGCCATCCATCCAAGGTTCATACTTTGCTACTAACGCAAGATTCTCTCTAGTATCATTTAAAATTGTATCTATCATCTCGTCATTGAAGATGAGATCAGATTCTAATGTTATTGTATCTTCCTTAATCATTTCATCTTTAGCAAGATACATTGAATAGATATTATTGGTTTTATCGTAAATATCATTATTGATAAATACAATTTCTGTGGATAGATTTAGACCATTTATATATTGGATGAAAAAATCACTTTTATATCCAGTAACCACAATAATTCTTGATAATTTTTTTGAATCTAAAATGCGTAGCATTCTTTCAATTAAAGAAACACCATTTACTTCAACCATTGATTTAGTATTGTTTTCAGTTAGTTTTTTTAATCGACTGCCCATTCCAGCAGCTAATATTAATCCTTGCATACCATTATCCTTATCTATATTTATTAAAAATCAAAAATGACGGAAACTTAGGAACGAAACATGTTGACTTAGGAGGTAATATACATCCACTATCTGATAGTTCAGAAAATTCTTCTAAAGATAATGCTGTAACTTCTAAGAGTACATCTTTACTATCTAAATTCTTTTTCTTATTCTCCAAATCATATTGCATCACATATTCAACATTAGAGAAGTTTAAAATTCTAAATGCTGTTGAAATAATTTGCGTATTTAATCTATACACATCGTTATTCCAGAACAAATCCCCCTCTACAACTTTTAATTTTACTAAGAATGAATCATCTTGATATGTGATTCTAACATATCCTTTTGATAATTCTTCATCTGTTGAGATTCCTAGCATATTTACCATAAAATTCTTTGCTTTTTCAAAAGATGACGCATCAACATTCTTAATTACCCTATTAATTGGCAGAATTTGAATTTCTGAAAATCCCAAAAAGCAAGTTAGAATATTTTTTTTGTTTCGTACCATTGATGTTGTATATAGTCTATGATGTCCATCAGCTACATACATTGTCTCAATATCATCATATTGTTCTAGAATCTTTTTTGCCTCATCACCAACAAACTCAAACAAGGTAATATTTTGATATTCATATTTGTTTGTGAATTTCTCAGATGTAACAAATTTCTTTAAGTCAATCTTTTTTTTATGTGTTACCAGAACAGGTGCAGTTTCAGAGTTATAAATATGAGAGTTAGCAATCATTCCCTGTACAGTATCAGGTAAAATGAGTTCATGACACTTAATTCTCTCATCAACATACTCTTGAATCGGAAGGGATGCAACCAAACCATAAGAACCGTTACAATCAAATACATAAATACATTCAAGGTTTTTCTTTATGGGTTGTTCATTCAACTTTTTCTTTTTACTTTCAGAAAGAAATAAAGTATTCTCATCAAAATTTATTTTTCCGTCTTTAATATTTGCTAAATTTATAAAATCTGAATCATAAATATTACCAGAGATATTTACATAACTTTCTTTTATTAAGTCTATTTTCATTTCTAATCTCCAAAAATTATTCGTATTGATTATACCATAAATGATTCTGTTTATTGAACTTCCAACAACCGATTTTATCAACACCCAAAATGGTCAACTATCCCTAGTTTTTCACAAATAGGATTATTGCAATTTAAAAAGGATGTCTACGAATATATCTTCATCCATATGGCATCCCTATTACATATTTCAAATTAGTTATAATTTTTTAGGTAATTCTATTATATGAAAATACCGCTTGCTCTCTTTCCACGTTCAGCAGATCCAAATTTAAGCTTTGTTGTCTCTAGAATTTTCTTCCATTCATGTATGATTTCTGGATTATCTAATACATACTTCAAAGCTTCATACAGACTGTTATCATCTAATTGACATACCATTCCACATTGACTATCACCGATGATTTCCTGAGCACCACTTACAGCAGTTGATATAACAGGTATACCTTGTAAAATAGCTTCTGCACAAGCAGTACTATAACCCTCGCTAAAAGATGAGCATATAAATACATCGGCTTTAGATGTGAATTTGTGTGGATTTGATTGAATTCCCAGTAACTTAACAGTATCTTCTAATTGTTCGCTATTCACCTTATCTACTAGTTGTTGGTGTTCTACACCATCACCAAATAAAGCCAAAGTGTAAAAACATAGCCATCTTTTTTTTAAAGCGATTTAACAACAATCAACAAGTAACGTAAAAAACCTTTTCTGGTGTCTGTCTACCCACTGCCCACAAACACAGGTTTTCATTGAAGAAACCTCCGATATTTTTTTCTTTTGATGCTTCCAAGATTTTACTTTCATCAATGATATTGTAGCAGCATTCAACATTGACTGTACCATTCGACTCTTTACGTAATCGCTCTTCATTGAACTTAGAAACACAGAAAACTTTATCAAACTTAGGATATTCATTTCTTAATGTTAGGCCTTCATCATAACCATGCATCCATGCGTAATGTATCGCATTGCGATTCGTTGAATTTGCTATCATTCTTGTCGCAAGTCCATATTGGAATGCAACTTCAATATCATAATTTCCACCTACTATTTTTTGGTACAAAAAGTGGATTGGCAATGCATTTACTATCTTATCTAGTCCCCTAAAATAAAATCCCAAAGTTTTCTGAATATGTATAGTAGGCTTTAAGAGTTTAATAAAATCTGGATCGCATCGATAAATTGGAATAATCGTAATATCAAATAAATTTTCATCCAAGAAATTGCAGAGTTCAACTAATACCTTAGCTACTCCATCTGCATATTGAAGATTATTTAATACAAAAACAATTCGCTTTTTCATAATCTACTCCGCATAGTCATATAAATATTCTGGTAGTTTTTTCGCAATTTCTTCAGCTTCTTTTTGATATTCAGGATGTCTAATCCATAATTTTGTATTCTTAATCGATTTTGCAGGATCAAATCCGGATTTCGGGGAAACATGTTGTTCCTTTGTTAAGCCCAGCCAATTCATAATTCTTGATGTTGTTTCATCATACTTATAAATCAAATCTTCAAATTGAACTAGAATTGCATACTTTGGATCATATACTTCTGTTTTTCTATGTTCACGAATATATGCAAACCATTTACAAAATAAGTCTACACTCTCACATGGAACCACTGGATCCTTCCACATATATTTTGTAAGGATATATAAATCTCGTGGATCACGGTCTACAACAATCACCTTAATATCATTAAAGTATCTAACAAATCTTTGAATATTTGATGGCGGTACAATTTGATCAACCATTAGATATGGTTTGTGTTCCTTATTTGCAATCGTCAATAACTCATCGATATATTCTTTTGTATAAGTTAAAAACTGTTCTTCCGTCGGATGTGAACAATAAGTAATCTCATTTGGTAGTGGATTTGTAAATACAACGTCCTCTGGGCTACCATGTAATTTGCTCATGATTTTTTCTGGAAGACGTGTCAGGTAATAATAGAATGTTCCCTTGTCATACAGATCATAAAACCAATACCCTTTAAATGTGAAATCTGTTAAACGATCAATATATTTATAAGAAATCTTCTTATACTGATTATCAAAAAAATGGTTCATATCTCTTATTAAACTTTGTACCTGCATTAAAGTCTGTTAATCTCTTAAATCTCTTTAATGCATGTCCAGAATTATGACGATTATGGTTTTCAACCAGGTTGTATTCTAAATCTGAAATTCCATCTGGATCTTGTACGAAACGAAATTCATAATTTGTCATTGAACAAACATTATCGAATTCGCCTAAAAAATCTGTAATAGCACTCGAACCTGTTCCATGGTAAGAAGCACAACTAATAACCTTCATATTTATTTTCTCCCTCTTCTCTTAATCATATTCACATATCCAACAAGTTCTTGTCTGGACTCAGGAATTGTATAGAGACATCCAAAATAAATCACAATACATATTGCGATTGATATATAAACATTAATATATCCTGCCAAATAGTTACGACAGATAAACGCAAAGGCAACCATTATTACCGTAGCTAAGATATAGTTTTTAAGTTCCAAGAAGATATCCTTAATTGAAATGTAAGACATTCTAGAAGCAATAATTGTCTGCATGATTGGAAGTTGTAAACGAACAATACAGCTGGCGATTACAACCGCAGTAAATCCATACTGTGCCGCAAAATACAGCGAAGGTATTAAGATTGCCGCTTGTACCATATTGGAGAAGAAGATGAGCTTTGGCTGTCCCTTCGATAAAGTCACAACACCACTCATATCATTAAAGATTACACTTTCCGCAAGGACAAAGCCCCATAATGCGATTAGTAAATCTGCATCTGCCCACTTACTACCCAATAAGATACTACGTACAACATCTCCATACATCAAGATACCGGCACCAAGTGGAATCACAAGAATACCAATCATCTTTAAGAATTTGAAATATAAATTCTTATATTCATCATAGTTATGTTGTACATGAGATAAACCAGCAAACAAGACACTGATAGTCGCACCAGAAATTAATGAAGTAATCTGGGCCACCATAGTAGTACCTGTCTTATAAATACCTAAGTAGTACTGAGAGAATAATGTTCCAAGTACAAAGATACCAGAATTAGTGACAAGCCATGAAGAGATTGTTTCCATCAAACTCCACATACAGAAATGCAACATTTCCTTTAACTTATCAAAGCGATAAATCAAATTTGGTTTCCATGTTGAGAAGTAAGTTAGCAATAATGTATTACATAACTCACCTGCAATATTACCGATGATGAGTGCCCAATAAGAGAACTTCATCAAGGCAAGAGGAACTGTTACAACCAATGGAATAAACTTTACGATAATACGGATAAGGATAATTCCTTGTAGTTTAAGTTCTTTCGGAAAATTGCAGCCTGAATACTACTGAATGATGTCATCGGTAGGATTGCAGCACCGATGTAAATCACTCTGCCAAGTCCAGGATTACCCACAGCTGTCGCAATCTGTTCTGCAAACAAGAATATAAACAACCACAATAATATTGAGATTGTGATATTCGTCCAGAATGCAACATTGATTGATAAATCTTCATCTTCTTTTGTTTTAAATTGATGCTGGACAACATATTTCTGGAATCCTGCATCTGTAAAAATATCCGCAAACGATACAATCATCGTCACCGTCGCAACAACACCAAATTCTTCTGGCACTAAGATACGTGCCAAAATCATATTTGTGATTGGAGATATAATCTTTACAATAATTTCTGTGAAGATAGACCACTTTGCGGCACTACCAACACGTTCATTGATGTTACTCATGAATCCTCCTTACTCTGTTACTGGCTTTTTCGTATCGATTGCTATACTGATTTTTCTTAACAACCAGAACACAAATACAAAGTAGAACAGGTAATTAAATAAGTCATAGATTCCTCTTCGTGGCAATGTAAATAACGCATATGTCATTGACATCTGTACATAGTAACGGAATGGAGAAAGCTTTTCTTTTGTGCAATTCAGGATTAGCGCCACAATTACACCAATAAAGAATATTGCGATAACTCCAAACCATGCAAAGTTATGATATGCCTCAGCAGTTAAACTATAACCAATACCGAAAGTTGCTTTTGTATATGCAGTTAACCAACCTTCATTTACAGAGTCCGTAATTGTTCGTAAGAGTCCACTTGGATCAGCAAATGATGGGAAGAAACCCATAATAGATGCTAAATAAGATAGACCATTGGTAAATGGCATTGACTCCGGTGAGGCTCCAACAACAACCATCAATGGGAAACAAGACCATCCGCAACTTCCTATAAAGTTAATTACACCACTCAAAATTGATCTTGAGCCACCTATATCTCCACCATCTGCTAAACGTGCATTCGCAAGATAATTCGATAAGCCCATCAAACCAACTCCTAAAAAGATAATAATTAGAGTTGTACTAAACTTCATCTTCTTAGCATTATTCATCTTCATTAACATTAGTGTACCCGCTAGACCAAGTCCAATTGTTCGTTGACCAATCACAAGGTACGCAAGAATATGAATAATCATCAATAATTCATAGATGATTTGTGTTTTCTTTTTATTTGTGTTTAATATCCACAATAAAATCAATGATGGTGTATAGAAAATAGATAAACGATTAAAGATACCTAGACTACCCAATATTGCGCCTGTGCTACCAGTTCGAAGCGCTTCATAACCATAGCGAACCGAAAATAATACTTGCACAGCCGTCATAATCATTGATGCAGGCATAGAGATCCAGAATAATATTTTACCAATTCTCTTCAAATGATATGTATTTGTCTGTTCAGTTAATACAAACTGACGTTCTTTCACACCAACTAATACACCCGCAAGCATAAGAGCTTGAATTGATAATAATGTAAACTTCACAACAATCCACATGTGCTTTTCCAATGCAAATTTAGAATAGAATGAATGTTCAAATACATAATCATATTTGACTCCTACTCCATACAAATAAAAACTGCCCAAATTGGAAAACACAGAATGAGATAAAAAAATAAAGAGAATGCAGTGAAGATTTTTTGATTAATCACTGCATATGTAATAAATAAAAACTACACTAACAAAAAAGCCCATATGCAC
>CAKMPP010000047.1 GCA_927911475.1 uncultured Solobacterium sp. | reverse complement strand
GTATTCGGTTCTAATACAATTTCTTGGTCTGCTGTAAATGTCTTTACTTTATAAGGACCTGTACCAATTGGCATTGTAGCCTTATCTTCCTTAGAAGCTAGATTTAATATTGCAAACATTGGATCACTTAAATCAGAGAGTAAAGTCGAACGTGGTTCTATCGTCTTAATTGTGATTGTATAACCATCAATTTCATATTCTGCGCCCTGCAAAAAAGCAGCTCTTGCATTTTCTTGTGCAATATGATGTAGATTATCGACTACGCTTTTGGCATCCATTGTTGTGCCATCAGAGAATTTAATGTTCTCACGTAGTGTTAACTTCCATGTTTTAGTATCAATATTTTCAGCATTTGATACAAGCCATGGTTTGATCTGCATATCATCTTCTACTTTAAATAAGGTTTCACCGATTCCATAACGGACGGTAAACCATCCATTCCACTCTAAAGCAGAATCTAAAGATGCAGTAAACTGTTCTGTACCAATGCGGATGGTATGATTTACAGCCTCATCTGTTTTTTGTGTTGGTGTACATGCAGATATTAATAATGATGCTGCTATAAATATTGTTTTAATCAATCGTTTCATTTTGTTTCCCCTTCTGATAAGTAGACGTTTTTGCGAATTGGTTTATTAAAAACACAGTGATGAAGATAAACAAACACGGAAATAATGAAATCCATGGTGCGGATGTTAAATATTGTCTTCCTTCACTGATCATTGAACCCCATTCTGGAGTTGGTACTTTTACACCAATTCCTAAAAAACTAAGTCCCGCTAGTGACAATAACATATTCGCAAAATTTAATGTGAGTGTCACTATCAATAAGTTTCGAATGTTTTGTAGGATGTGTTTCAATAGAATTTCAATATCACTTAATCCCGCAAACCTTGCGGCAGTAACATATAATTCTGATTTCTCTTTTAAAGTTGCCGATCTTGCCAAACGAGCAAATAACATCCAATCGCTAATTGCTAATGCAATCATCGCATTGTGTAGTCCACCACCTAATATTCCTGCAATTGCAATAGCAATTAACATCTGTGGAAATGCTAAGAAAAGATCACAGATAGCCATCAATACTTCGTCCAAAAGACCACCCGCATATCCACTCACCATACCCACAAAGATACCAAATCCACCAGCCATAATCACAATCACAATTGTTGAGAAAATACTAATATTGGCAGCTGCGATTGTACGTACAAATACATCTCTACCGAAAGCATCAGTTCCAAAGAAGTGATGAATACTAGGTGCTTGTAAACGAATTGCTAGATTTGATTCCGAAATTACCTTCGATAAGCTTATTTCTATTAAAACACTACATAGTAGTAATCCTGCAAGCATGATAATAATCAACCATTGTTTACGATTAAGCTTCATGACTATCACCACCTAAGCGTATCCGTGCATCAAAGATTCCATAGAATAAATCTGCCACTAAATTGATAACAACATACGCTAATACAAGCCAAACTACAACACCTTGAATTACTGGGATATCTTTACTAATCACTGCATCCACCAAGAGCTTTCCAAGACCTGGCCAGTTAAAGATTGTTTCAATTAAGGCAACACCACTCAAAAGACTCCCAAAAGAAACTGCCGTTAACGTAATAACTTCAATCATCGCATTTCGTAAAACGGTATGGAATAGAATCGAGAATGTACCAATCCCTCTTGCACGTAAACCTTTCATATAATCTTTCTCTAGTTCACGACTTGCAATCTTTTGAATCTGCTTAATGTATCGAAAAGACATACCAAGCATGATGGTTAAACTAGGCATGATAACACCTGTACTATCTTTTGGTAGAACACTAAAGATATGGAATACAGAAGTAAATAAATATAATAGTAATAAACCAATCATAAATGTTGGAATCGATATGCCTACTTGCGTAATCGCATCCACTAATTTTGTAAGGAATGATCGCTTACGATATGCACAATAGATACCAAGTGGAATTGAAACAATTAACGTTAAGACCATACTATTCACTCCAATCGAGATTGTATATGGAGCAGCTTTCATCATCTTTTCTGATACAGGACGACTGTCCTGATAAGAAGTACCTAGGTCTCCTCTTAAGAAAGAAATCCACCAGTTTGTATATTGGGTAAAGAAAGGCTCATCCAAGTGATGTTCATGGCGAAACTGTTCCACCATCTCTTCCGTAGCCGGAGCTCCCGCTTGGTGGAAATGCATGTGTGCAGGATCACTTGGAGAAAGATAAATTAAACTGAAAGTAATTAACGTAACTCCTATGACAATAGGAATTGTACGTAATAAACGTTTTATAAAATATTTCATTGTAAATTCCTTTGCATAGTTGAATAAACCTTCAATTAATATCTACAGAAACAAAATACATTAGCACTATCGCTAATGTATCACTTTTGCTGTATTTTAGCCACCTTGATGTGGTTTTTATGCACAACAAATGGTATTGGAAATCACTGCTTTCGTCAAGTCATATCACCATTCTTTTAGGAATAATG
>CAKMPP010000046.1 GCA_927911475.1 uncultured Solobacterium sp. | reverse complement strand
CCGGTGATGATGGCGCAGTGGCCACACCTGTACCCATCCCGAACACAGAAGTTAAGCACTGTAGCGGCGAAAATAGCGCAAGCAAATCTAGCACGTTGCCGGGTCATCGAGAGCATGGTTTTCCATCGCTCTCCCTTTTTTATACTTTTTATGGGTTTAGATGTTATAATATTATCCATGAAAAGCACAGATAAATATCAATCACGAATCCGCATACTGATTGGTCTTTTTTCAATTTTGTTTGGTGTTTTATTTATATTATTGATTAAGTTAATATTTTTTACACCGCGTACTTTATCTGAAAAAGATTGCAAAGATTGTATTTCAGTTATTCAGTCGAGTCAGAATAGTTCTGTAGAGACTACACCTAGTCCTACACCATCACCTACTCCTACTCCAACCCCTGAAGCAACTGTTAAACCAACAGTCGATACAACTACTGTATCGTCTATTCAGAAGATTACAAATAAGAGTCATCCAATTGATCCTGGATATATACCAGCTGATTTGACTAAAGTTAATGTGAATTCCAATGGTACCCAATACTTACGTAGTGAAGCTGCAACTGCATTAACAAACATGTTTGAGGCAGCTCGTAAGGATAATATCAATTTATACCTAGTGAGTGGTTATCGTTCATATGAGCAACAGCTAGAATTGTATAATACTTATGTAGCAACTGATGGTAAGACATTAGCTGATCAATATGATGCGATTCCTGGTGCTTGTGAACATCAACTTGGTTTGGCGGTCGATTTATCTGATGATAATCGGAATCATGATATTGATGATTCCTTTGAATCAACAGCCGCGTATCAGTGGTTATTAAAGCATAGTTATGAATACGGGTATATCTTCCGTTTCCCTCGTGGGAAAGAAACGATTACTGGTATTGCATATAATCCGTGGAGTTTTAGATATATCGGTGTAGAAGAAGCCAAGAAAGTCTATGATTCTGGACTTACATTAGAAGAGTATTATAAAGTGAATGATTAGGGAAAGATGAAAAATCTTTCCTTTATGTTTCTTTAAAATATAGTGTAAAATAATCAAGTGATTTTTAGGAGGTAGAAATGGTTAAGCAATTAATGAAAAGTATTCGTGAGTTTAAACTAGCAACAATACTAACACCAACCTTTGTAATAGGTGAAGTTATCATTGAGGCATTGATTCCATTTTTTAATATCCTTATTAATCAATGATATTAAAGCAGGTTGTGATTTATCAGTGATTTTAGGATATGCATGGAAGTTAGTTGCCTTATCACTGCTTTCACTATTATGTGGATACTTAGCGGGTATCTATTGTGCAAAGGCTAGTACAGGATTTGCGCGTAACTTACGTTATGATATCTTCACTAATATCCAGAAATTTTCATTTTCAAATATTGATAAGTTCTCATCTGCATCACTCGTTACTCGATTAACGACTGACATTCAAAATGTGCAGATGGCATTTATGATGATTATTCGTACTGCTGTACGTGCTCCACTCAATTTAATATTCTCCTTTACAATGGCATATATTATGGGTGGGACAATGGCAGTCATCTTCTTAATCATTATTCCGTTCTTAGGAATTGGGTTATATTTGATTGTAAGAACAGTTATGCCAGTCTTCAAAAAGGGATTTCCTCTCTTTGATAAGATTACACGTATCGTAGAAGAAAATGTAAAGGGTATTCGTGTCGTGAAATCATTTGTACGTGAGGACTATGAAATCGAGAAATTTGATGAGACATCAAATGATATTCGTAAAATGTTTACACGTGCAGAACAGATTATCGCTTTGAACAACCCATTAATGCAGATAAGTATTTATGCGGTTATGTTATTTGTGCTGATGTTTGGTTCTGAAATGATCATCAAAACAAATGCGACAAGCTTAGATGTAGGACAGTTATCTACTTTGATGACTTATGGATTCCAAATCATGGTTTCTTTAATGATGTTATCGATGGTATTTGTGATGATTACTTTCTCTGAAGAATCAAGCAAGCGTATTGTTGAGGTATTAAATGAGAAGAGTTCTATCACTTCAAAGGAAAATGCGATTACAGAAGTGAAGGACGGTTCTATTGACTTCGATCATGTACGTTTCAAATATTCACCTACAGCAGAAAGACCAGTTCTTGAAAATATCGATGTCCATATTAAATCTGGTGAAACGATTGGTATTATTGGTGGAACAGGTTCTGCAAAATCTTCTTTTGTACAGCTGATTCCACGTCTATACGACGTTACTGAAGGTACAGTTCGGGTTGGTAAAGAAGATGTTAGAGACTATGACCTCGTGACATTACGTGATTCTGTTGCGATGGTGTTACAGAAGAACGTATTATTCTCAGGTACGATTGCGGATAATATCCGTTGGGGTAATAAGGACGCAACATTAGAAGAAGTGAAGCGTGTATGTCATTTGGCTTGTGCAGATGAGTTTATCGAACAGATGCCTGATGGGTATGATACTTGGATTGAACAGGGTGGCACAAAACGTCTCTGGTGGTCAGAAACAAAGACTCTGTATCGCAAGAGCACTCTTAAAACAACCTAAGATTTTAATTATGGATGATTCAACCTCTGCTGTAGACACAAAGACAGACGCAATTATCCGTAAGGCAATGAAAGAATATATTCCAGAAACAACAAAGATTATTATTGCCCAAAGAACTTCATCTGTAGAAGATGCAGACCGTATTATCGTCTTAGATGGCGGTAAGATTGATGCGATTGGTACAAGCGAAGAATTACTAAAGACAAATCAAATCTACCGTGAAGTTTATCTATCTCAGAATAAACAAGGTACTGAGGAAATTCTGGAAGAAGGAGGTGTTCGTTAATATGAATCAGAAACAAACGAATCGTAAAAAGTC
>CAKMPP010000045.1 GCA_927911475.1 uncultured Solobacterium sp. | reverse complement strand
GCTTCATCACGACACCACCAACAGACATCTTTACAAACTTACGATCTAACGCACGTGCAATCGACTTCGCTAAAGAAGTCTTACCAACACCTGGAGGACCTACTAAGCAAAGAATTGGGCTGCTAAGGGATTGTGTCATCTGCTTTACAGCTAAATATTCCATAATACGATCCTTGATTTTCTCTAGACCATAATGATCTTCATCAAGAACGTTACGAACTGCCTTTAAGTCTTCAATATCTTCTGTTGTTTGCCACCATGGAACTGTTAACAACCAATCTAAGTAGTTACGAGAAACACTTGCTTCTCCACTACCTGGTGGAAGCATCTCATACTTACGTAATTCTTCACGTGCTTTTTGCTTTACATGTTCTGGGTAGGGATTCTTTTCAATCTTCTCACGTAACTCAGCGACATCATCTGTCATATTAGAAACATCACCAAGTTCTTCTTTGATTGCTTTTAATTTTTCACGAAGATAGTATTCCTTTTGACCATCATCGATACGCTCTTTCACACGATCATTAATCACTGTTTCAAGTTCAGAATAACGTTGCTGTTTCTCAAGTTCTTCCACAATTAACAATAAACGATCATTGACGTTTGTTGTTTCTAATAAACGTTGACGCGTTGCTTGGTCAAATAAACTAAAGTACTGACCAAATTGATCACCTAGTGATTCTGCATTTACACCAAGAGAAAGTTGTTGCACAACTTCTGGTGGGAAAACTGCAGCTACCTGCGTCATTCCTTCTAGTTTATCTACAACCTTCTTCACCAATGCATATTCTTCGCTCTTATCACCATAAGAATCGTTTAATGGAATGACATCCGCATACATTAACTCTTTACTATCGTAAAGTTTTGCAAGTTTTGCACGACGCATACCAGTAAAAGTCACACGCATGAAGCCTTCCTTCTTACGTACAACTTTGATCTTTGCAATTGTACCGACTGTATATAAATCCTTCTCTGTTGGATTGTCTACCATAATATCATTCTGACAAACAAGCCAAACCATACTGTCGTATGAGGCACCTGCCTCATTCACGGCATTGATTGATTTTGGTCTTCCTACTTCAATCATTACATCATGTCCAGGGAATACGACAATTCCTCTAGTACATACGACAGGCACACGAACATTCACTAATTCGCTCATATTCATACCTCCTGAATCACTTTTGAAAATAAGACGCGAGCAGCGTCTTATTAACAATCTATATTGTAAACGAATTACTCAGCAGATTCCTCTACTTCGCTCTTCTTTTTACGTGTTGTCTTCTTAGCAGCCTTCTTTGCAGGCTTCTTACCACCAGCAGCATTTTCCTTAACAAATGCATAAGCCTTTTCGTTACGTACATCACGCTTCAACATATCAACACTGATATATGCCTTTACTTGGTCAACTGGCATATTGTACTGTGTAGCGATGTTGTTATATTCATTTTCAAGATCTTCTTCAGTTGGCTCTAAGCCTTCAACCTTAGCGATCTCTTCAAGAATTAATCTTAACTTCGCTGTCTTAGTTGCATTTTCTGTGTATTCAGCACGAACATCTTCAATCTTCTTGCCCATCATGGATAAGTATTGGTTGAAATTCATACCATACTGAGAAATCTGTTGTGCTAACTGTTGAATCTGATTGTTAACTTCTTCTTCAACAAGAACTTCTGGTAAGTCAATTTCAGCATTTTCAACTAACTTATCCATTAATGCTGTATCAGCCTTGTTTTCAGCCTGTGACTTCTTACCATCTTCGATACGTGTACGAATCATGTTCTTTAAGTCAGCAACTGTTTCAACACCAGTAGCATTTACATCCTTTGCAAAGTCATCATTCACTTCTGGTAATACCTTAGTCTTAACTTCGTTAACCTTAACTTTGAACACAACAGCTGCGCCCTTTAAATCATCAGCATGGTAATTCTCTGGGAATGTAAGATTTAATTCCTTTTCTTCACCAGCCTTAACGCCAACTAACTGTTCTTCAAATCCAGGGATGAAGGAATGAGAACCTAATACTAAGTCATAGTTAGTGCCCTTACCACCATCAAAATGCAACACCATCCTTGAATCCTTCGTAGTCAATATTTACTGTATCGCCTTCAGCTGCAGCGCCATCCTTAGTCTGAACTTCTGCATACTGCTCGCGCATACGGTTTAATTCTGCATCAACTTCTTCATCACCAACAGCAACTTCTTCAAGATTGTATTCTAATCCCTTATAATCGCCTAACTTAACTTCAGGCATTACTGCAAATGTAAATACTAATTCAACACCATTTGCGTCGATTGACTTGATATCCAACTGTGGTTGGCTAATTGGTGTTAAGTTTTCAGCTGCTAAAGCTGCACGCATCCATTCGTTTGCGTTATCATCCACAGCTGTGATGAATCTTTCGTTATCAGAAACACGCTTTTCGATTAAAGCCTTAGGTGCCTGTCCCTTACGGAAACCGTTGATAGATACATTCTTAGCAATCTTATTGAATGCCTTCTTTACTGCATCTGCCCATTCTTTACCTTCAATTTTAACTGTTAAATCTCCAACTGATTTTTCTTTGAGTGTCCAATTTGACATCTTATTAACTCCTTTTCGCTTTTTTTATTGCTTGCATATTATACCAAAGATACAATATTTCGGCTATGTTTTTACTATATTACGGTCGATTTTAGCACTCGACCACTATGCCTGCTAATATCCTACAAAGTTTAGGCTAGAAAGTCAATGCAATGTTTTCGCATATGCAAGTTGTTTAGAAACTTTTCGATAGATTTCTCCTTCATCCATCATATCGGATACTTGCTTCAACATTGCAAGTGCTAAATCTTCTGCTTCATCTTCATCATATGATAATGGCAAGAACAAATATACTTCATGAATTAATAATGTCTTAGCCATCTCATAGAAATCTGGATGATCATTTTCTAACCAATCTTTTAGATAGGATTGTGCCTTCAAGAAACCTTCAGACTTATGTACAGGAATAATATCATCAGACCAGAATGTGTATTCTACTCCATTCTTAATGAGTGTAAATTCATCAGATATTTCTTGTTCAGCTAAACCTTCAATCAATAATGCAGCCGCTTCTGGACAAGGATCTTTTGAAAGATAATCCTTAATCTCTATCAGGCACTCTCTTAGATTTCTTGTTACTAATACACTAGCAGCCGCTAGTTGTGACTTTGGTTTTCCTTTCAGTTTTCTCAATAGCGAATCCAAACTATCTTCTCGTATTTCTTTTTCATCACTGAGATGATAGTTCAATTCTCTTTTAAAACTTTTCAATTTTTGTTCAACATCAACTGGAATATATGGCATGTTTAACTCTTTTTGAGCCAAGAAATTTGCATCACCATATTTTCCTTCTTTGATTAAATTTTCAATCTCCGTAAGGATTTCATCATAGTAATTTGTCATATAGCCTCCTAAACGAAAGAAACCGCCGACTGATTGCCGACGGTATCTTTTCTATATGGCGTCCTCGAAGAGATTCGAACTCTTGACCACACGCTTAGAAGGCGTGAGCTCTATCCAGCTGAGCTACGAGGACAGCACAAATAATATATCAAAATATCTATCAGTTTTCAAGATTAAATTTACATTTTATATCGTTTTAATTCTGCAGATACTTGTTTTCCATCAAAATGTAAAATCATATACGATGGCTTAGAACCGTCACGGTTATAGCTAAGTGAGCCAGGGTTAAATAAATGCACCTCTTCAAACTGCTCATCAAATGGAACATGTGTATGTCCAAAGCATACAATATCACAACCGCGCTCTCTTGCACGTTGTACTAGACCAAATAACGAACCATATCCAATATCATGATGACCATGCACTAATAAGATGCGATGATCTTCTACTTCACAAACAAGTTCAGTTTCATAATCCCCATAGTAATCACAATTACCTTGCACACATGCATATCCCTCTGTTAACTGCTTAGGTAGCTCACTATCACCCGCATGTAAGTATGCATACGCATTTGGATACATCTCACGAATCTCTTTTAAACATTCCGTTTGTCTATGAGAGTCACTCACCAATATAATATCTTTTGACATTTCGTTCACCGTTGTAACTATTATAATGAATCTTTGTCATACGTAAAAGAGATAAACATGTTAAAATACCATTAAGGAGCGTATTTATATGAATATTTATCCCTACAACATGTATTTCTTATATGCCGCATGCGCATTTCTCATATGTTATCTGATCATATTCTTGTTAAAGACAATGAATTTTTTTAAAAACAATGAAAACTACAAATGTCAGTATTCAAGTTATCAAAGACAAGGCTGATCATCTTCAGTATGTATCAAATGCAATTAACGAACAGAAAAAAGCAAAGAAGACAATGCAAAATAAGTTAATTAAAATTCTTCTTCCAATTGCAGTTTCTATCATTCTCACCTATCGCCAAAATGATGAACTAAAGGGATTAAAGGGCTACGCAGCTGCTGGTAAACGTGAATTTGCTAAACGTGCTAACAGCGAAATCATTAAACGCATCTTTACCAATTAACAAAAATACCGGTGCTTATGCATCGGTATTTTCATATGTTTGATGTATAGCATCATATACTGCTTGCGCAACTTCATTAGGTACAACCTTCGAAATATCCTCAACTGTTGCAGCTTTTAGATTTGTAAAGTTGCCGAACTCTTTTAATAATAGTTTCTTACGTTTTGGACCCACACCAGCAATCTCATCTAATACAGATTTTGTCTGAGCCTTTGCACGTAGTTTTCTATGATAAGTAATCGCTACGCGGTGAACTTCATCTTGCATACGCGTTAATAAGAAGAATAACCCTGAATCTTTATCGATTCAAAAGTATCCCCATTGGTATCCATTAAGGCATTGGTACTATGTTTATCATCCTTTACCAAACCCATTAATTTGATTGAGTCTGATAAATCCAGTGAATCCAGAATTTCCTTTGCGGCATCAATCTGTGTTTTACCACCATCGACAATAATTCCATCTGGTAAACGTGTCCCCTCTTTTAACATGCGGAAATATCTACGATAGATAACTTCTTTCATTGAATCTACATCAGAGTTTCCTGTATGAAGTTTATATAATCGATAACTCTTACGATCAGGATAACCATCTTCATATACCACACATGAGGCAACAGTGAATGTACCACTAATATGAGAGTTATCGAATAACTCAACACGATTCATTGGGTGTTTTGCAATGTCACATAGCTGTGTTACAGCCTGCTCTGTTAGTGTATCTTGTCTTGCGACCGCATTAAACTTAAGATCCAATTGTTTTTTTGCATTTTCAATACACATATCTAAGAGTTTTACTTTATATCCTTTTTGAGGTTGGAAGATAGGCATATCTAATACTTCCTGCAATGCTGTAACATCTAACTCCATCGGCAATACAAGTTCACGAGCAGGATGGATGATCTTGATAATACTGTACTAAGAACGAAGTGAATTCCCTCATTCGCAATGCACCG
>CAKMPP010000044.1 GCA_927911475.1 uncultured Solobacterium sp. | reverse complement strand
TTTTGAACCTTCTGTGTGAAGTTGTTGAGTTCTTCTAGCGTTAGGATGGAAGAAATGGTACCTGGCTTACTGTGTTCTTTACCATGTAGTGCGGCACCATACGCACCCATTAAACCAGCAATATCAGGACGTACAACATCTACACCCATCTCTTTTTCAAAGGCACGTAATACAGCTTCGTTATAGAATGTACCACCTTGTACAACAATCTTTTTACCAAGTTGTTCAGGGCTTGAAGTACGAATAACTTTATATAATGCATTCTTAACGACAGAAATGGAAAGACCAGCAGAGATACAGTCAAAGCCTGCACCATCTTTCTGTGCCTGCTTAACGCTGGAGTTCATAAATACTGTACAACGGCTGCCAAGGTCAACTGGTTGCTTTGCAAAGAGTGCTTCTTGTGCAAAGTTCTTAACGCTATAACCAAGAGCTTCAGAGAATGTCTGTAAGAACGATCCACAACCAGATGAACAAGCTTCATTTAAGAAGATGTCAGAGATTGCGCCATTTTCAATCTTAAAGCACTTCATATCTTGACCACCGATATCATGATGAAGTCTACATCTGGCATGAAGTGTTTCGCAGCTGTAAAGTGTGCAACTGTTTCAACAAGACCAAAGTCAGTATGTAATGCATGTGTCATTAAGGCTTCACCATAACCAGTTGTTGTTACAGATTGAATCTTAAGGTTTGGATGTGCTTCATATAAACCCTTTAAGACTTCAATGACGATAGGTAGTGGGTTACCACTGTTAGATTGGTAGTCTGTATAAAGTAGGTTTGCGTTATCATCAATGACCGCAACTTTAATAGTTGTCGAACCTGAGTCGATACCAATATGAACAGGGCCAGTATTTTCATCAAAGTCTACGCGTGGAACGCTAGCCTTTGCATGACGTTTCTTAAATTCGTTATATTCTTCTACGTTATTAAATAGGGCTGGTAAACTTGCGTATGTTGCAGTTTTACCATAGTTGGCTAAGCCTTTGACAACATCATCAAAGACAACTTCCTTATCTGCGTAGTATGCAGCACCTAGGGCAACGTATAAAAGACTATTTTCAGGACAGACACCTTCAATCTTGAGTGTTTCGTTGAAACTATCACGTAAACACTTAGAGAATGTAAGTGGTCCACCTAAGTATAAAATCTTTCCAGAGATTGGACGTCCTTGGGCAAGGCCGGCAATGGTCTGGTTTACAACTGCTTGGTAAATAGAAGCCGCAATATCACTCGCTAAAGCACCTTGGTTGATTAATGGTTGTACGTCACTCTTTGCAAATACACCACAACGAGCCGCAATCGTATACTTACGTGTTGCTTGTTGAGCAGCCTTATCCATCTCATCAGCACTCATCTTTAATAGGGTAGCCATCTGGTCGATGAAGGCACCAGTACCACCTGCACAAGAACCATTCATACGAACTTCGGTACCATTTGTTAAGAATAAGATTTTGGCATCTTCACCACCAAGTTCGATGATACAGTCAGTACCAGGGTTTAGTCGGTTTGCCGCAACACGGTCCGCAAATACTTCCTGTACGAAACTAACACCACAACTATCAGCTAATCCCATTCCGGCAGAACCGGAAATCGCAAAGTATGCTTTCTTACCTTTTAAATATGTATCATTTAAAGACGTTAACAGTTCACGTGTCTTTTCAAGAATGTGACTGTAATGTCTTTCATATGCGGAATAGATGATTTGATCATTCTCATCCAGTACAACGCACTTGATGGTTGTTGATCCGATATCCATACCAATACGCATAGTAGATCCTCCTCTAAGTCTAAAAATGCAAAAAGCCGTGTATGTCCACGCCTTATAATTGTCATTTGTCATCAATTTTAATAATTTCTAGCAAAAAAACAATGAAAATGCAATGAGATGTTACAAAAATCGAATGTCCAAGCAAGATAAATTGATGTACAATAAAGCAAAATGAAAGGATGAAAAAATTATGAAAGCACCATTTTCAGAATATTTAAATACACTTGCGCCAAGTTTAAAACAATTAGTGTCTAAACTGGGCAAAGATTATGATTATGTCAGTGTTCTTTCGACAGATTCCAAGGGCTTTGCGATTCGCATCTCTCAACAGGTGAAAGTCATCAGTTCTTCCAATCTAACGACAGAACGCGGTAGTGTTGTACGTGTCTATAAAGATGGTTTATATAGCGAATATGCATTTAATCATTTTGATGCGGAATCTATCGAGGAAACTTACCACAAGATTAAAAAGGAACTCGATGCACAACTAGCAGTATTAAAACTCACAAAGACAGCTGTATTCAACACAGAGAAGTTAGAAGATGAACCATTAACACTTTTTGTGGAAAAGGAATGTGAACAGTTACCTGAAAATACAGATATTGAAAAGTTAGTAAATGACTTAAACTCTTATTCACTTGAGGCGATTAGTAAGGATGAGAATGTTGTTGACTGCATGGTGATTGCACAATCCACACATGTTTCAAAATTATTCTTAACAGCCAACCGTGATTTAAGACAGAGCTATGTATATTGCGAAGGTGTAGTCGCACCAATCATCGTGATGGATGGCAAAAATGAAATTGGCTATCAAGGACTATCTGCTTTAGGTGGACCTGAGGTATTTACACAGTTAAAGGATAAGATTGATTATGCGGTTACATTCGCAAAAGAAGTATTAACTGCTGATCCAATCGAACCAGGTGAATATGAAATCATCACTACACCAGAAGTATCAGGACTTATCGCACATGAAGCGTTTGGTCATGGTGTAGAGATGGATATGTTTGTGAAAAACCGTGCACTGGGGAAAGACTTTATCGACAAGCGAGTAGGTAGTGAACTAGTAACCATGCATGAAGGTGCACTTTGTGCAGAGAACGTAACTTCCTTTGCGTTTGATGATGAAGGTACACTTGCAGGAGATGTTGTGGAAATCGAAAACGGTATCTTACGCAGTGGTATCTGTGATGCGTTAAGCGCACTACGTTTAGGTGTAAAGCCAACTGGTAACGGTAAGCGTCAAAACTATGAACATAAAGTTTATACACGTATGACAAATACGCTCTTTGACTCTGGTACAGATAAAGTTGAAGATATGATTGCGTCCGTGAAACATGGATACTTACTAGAAGGTATGTCCTCTGGCATGGAAGATCCAAAGCACTGGGGTATTCAATGTATCCTCAAGCTTGGTCGCGAAATCAAGGACGGTAAGTTAACAGGTAAGATTGTTGGGCCAGTTATTATGACAGGATACGTTACAGAAGTATTAGGTAATGTTTCAATGGTATCAGGAGACCGTGGTGTCTATGGTTGTGGTGCATGTGGTAAGGGCCATAAGGAATGGGTTAAAGTCAGTGATGGCGGACCATACTTAAAGACGAAAGGAAGATTAGGCTAATGTTAGAGAAGATCATTGAAATTCTAAAAGAATCTAAAGCTGATGCTTGGGAAATCACAGACACAAAAACACGTGGCTGGGAATTCTACTTCATTCGTCATGATTTAGATCAAAACCGCGCAAAAGATGTAGAGCATATTAGACTTACAGTACACCGTTCATTAGATAACGGCGAAGCACTTGGAAGTGCAAGCGATGAAATTAATCCAACAGATTCCATTGAAGATATCAAGCGTAAAGTAGAACAACTCATCTACACTGCAGGTTTTGTCAAAAACAAGGCATATTCCCTTGTAAAGCCAAGTCAGGAAGTAGTATCTAATCAAAAGACAGTTGATATTGCAAAGGTTGCAGAAGACTTTATTACAACAATGCGTTCGATTCATGAAACAGAAACAGAAGATATCAACAGTTATGAAATTTTCGTTAACGAAGTAGAACGTCGTTATGTAAACTCCGAAGGCGTTGACCTTTGTGAGACATATCCAAACTCCATGGTAGAAGCAGTTGTGAATGCTCGTAAAGATGGACATGAAATTGAACTCTATCGTATGTACAACTCTGGAGGTTGCGATAAAGAAGGTTTAACACGTGACGTCACTAAGACTTTACAGTATGGTAAAGACCGTTTGAGTGCAGTACCTACACCTAAATTACCAAAGATGGCTGTTATCTTTAGTACAAGCGATTCTACAAGCATTTATCAATACTTTATTCAAAAGTTAGCAGCAGCTAGTGTTTATCGTAAGCTTAGTGATTGGAAGATTGGCGAAGCCATTGCACAAGATGTAAAGGGTGATAAGCTAACACTAAAGACAGTGAAGGAATTACCAAACTCTTCTGAAAACTTTAACTACGATGATGAAGGTGCACCAATCCGTGAAGTAACACTCTTAGACGCAAACATTCCAACGCAATACTGGGGTGGCTGTATGTTTGCTAGCTATATGAACCTCAAGGATAGCTTCAAGATTTCTAACGTCGTTGTATCAGGTGGTCAAAAGGATGAGGCTACACTTCGTACAGGTAAGTATTTAGAAGTTGTAGAATTCTCCGATTTCCAAGTCGATCCAGTTACAGGAAATGTCTTTGGTGAAATCCGTCTAGGATACTTACATGACGACGATAAGGTAACGGTTGTTTCTGGAGGATCTTTATCCGGAAGTATGAACGACTACGTAAAAGAACTATACATGTCGAAAGAAACAGTACAGTACAATAACCTAGTCGTACCATCCGTAACACGCATAGAAGGCATGACAGTTACAGGTGCAGAATAAACAAAATGATTCATACTAGATCATAACGAAAGTTATGGTCTTTTTTACACTAAGAAAAAATATGATAATCTCAAATGACAAAATAAAAGATAATTGATACAGTTAGTTTGTTGATACTAACAGGAGGTGTCTGATATGAAAGAATATTTAAAATAATGTTAAATGATGGAAAAAACTAAAAAACAGTTTTTTGAAGTACGTAATGCATATGATGAAGGAAAGCTTACAATGGACGAAGCACGTGCAATTCTCAAAGAGAAGGTGCAGTCTTTAGAACCATATGAAGTAGCATTAATCGAACAAGAATTAAAAGAAGAAGTCGATGATCAATGCCGTAAGGAAGACATCCAAGCGATGTTAGACTTATTTGATGGCATCTTAAATACAAGTAAACCAAATTTACCTGAGGAACATCCTATCGCATGTTACTATCGTGAAAACGAAAAGATGAAGGAACTTTTATTATCCGTAGAGGACCTTGTGCAATACCCGGTTATCAAGAATCAATGGTTTGAATTATATGACCAGATTATCCAGTGGCGTAAGCATCTTTCTCGCAAGCAGAATCAGTTATATCCAGTGCTTGAAAAGAAAGGCTTCACACGTCCTACAACGACAATGTGGACATTAGATGACTTTATCCGTGATGAAATCACACAAGCTTATAACTTAATTAAAGAGGGCAAGGAAAATGAATTCATCGAACTACAAAGCACAGTTGTAGCAGACGTAAGAGACTTAATGCAGAAGGAAGAAACTGTACTTTATCCAACCTCCCTAGCTCTAATTTCTGCAGAAGAATTTGAGCATATGAAGTTAGGTGATCAAGAAATTGGTTTTGCAAATATCACAGTTGAACCAACAAAGACAGAAACATCAGCATCTTCAAAACCAACAGAAGGATTTACAAATGAACTTGCAAACCTACTTGGTAAGTATGGCTACCACATCGGAAACGACCAAGAGTTCGATGTAAAGACTGGTAAGATGACACTTGAACAAATCAACTTGGTATATCAACATATGCCAGTTGACTTATCATACGTCGATGAAAACGAAATTGTACGCTTCTACACAGACACAAAGCACCGTGTATTCCCACGTTCTAAGAACGTTATCGGTCGTGATGTAAAGAACTGTCATCCAAAGAAGAGTGTTCATATCGTTGAAGAAATCATCGAAAAGTTTAGAAGTGGTGAACAAAATGAAGCTGAATTCTGGATTAACAAACCAGAAATCTTCATCTACATCAAGTATGTTGCGGTAAGAGATGAAGATGGCAAATTTAGAGGTATCCTAGAAATGATGCAGGATTGCACACACATCCGTGCATTAACAGGTTCCCAAACACTACTTACATGGTCTAACCAAGAACATGGTAACGTTGAAGAAGAACAACCTGCACCAGTCGAAGAAAAGCCAGTGGCTACAAGTTCTTCTAAGATTGATCCTGAAAGCATTACACCAGAGACAAAGCTAAAGGATTTATTGGAAGCTGACCCAAATCTAAAACAGTATCTCTTTACAATCAGTGATAAGTTTAGAGCACTTGATACTCCACTAGCGAGAATTAATGTTGCCAAAGGCTACAGTGGAAAAGATGTCCGAGCGTACAGGTGTAGCACTGGATGAAATCATCGCTAAATTAAAACAGTACTTCCAAAAGTAATCTAACAGGAGTTTGATAACTCCTGTTTTTCTTTTCAATAGGAAAGAAAAAATAATACAGACTTATCACAGGATTAGGCTATACTGTATGTAACAAACATTGCGTTATAAGTGCCGAAAGATAGTTGCTGGGTGTATGATAAACGCAATGAAAAAGGAGGAAATATCATGACATACGAAGAGAAATTACAACAATATAAAGATTGGATATTTCGCCGTTCTGCATATCAGATGGCATTAGCAATCATTAGTATAGACAAACAGACAGTCGCACCATTCGCAGGAGCTGCTTATCGTGATGAGCGCTCAGCATATCTTGCAGGAGAATTATTCTCGATTGAAACAGATCCAGCAATGGTTCAACTTTTAAAGGAATTAAAGGATGACCCGCAGATTGATGGTGATAACAAGCGCGCAGTAGAGCTCTACTACAAACAAGCAATGGATACGATGTGCATTCCAAAGGATGAGTTTGTCGCATATCAAAAGCTACGCGATGAATCCTTTGATGCATGGATCAACGCAAAGTCACAATCCGACTATTCTATCTTTGAACCATACTTAAAGAAGATTATCGAAGTCAGTAAGAAGATGTATCGTTATCGTAATAGCGATAAGAATCTATACGATCAGATGCTTGATGACTATGAACCAGGAATGACACAAGAAAAGTATGATGTATTCTTTGCGGCACTAAAGGAAAGACTTGTACCACTGATTCAAAAGGTTACACAAGCCAAACAAAAAGAATGAAGCATTCCTACATCAGGAATTTCCAATTGAAGACCAAAAGAAATTCATGACACAATTACTTGAGTATCTACACTTTGATTCATCATGGGGATATCAGAATGAATCGGAACATCCATTTACATCATGGACATGCGAAAATGATTGCCGCACGACTACGAAGTACGTTAAGAATGATGTTATTTCAGCAGTACTATCTACAGTACATGAAGTAGGACATGCATACTATGAACATGATGTAGATTCTAAGTATGATGGTATGATTCTATCCGAAGGAATTTCATCAGGTATGCATGAATCACAATCTAGATTGTGTGAAAACTACCTAGCGCGTACAACGGCTTTCTGGCAATATCACTATCCAAAACTTCAAGAAACATTCCCAACTCAGTTAGGCAATGTATCCTTTGATGAATTCTATGAAGCTATCAACGTCGCAAAACCATCCTTCGTTCGTACAGAGGCAGATGAATTAACATATCCATTACATGTCTTAGTTCGCTATGAAATTGAAAAGGGACTCTTCAACGGAACAATCTCCACAGAAGGCCTAAATGAAACTTGGAATAAGATGTATAAGGAATACTTAGGGGTTGACGTACCAAATGATAAAGTAGGTATCTTACAAGATGTACACTGGTCAGATGGTAGTTTTGGTTACTTCCCAACTTACGCACTAGGAACTGCATTTGCGGCACAATACATGCATGCAATGCGTAAAGACTTAGATGTAGATACATTACTAAGCAATAACCAATATGATGTCATCATGAACTGGCTTAAGGAACATATCCATAAGTATGGCTTTAGATATGAAGCGCCAGAGCTAATGAAGATGGTATCCGGGGAAGAATTCAATGTGAATTACTACCTAGATTATCTTGAGGAGAAGTATACAAAACTATATAACCTATGAGAGAGTTAGAAGAAAAGATATTACAAGATGGTAAGGTTTTTCCAGGTAACATTTTAAAGGTAGATAGTTTTCTGAATCATCAAATTGATGTGGAGATGCTCGATAAGATGGCAGATGAATTTTACCGTCTATATAAGGATGACAAGATTACACGTATCCTGACAATTGAGGCTTCTGGTATTGCGGTTGCAGTACCAATTGCGCAACGTTTCCACGTACCTGTTGTTTTCGCAAAGAAAGCAAAATCGAAGAATATTGGAGAGGGTGTATATACTTCTCATGTACATTCCTACACGTATAACAAAGATTTCATGGTTACAGTATTCAAAGACTACTTGAATGAGGATGATCATATCTTGATTGTCGATGACTTTTTTAGCAAATGGTTTAGCAGCAGATGGACTGATCGATATTGCAAATCAAAGCGGCGCAAAAATTGTAGGACTTGGCATCTGTGTAGAAAAACTCTTCCAAGGTGGTGGCGAGAAGCTACGTAAACAAGGCTATCGTGTCGAAAGCCTTGCAAAAATTAAAAGTTTCGACAATAACAAAGTAAACTTTGAATAATTGATTTGTATCGCTATAAACAAGGAGAACATACAATGGAGAACTTTGAACATTACATTCCGACCAAACTCTATTTTGGCAAAGGATCAATTTCGCACCTAGCAGAAAGCCTAAACGAATACGGCAAACGCGTACTTTTTGACCTAT
>CAKMPP010000043.1 GCA_927911475.1 uncultured Solobacterium sp. | reverse complement strand
GCACTTTTATCACAGGGAAAAATGAAAGCGATTATTTGCTGATGTAGCAAATAAATACTGAATTTTGACTCAAGAATCTATACAGAATTTTTGATAATGTATTGTGATAGTTTCTTTATCTTCTGTAATTGTAAATTGATCTTCTATTGTTCTGAAATATGAAATCGTATCACGCTGGATTCCAACTGGTCTTTCATGTTTATCTGTATCGTATTTCTTGCGTTTCCATTGCGATTGAGTTTCTAATTTATAGTATAACTCACCATCTTCATAATAATAATCGTAAACAACACCAGCTTCGTTCTTAAATTTACCTAAAATAAGATCTTGTCTTAGGTAAAATGTACCCGTAAATTCCTTTTCATTGTGATACGTAGCTGGTTGTCCTGGCAATGGAGTAGAATGTTTACCATCTTCTGTATTAACGATGTGTATTTCACCTGTCTTCATTCTTTCAAAGCCTTGAAGAACCTTATCAATCTTTTCTTCATCTGCTGCTTGCTTATTTGCATTCTTACTATCAAAAGGATTACATCCAACTAAAGTAGTAATCATCAACAAGCCCAAAATACTCATAAGTATCTTTTTAAAGTTAAGCATTAAACATAACCTCCTAATCATATACCCCACAAGGTTAATTATAATTATAAATCAGAAATATCACAATTTTACTTCTGATATTAATCGCTCTCAAATAAGAAGAGCTACCAAATTAAACGTTATATTTTTTCATTATGTATGATTTTTGATAATAAATAAGGACATCTATATAGATGTCCAATATACTATTCTGCCTTTAAATCTCTTGCCATTAGATCTTTCATTGCATCTAATGGAGCTTTTCCTTCATATAGTACTGCATATACTTCATTTGTGATTGGCATTGAAATGTTACGTTTCTTCGCCTCTTCATAAACAACTTTACATGCAAATACTCCTTCTACAGTCTTTTTGTTTTCTTCCCAGAACTTCTTAGCACCTTTATCTAGACCAATCTGATAGCCAGCCATGAAGTTACGAGAATGTCGTGAAGTACAAGTAACAATCAAGTCCCCTACACCATCAAGACCTAAGTAAGTTTCTTGTTTACCACCTAAAGCAACACCATAACGAGTCATCTCCGCAAGGCCACGTGTCATAAGACCTGCTCTTGCGTTATCACCCTGTCCACTACCTTCTAAGATACCACTAGCAATTGCCATAACATTCTTAATCGCAACACCAATTTCTGCACCGATTACATCAGAGTTACGGTATACACGGAAGTATTGGTTAGAGAATAAGTGTTGTACTGTCTTAGCAGCTTCCTCATTATCACTTACCGCATTTACAGAAGTCATCAAAACGTTGAATTACTTCCTCAGCGTGAGATGGACCAATCAAGGATACGATAGCAGCACACTTTTCTGTTGGTACAATCTTAGAAATTACAACACTTAAGCGTTCATGTGTAACTGGGTGGAATCCCTTAGCAACATTGATAATAATCGCTGGCTTTGTTAGATGTTGACTAGCTTTTGTAAGTACTTCTTCAAGTGCCATTGTTGGAACAGCAGCCAATACGACATCCGCATCCGCTACGACAGATAAATCTGTACTTGCATGAATGTCATGGTTAATTTCTGTTTCAAAAAACTTTGTATTGTGATGATTTACTTCAATATCTTCAACTTCACATGGATCAATACCCCACATGATTACTTCTTGTTTGTTATCAGCTAAAACCTGAGCTAGGGCTGTACCCCAGCTACCTGTTCCTAGAACACATATTTTCATTCGGATACCTTCTTTCTAACAACAATACGAATTGGTGTACCACTAAAATCAAATGCTTGACGCAAGGAGTTCTCTAAGAAACGTTCATACGTAAAGTGCATCAGTCGTGGGTCATTACAGGAAAGTACAAATGTTGGTGGTTGGATAGATACCTGTGTACCGTAGTATACACGGAAACGCTTACCATTTCGCGCTGGTGCAGGTGTTGTAATCTGTGTATCTGTGATTACCTCATTCAGGATATTTGTTGCGATACGGCGGCATGAGTTTTCATATACCTGATCAACCACAGGAATAATTGTATCTACTCTTTGATGTGTTAAAGCACTTACAAATACGATAGGCGCATAGCTTAAATATGCAAATTCAATACGAATACGTTCAATAAACGCATTCATTGTCTTATCGTCCTTCTCAACTGCATCCCACTTATTGACAACGATGACGATTGGCTTACCAGCTTCACATGCATATCCTGCAACATGCTTATCTTGTTCACGAATACCTGCTTCACCATCAATCACAAATAATGCTACATCACAACGTTCAATCGCTGTCATCGCTCTTAATACTGAGTATTTTTCAACTGATTCATATACTTTACCACGCTTACGAATACCAGCTGTATCTACGATGACATATGGCTTTCCTTCATAAACAAATGGTGTATCAACCGCATCACGCGTCGTACCTTGAACATTTGAAACAATAGAACGCTTTTCTTTTAGAATTGCATTTACAAGTGATGACTTACCAACGTTTGGTTCGCCAATAACAGCGATATGAATACCTGTATGCTTATCTTCTTTATCTTCTTCAGGCATTAAACGTAAACATTCATCTAGCACATCACCAATACCAATACCATGTACACCAGATACAGCGATTGGATCACCTAAACCAAGATTATAGAACTCATAGATATTCATCATACGAGTTGAATCATCAATCATATTCACTGCTAGTACAACTGGCTTCGTCTGTTTCTGTAAGATGCCTGCGATATACGAATCATCATCAGTCATACCCATCTTACCGTTTACTACAAATAGAATGACATCTGCTTCATTCATCGCAATTTGTACTTGTGCACGAATCTCTTCCTGATATGGTTGATCCGCTAACTGGATACCACCAGTATCAATTAATTGGAATTTCTTACCAGTCCACTCACCTGTCGTGTAAATACGGTCACGTGTAACACCTGGATAATCTTCTACGATAGATACACGAGAACCAGCAATACGATTAAAAATTGTTGATTTCCCAACATTAGGACGACCAACAATTGCGATTACTCCACTATGCATTACAAAACCTCCTTTTCAATAAAAGGCTTAGCAAGACGATAGATATATTCTGTCACTTCTTCAATTGACATATCACTTGTGTCAATTTCAACTGCATCATCCGCCTTTTTAAGTGGCGAATTTTCACGTGTCATATCTTGTAAATCACGTTCAGCAATTTCCTTGGCGATTTCTTCAATACTACCAGTCGGAATATTCTTAGCAATATTCTGATCATATCTACGCTTTGCACGGGCCATCGGAGAAGCTGTCATATATATCTTTACTTCCGCATCGGTTAAAACAACAGTTCCAATATCACGGCCATCCATGATAAATCCCTTTTCCTTTGCCATTTCTTGTTGACGCTCTACAAGCATACGGCGTACTTTTGCTAATTTAGATACAAGACTAGCAGCTAAACTTATCTCATTTGTACGAATCTTATCAGATACATCTTCTCCATCCAAGAAAACAGAACCATCCGTTGCTAACTGAATCTTTGTATTCTCTAGCATTTTACATACAGCTTCTTCATCTTCTAAACAAATATGATTTTGTAAAGCTTTATATGCCGTGCTACGATACATCGCACCTGTATCTAAATGTACATAATTTAATTTCTTTGCTAGACACTTGGCAATGGTACTTTTTCCAGCTGCTCCAGGTCCATCAATTGCAATATTTATCTTCATCTTATGCCCTACCACTATTCATTACGATGCCATAAATTGCTAGTAATAATAAGATTAACAGCAATAAAATAAGTACAACTACCACGATATTTAATACATGGTTTGTATACTGCATCTTCTCATTCACATCTGTTAGATTTGCTTCATAGTTATCTAACTGGATACGCATTTGTGTTGTTTCATTCAAAAGACGTTGATTTGTACTTTCGTAGTTCTCTGTCTTCTTTGGAAACATCGCAAATGCATCATCACTATCACTGTTTTGAGTTGCTCCTGTCTCATTACGTGGCTCTTGTGGATTCATTAAATCCGCAAAAGCATCACCAAACTGTGCAGTATTATCTAACGGTGGGAAACTTGTTGTATTTTGACTCATGTAGTCTCTTGAATCCATATGACTCACACGTGGTGTAAAGGCTGGAATTTCAGGAAGAGAATTTTGTGGATTTGATCTCTTCTCGTTCATTAAATTCTTAACTTCAGCCATGATGTCCTCTTTTGTAAGACTCATTGGATCATTCACATGATTGTTATCACCTGTATATGGTATATCAAACAGATTATCCTGTTTGTGATGGAACTACAGGTTTAGCTGGTTGGGTTGTACGTTGTTTGTTTGATGACATAAATGGAATGTCAGTTGTACCTGTACTATTTGAATATGGCTTTTTCACAGGAGTTTTACGTGCTTCTTGAATCTTTTTGCTTGCAGCTGTATCACCCTTAATCTTACGTAAGATATCCATGGATGTGTTTTCTAAAGAGGAATTACCCTGTTCGATATTATATTGCTTTACTTCACGAATATACTGATCCAGATAATCATTATCATAGCCAGCTAAGTCATTTACAGTTGTAAAAGCACCGGCCTCAAAATCAGCTAATGTTGGTGCTGGTTCTTCATGCTCAAAAGCAGTGACTGGTTCAGAAATCACTGGTTGAACAGGTTCCACTTTTGTAATTGGAGTACTGACACGACGATGAACGCCCTCACTAGCACTCTCTGTATAATCTCCACTTCTGTGAAAATTATTTGCATCAATCTGATTTAGTCTCTTTTGGAAACGAGATAACTCTTTGGTTGTTGTTACATCGTTACTATCTAAATCCTGCGCAATACTTTCGCGCAAATCTTTATATTTCTTAATACGTGATAATTCAGCCATATGTACATCTCCCAATAAACAGAAATATTATACCATATCCACATTTATTTCACTTACCCGCTTAGAGATTTTTATCAATTACACACGAAAAAAGGCGTATTCCTACGCCTTTTCACGTGAATTTTCAGATTAATAT
>CAKMPP010000042.1 GCA_927911475.1 uncultured Solobacterium sp. | reverse complement strand
GGAGAGTATGATATTTACCAACTACTAGAACGTTGTCAAACAAAACTTTATCAGTTATAAAACGAACGATGGATACGCTTTGTATTCATGTTTTTTTACTAGATTAATATCAACTTTTTGTAAAAAACAACATCAAAAAATGATTACAATTTCCTTTTGCGTGCTAAAATAACTCTATATTTATGGGAGGACAAAGAATGAAGAAAATCAGAGTGATTAGTTTTCTTTGTGCTCTGCTGATGGTATGTAGTATTTGTGTGACCACAATTTCTACTGCAGTATTCGCAGATTCATCAACACCTACAACACAACCAGTACCAACGACTAGAACTTATACCGTTCGACATATTCGTCAGACATTGTCTGGCAGCTATGAAGATGAATCCTTGGCAGAATATGAAACTCTTACAGGTAATGTAGGGGATATGACACAGGCACTCGCCAATCGAACATATCCTGGGTTTCAAGCTCTGATTCCTGAACAGGTACAGATAGCACCAAGTGGAGATATTACGGTTTCTGTTTATTATGCAAGAAAGAAGTTAACAACATATTTTCATACAGGTGATCCAGCACAAGATTTCCATTTAACATATTTATACGAAAGTACACAGACACAACCAACTCAACCAACGATTCCAGGCAAGGTATTTATTCGTTGGGCATATCAGGATAGCACAGGTACTTTACAGACATGGAATGCTGGAATACAACCAGCAGAGGATATGCATGTCTATGCAGAGTATGATATTCCATTCCAATCGACATATATTATTAATTATTGGTATCAAAACGCAACGGATGAATTATCCTTTACAGATGCACAAAAGACCTACTCACTATTCAATACCGAGACAAAGACGCAGAATGTAAATAGTACGGTTGTCTATAACGGTCCACAATACGATACGACATATC
The DNA here is from genome assembly GCA_927911475.1 of uncultured Solobacterium sp. Lineage (GTDB taxonomy): Bacteria > Bacillota_I > Bacilli_A > Erysipelotrichales > Erysipelotrichaceae > Bulleidia. The sequence goes on along the minus strand of CAKMPP010000042.1, from coordinate 14,153 downwards.
GTAAATACAATCAGGTAAAGACTGATGCAGAAAATGCGACAAAGCTTGTCTTAGCGGATGGTTCAACTGTGGTGAATGTCTACTATGATCGTCCGGTGATGACAATTACACTTGTGTATTATAACTTTTCTACAAATACAGAAGAGCGTCGTGAGTCATACCAAGGAATCTATGGGCATAAGACAGATGGTATTTTTAGCATTGACCTAACATATCTATGGTCTGCACCTAATAATGCAAGTTCTCACTATGACAAGACACCACCTACCTTTACAGAACAACAATTCTTTAATGTCGATCCATATCATTTGGAATTCCATGCTAGAAAAATAGCTGTGGCTCCTAGTGCAAAGAAAATTCATGTAATCTATCATGAACAAAATCCTGATGGTACATGGTCAAGAAATCCAAATAATCGTATTTGGGATGTAGATACACTTACTTACAGTAAGTTTAGTGTATATTTCCCTAATACAGCCGCATTTAACTATTCCTATTATTATTGGACGAATGGAGTAGATGAGTACACGATAGATGTTAATGCGTCTAACCCTGATTTAACTGCATATACTGGTGGCTCATTGATTGTTGTATATAACAATAATCAAGTGGTAAATGATTATGATGGTGATGGCCAAACATATATGCACGTATATAAAACACGTAATAAGTATAATCTCCACCTAGAAAATACAGATGGAACAGTACTAAATCTCTATTATGGAGAGCCATTATCCAACTACCAAAATATCCTAAATAATCCAGTTAAGCCAAGCAATGTACCATCACACTATGTATTTACGGGTTGGTATACAACTGATACATTCCAAGAGGGTACTATGTTGAAAGAGAACGCAACAATGTCTAGCCATGACCGTTTTCTATACGCAAGATGGGAAGAACCAAGGGTAAATGTTACGGTTGTTAGTAATGGTGCTACATCTCTACTTCCTGCAACTGTAACGATTCCGATGATGTCTAGTGTTCGTAAAGATATTCCAAATATTCCTTCTAAAGATGGATATTGGTTTGATGGATGGTATAAAGATCCAGCATTTACGCAACCTTTTGATATCAATGAATCGATTGCATATGATATGACAATCTATGCAAAATGGGTTAATCGTAAGCCGACAAGCTGGCGAATTCGTTATATTGATGATCAAGGAAGAGTTCTTGCGCAGGAAGATACAGGAAATGATAACCTATTTACAGTACTCTTTAGATATGGAAAATTGATACCAGATTATGCAGTGGATTATGAAAGTAAGAATTTAACACTTTCATCTGATCAGATGAATCTATTAGATTTTATCTATACATACCGCGTGAAGACAAATTGGGTAACAGAAGATGGTACGCCAATTAAGGAAACAGTCTATGGAACATTTGGTCCAGAAGTATTTGATGGATATGTATATGTATCAACAAATACAGCGATAAATGGTGATACTACACATGTCTATCGTTGGGTAGGTATCTCTACACCAAAGACAGCTGACCATAACCAAATGGCTTGGTATATGGCTATCCTATGTCTTTCTTCACTAGCAGTGGTATCCATTGCCTATATGAAGAAGTCTTATCGATAATACATACATAAAAGCGACTAGTGGGTTAGTCGCTTTCTTTGCAAAATCGAAAATGAAATAATGGTGATAATGAAGACTATCCTGTTATAATACATCCATTGATAATGACACAATCTGAGAAGCTTGTGCCATTTCTTTTTAAAGGAGAAATGAAGATGGAATTATTGGACGCTATCAAGCAAAGACATTCCGTACGTTCGTACTTAGATAAGTCAATTGATACAGATGTACGTAATGAATTATGTAAGTATATTGACGAATGTAATCAAGAAGGAAACCTACATATTCAACTGATTGAAAATGAACCACAGGCTTTCGCAAAACGTTTATATCACTATGGGTTATTCTCTAACGTAAAGAACTATATCGCACTAGTGGGTAAGGATGATTCAACCTTTCATGAGCGCTGTGGCTACTATGGAGAAAAGATCGTTCTTAAGGCACAGATGTTAGGTCTTAATACTTGTTGGGTAGGCGGTACTTATAAAAAAATTGAGAGTGTTGTAGATATCAAACCTGGTGAAAAGTTCTTGATGATTATCGCAATTGGATATGGTGAAAACCAAGGAAGAGAACATAAATACAAGAAGGTAAAAGACTTATCCATCGGCTATCCTGAACTACCGGATTGGTTTATCAAAGGGGTAGAGGCTGCTGCAATGGCTCCATCTGCTCTAAACCAACATAGTTATCGCTTTGGCTACAGAGATGGAAAGGTATATGTAAAAAAGGGTCTTGGCTTTGCGCTAGATACCGATATTGGCATTGCAAAGTATCACTTTGAAGTTGCGTCAGGAAAAGATTTCACCATTGGGAATGAATGCAATTGAAATAAATATTTCAAATTCTATTTCTCATGAAATTTTTTTTCAGAGAAATTAGGATATGTTTACAGAAATATTTTGTAATAGTATAATGGAAACATCAAAGGGGTATACAATGATTGAATTTGAAAATAATGCCTATTTCTGGCAGAAGTTAGATACGCTGTACTTATCCAGTGGATACCAAATTACAAGAAAAAAAGGTGAAGTTCATCCACGTTTTCAGAACTTAATCTATCCAGTTGATTATGGATATATCAACGATACAAAGAGTTTTGGAAAAGATGGTGTATCACTTTATGCTGGTAGTGGCAATCGATATGAGATTAGTGCATTAGTTGTCGCAGCAGACATCCTCATCAAGGAATTAGATGTAAAGGTTCTTGTAGGTTGTACAGAGGAAGAAGTAGACCAGGTATTACGTTTCCTCAACCAAACAAATTATCAAAAGACTGTATTAATCCGTAAGGGTAATGAATTACCTTCTTGGGCAGAAACAGATATTTAAAAAACCGATTCCAGTGAATCGGTTTTATTCTTGGTATGGTTCGCCATTGAAGTTGATACGGAAATCTTCTGGACTACGAGTATCAATTAATTGTTTTGCGAGGTTAACAGCTTTACCATATAATTCTGGAAATGACGCATGAATCTCTTTTGTTAAGTCATAGCGAAGTGGATAAGATTTATGTTCAAGGTTTAATACCTTAAAATCATTTTTGTTATACAATACCATGCCGGATAAAACGGGTGGTATTTTAATTTGTTTTTCTAATGCACATAATAAATCATACTTTAACTTTGTTGGATATAAGAACTTTGTATAACGAACAATCTCTGTCGCAGATTCTGCACATAAACTAGGTTTGATTTCTAGATTAAATACGTGTTGGAACATTCCTGCATACATTAATCCAAGCTTGGATTTAGATACCTTATCAATCTTCATGAAGTTGAAGACATCATAGCTTTGTTCACTTCTTCCGCGTTGGTGTAACATCCATACGTCAATATTAGCTTCACTAATAACGTGAGCAGCACCTTCGTGCAATCCTGTTTGGATGTGAGTATCTCTTGCGACTGCATTGATGAGTGGGTGTGCAGTTGAATCAAGAGCGTAGTGACATAAGAATCCATAGAAGTAACTTCTAAGGTCAGAGTCGTTTTCACTATACTTATCAAAGTAATCAATAAACTCATTGCACTTTTCATCGTGCATTAAATCACCATATTTTTTGAGTGATCCTGGTAATAGGGAAGCTCTTGAGAAGAATAACATATCTGGACCTTGAGAGCCTAGATAAAACATTCCCTTATTTGTAATCATGCTTGCATGTGCTTCATCCATTGTACGAAGTACATCTTTCGCAAATTCAACATGTGTAGTTGCAGCTGGCATAGTTTTTCTATTTGAGGATTGTATCCTCAATCTCCTTCATTTTCTTTGCTAGACCATAAATCTTATGGCTTGGTAGGGAACATAAACCAACGCGAATACCGTGGTTTACTTTTACTGTATAAATATGATTCTCTAAGAATGCTTCATGAACTTTTTTGCATAAATCATTATCATAGATTTTTAATGTTACGAAGAAACCTTCGCGGTATGGATAATGTGGTAGTTTAACTTCATGTGCTTCTGTTAAGAAGATAGAAGAGCGCTCTTTCATTAGATCGATATAAAATTGCTTTTCTTTGAGAAATTCTTCTCTATTTTCATTAACAACCCAACTGAAGTTTTCCATTGCGGCATTTGGAATATTAGACCAAGTAGCACGTGCTTTCTTTTCTAATACTGTCTTCATCTCAATAACGGATTCTTCCAGTTGTGCAAGAATCACTGCGGCGCCACAACGTAAGCCATAGGAAGTCATTGTCTTTGAACAAGAGAAGCCAACAATCACCATGGCATTCTCACTGAGTCCATTCCAGATTTCCATATACTTACGAGATGTATCCGCATTGTAAGCATAATCGATATAAGCAATATCATCCAGTAAAACGATAGGGTGTGTCTTCGAGACTTCATTTACAAAGTCAATCACTTCTTTCCATTCCTCGTGGCTCATCGTATATCCAGTAGGATTTTCACAAGGGTCATTGATGAGTAATAAAATGCGTTCTTGTGTCTTCATCACTTCCTGCACTGTTTCTTTTGATGGAAGCGATGTTGAAGTGATTATCTTCACTAAAGAGTTCATACTCTGCAATCTTTAAGTTATTTTCCGAAGCCATCAAACGATAACTTCCCCAAGCAATATTTGGAATAATGACAGTTTCTCCTTCTTCTAATATAGAAGTAAAGGTAGAGCTGACAGCACCTGATCCACCTGGTGTTGCGACAACGTTATGCGCAAGTTTTAGGTTGTTACCTTGGGTTACCCATTCATATACATCTTTGCGAAAGTTAGGATTTCCATCAAAGCTTGCGGCGTAGGAAGCTTTTACGCGGTGGTCAATTGTATCGTAGTGATCGAATACAGACTTAAGTGCGACTAAATTTCCGTCGTTATCACATAGTGTACCAATCGTTGCGTCGATTACATTTTCTTCACCGTTGATACGCTTATCTTCCTTTGCTTTCGCAACGACAGTAAATACTGCATCTGCGATTGGAGTTAGATTTGCGCTCTTTTTTTGTAAATGTCATAATTCATTCTCCTCAAATAAATATGTTCCAATCCGTAACATCGTACTACCATGCTCAATTGCGATTGGATAGTCATGACTCATACCCATAGAAAGAGTATGGAAATATTGTTTACCAAATGTTTCTTGAAGATGTTGGAAGATATTTTGTGCTTTGGTAAAGACTTCATGAATTCTTTCTTCATCATTTGTATGTGGACCCATGGTCATTAAACCTTGAATCTTAATATGTGGACATTCTTGTAAGAGGAAGTTTGTAAATATCTCTACATCAGCTGGATCTAATCCACTCTTATTGGTATCTTCATCAGCTAAATGTAGTTCAATGAGCACATCAACTGTACGATTTAATTTAGTTGCTTCTTTTTCGATGACTTTCGCAAGAGCGATATTATCGAGCGATTGAATGCAGGATACAATAGGTAAGATATCTTTTACTTTATTACGCTGTAAATGTCCTATGTAATGCCAAGCGATATCTTTTGGTAGGGCTGCTGCCTTTGAAACAAGTTCAGCAGTTCTATTTTCCGCAAAGATTCTTTCACCAGCGTCGTAATAGGATTGTATTTCTTCGATACTGTGATGCTTGGAAACTACACATAAATCTATATTTAAGGCTGCTTGCTTAATCTTCCAGTAATGTTTTTCTATCATATTGCAATTATACACCAATGGTTTTATGCATACAAAAAGAAAACCTGCTGATGTTACAGCAGGCTTGAATTAAAACCAAGGAATTGGGAATGTATTAGATGAATCAATGAGCTTATAACGCTTGAGTACAGGTGCTAATGCATTGAATACAATGACTAGTAAAATGACTTCAATAGGGAATAAGAGAGAATTCTTAATGAAGCTCTTTGTGAAGTAGAAAATATAACCTTTGCCATATAGCATAGAACTCCAAAGTGATCCAACGACTACATTTACAAATAATGAGTTGATGAGCTTTGCAATGACAATCTTAACCACAGTAATCTTCTGCTTGTACAAGAAACATGACCATACAAAGCATGCAAGTACTGGTGTTAGTGTATATCCAGCAAAGTAGACACCGCCACCTCCTAAGAAGAAACCTAGGTTATCTGTAATGATTGCGGATAGCGCTCCAGCTACTGGACCAAGAATGGATGATTCAATTGCGAGTAGTACAAAGCCAAATCCTACTTTTAAGTTCTCAGATACTGGGAAGTAGAGTTTAGAAGCTACAATCTTGAGTGCAATAAATACACCCATTAATGCAATATACTTTACTGATTTTAGTTTTGATGCGGATGAATTCCAAAATTCTTTATTAAACATATAAAAACCTTCCTTTCACATCCATTTGTGAAGAAAGGTTTTCGTTCACATAATGGGAGTTGTAATGACCGCAAGCTATGCTTTTCGTCTGTAGGGACCCGTTCCATACAGCACTTAACGCCAATTACGTTTATAACATAGCATAAGTAGGTGCAATGTCAAATGGTGTGCATGGAATTCATGATATAATAGGGCGGTATGAAGAAAATATCAGTTACATGTGAAAGAAAAGAAGATCTCGCACTGCTCAAAGAAGCTGGTGCAGATGAAGTAATCGTTGCACTCGAAGGAGGAGTATTTAGTTCGCTCCATACTTTTTCGATTGCGCAGATTGAAGAACTATTAACGCAAGCACATTTGGTGCAGATACAACTATTTGTGCTGATGAATCGTCTGTTTCCACAAAGTGAGATTAAATCAGCACAACACCAAATCCAACAGTTACTAGAGATGGGCGTTGATGGTGTTATTATTGCAGATCCTGGCCTATATCAAGTAGCCAAAGAAATATCGTTAGAAGATAAACTCATCTATAGTCCAGAGACTTTAGTGACTTCTGCAGAGGACGCAAAGTTTTGGCTATCGACAGGAATGTATTCGGTGAATATTTCACCGCTTTTAACAGAAGAGGAAATCTTGAAGATTGCCTCAAGTGTACGTCATTGTGGTATTCAGGTATTTGGATACTTACTCATGAGTATTTCCAAGCGACCACTATTAACGGCATATCAAGAAGTCGCAAATATTGAAGAACCTTTACATCATAACCATCATCTATACCTTCGTGAACAAAAGCGTGATGGTATGATGCCAGCATATGAAAATGAAGCAGGTATGATGATCTATACAGATTTCGTACAGGAATCATTTGCGTGGTTAGAGCCTTTTTCAAACGCAGGCATTCAGCGTTTTGAAATGTATGGAAACTATATTCCACAAGCAGCACTATTAGATGCAGTACGTATGTATCGTCGTGTGCTTGATGGAGAAGATGGCGAGAGTGTTAGAAAGGAATTTGTGTCCAAATATCCAGAATTACCAGTTTCAGATGGATATTATGGACAGAAGACGATCAGATAAAGTTATGATGAAGAAACCTGAATTATTAGCCCCAGCAGGGGATCTGAATCGTTGTAAGACAGCGATTCGTTATGGTGCTGATGCAGTCTATATTGGAGGACAATCCTATTCCTTACGCTCAAGAGCTTCTAATTTTACGATGGAAGATATCAAGGAGGCATGTGAATTTGCACGCCAGCATAACGCACATATCCATGTCACAACCAATGTGATTCCTCATGAAGAAGATTATGAGGGTTTACGCGAGTATTTAATGAAGTTAGAAGAGTATGGTGTTACAGCGATTATTGCAGCCTCACCATCGATTATGAAACTAGCACGTGAATGTGCGCCAAAATTAGAAATTCACTGTTCTACACAGATGAGTATTACCAATGTAGAAACAGCTAAATTCCTCCATGAACAGTTAGGACTAGACCGTGCAGTACTTGCGCGTGAGTGTTCAATTGAAGATATTTATGCCATCACAAAGGAATGTCCAGTAGATACAGAAGCCTTTATCCATGGTGGTATGTGTGTAAACTACTCTGGTAGATGTACACTATCCAACCGTATGACATTGCGAGATGCTAACCGTGGAGGTTGCGCACAAAGTTGTCGTTGGCAATATCATGTTTATCAAGACGATAAAGAAATAAATACAGATATTTTATATTCAATGGGTTCTAAAGACTTACTAGCAGCGGACTACATGTATGAATTAATGGATGCAGGTGTTAGTTCCTTAAAGATTGAAGGACGTATGAAGACAGAGTATTATGTCGCATCTGTTGTTAGTGCATATCGTCATCTGATCGATGAGATTGCAGAGAATGATGGACCACTTTCACCAGAAAGATTGGCATATCACAAAAAGGAAATCTCACGTGCTGAAAATCGCCAGACAACAACAGCGTTCTATCCTGGTGAAGCAGGATTAAATACACTCATCTATCATGCATACTCTGATGCAGATGTAAATCATGACTTCCTAGCCAAGGTTGCTGGATACGATCAAGACGTAAATGTAGCCTACTTAGAGACACGTAATGCATTTGATGTTGGTGAAATGTTAGAAGTGATTTCACCTGGCAAAGACAAGCGTACTTTCAAAGTCGAGTGGATCAAAGACCCAAAGGGAGAATACCTTGCAAGTTCTAGACGTCCAATGGTAGTGGTGCAGGTTCCAATCCCATTTGAGATTGGTGAAAATGATCTAGTGCGGAGGGCGCGCTAATGTTGTTAGAAGGAAATGTCAGTGTAAAAGCCGCCATTCTTGGAAATCACCGCAAGGTAGAAAAACTCTACTACGATAAGCATAAAAACGATAAAGATTTAAACTTTATCTTACATCGTGCAAAGGAAAAAGGAATTCCATGCATGCCATTGGAGCGTGAAGAAATTAATGCAATGGCAACTGGAAGAACACACGGTGGATTGGTTGCGCAAGCAGGTCCTAGAGTCTATCAAGAACTATCCGAATGCATGCATGGCAAAACACCATTTCTTGTATTACTGGAAGGAGTAGAAGATCCATTTAATTTAGGATATATTATCCGCACTTTATATAGTGCAGGTTGTGATGGATTAATTCTTCCTAGACATGATTGGGCAAGTGCGGAAAGTACAATTGTCAAATCCAGTGCAGGTGCGTTTGAATACATGAATATTGTGATGTCTGACGACTTACCACAGTTAGTAAAAGATATTAAGAAACAAGGTACCATGACTTATGCAGCGATGCGTAAAGATGCTATCACTTATCTAGAAGCTGACTATCGTAAACCATGTCTACTAGCCATCGGTGGTGAGATGAGAGGATTATCATCTGCTGTGCGAAATGAAATTGAACAAAATATTTACATTCCATACGCAAATGATTTTCGCAATGCGTTAAACGCAGCGAGTGCTGCCGCAGTATTATCCTTTGAAGTCTATCGACAAAGACTATAACTACCCGAAGAAATTCGGGTTTTTATTTGAACTATGATAAAATAGAACACAATAAGGAATTAAGGGACATGCATACAATTCAAGAAAAAAATTATTCAATATTGGACAAATCGCGCAGGAAGTTATTCTGTTGAAAATAATGAAGAACTGGCAGGAACATCTACGGTTGCCTGGCTAAATGAACTCACAAGGCACTTTCCAAAGAAGAAAGACCTAAAGATATTAGATATCGGTACAGGGCCAGGGTTTATGGCAATTCTTCTCAGTCGAGCAGGGTATCAGGTTACTGGTATCGACTGTACCGAAGAGATGTTAAAACAAGCTCATGAAAATGCAAGAAAGTATCATCTTTCTATTCGCTTTCTCAAACAACCAGCAGAACATCTAGAGTTTGAAGATCATTCGATTGATGTGATTATCAACCGTAATCTAACATGGAATCTTGAAAATCCTACAGTAGCCTATCAAGAGTGGTATCGTGTACTAAAGCCATCAGGTAAACTGATAGTCTTCGATGCGAATTGGTATCACTACTTATTCTCTGAGGAGTTACGCAAAGCGTATGAAGAGGACCGTCAAAATGTAAAACGTGCACATCTATATGACCATAATATTGGTGTAAACTTTGATCAGATGGAACGTATCGCAGAACAATTACCAATGACTCTAACAGATAGACCATCGTGGGATCGCGTAGAACTAGAGAAGATTGGCTTTCAAAATATTCAAATTGATACGGAAGTATACCAAAGAGTATGGACAGAAGAGGAGAAGATTAATTACGCTTCAACTCCTTTGTTTGAAATCGTCGCTACGAAATAGATGTGGTATGATTATGACTATGGAAAAGATAAGTTCATTACAGAATGCAAAAATAAAAAACTGGGCACTACTACATAAGAAGAAACATCGTGATGAAACAGGTTTATTTCTGGTAGAAGGTGAACATCTTATCAACGAAGCTCTAGCGGCCAATGCCGTAGAAACCATTGTGACAGATACAACTTCACCGTTTGACTTTGAACATGTTGTAGAAGTAACACCTGCCATTATGGCAAAGTTATCTGAGAATGTTTCAAATGTACATTACATTGCGGTTTGTCGCCAACGTAAACTAGATATTACAAAACAAAATCGTCTATTATTATTGGATGGCATTCAAGACCCTGGTAATCTTGGTACACTGATCCGCACTGCAATTTCATTTGGCTTTGATGGCGTGTATTGTTCAACTGAGACTTGTGACCTTTATAATGATAAAGCGATTCGTTCTACCCAAGGCGCATTATTCCATATTCCCGTTGTACGCAAAGACTTCTCTACTTTAATTCCTACATTACAAAGTCAGGGTGTAAAAGTCATTGCGACTTCTTTACAGGAATCTACGACAATGAGTGAGATACCTGTAACAGAACAGATGGCATTTGTGATGGGAAATGAAGGGCAGGGTGTTCATCAAGAAATCATTGCACAGGCTGACTTTCGTGTACGCATTGAAATGGAAGGCTTTGAGTCTTTAAATGTAGCAGTAGCAGGTGGAATTATCATGTATCACTATCGGAGTGGTAAATGAGCCAGAAACAGTATCCAGACTATTCTTTAAAAGATTTACAACCATCCCAGTTTTATATTTCGCAAGCGAAACTATCGAACATTCAAGCATGGTTTCGTAAAGATGATTTGTCAAACTTTAAACCTTTACCTGTAAAGGTATTAGATGGTATCCCAATCTTGACGGATGGACATACAAGGGCAGTCGCGGCACTACTTGCAGGTTTAGAATCGGTACCATTAGTCTATGATGAAGATGAACTAGATTGGAATCTATATCGTTATTGTATAGAACAATGTAAACAAAGAGGAATTCATTCTCCATATGATTTGGTTGACAGAGTTATTTCTGCTCAGGACTATGAAGAGAAGTGGATTGACTGGTGTGATCAAATACACAGTAAGCTACAATAAGATCAAAAGTAAAAGGCACATCGAGCGATGTGCCTTTCATCATTAGTGTTGTTCGTAATGAATTTCTGTTCCTTCGTAAGCTGCACGCATTAATTCGATCATATCCTTGATCATTGGAACACGTGGGTTTGCTGGGGAACACTGGTCTTCGTATGAGAGGTAAGCTAACTTCTCTAAGCTTTCTTCCCATTCCTTCTTGTCAACATTTTGTGACTTGAAGTTCATTGCCATACCAACTTCAATACCTAAATCATGAACTGCCTTGGCAAACTTTTCAACACCTTCTTGTACTGTGTTGAACTTGAGGCCGATAGCGTGTGCTAATTGAGCGTAACGTTCATCAGCGTTGTAGTATTGGTACTTAGGCCATAGACCTGGTTTTTCTGGTTTTTGTGCCGTTATAACGGATTACGTATGGTAATAATGTACCGCAAGTACGTCCATGTACTGTATGGAATTCAGCACCAATCTTATGAGCCATAGAGTGGCACATACCTAAGTAAGCGTTGGCGAATGCCATACCAGCCATTGTGGAAGCGTTATGCATCTTCTCACGAGCTTCTTCATCCTTAGCACCATAGTGTACAGCTCTTGGTAAGTATTCAAATACCATCTGTACTGCCTTTAATGCAAGAGCGTCTGTGTAGTCAGTAGCCATAACGGATACGTATGCTTCACATGCGTGTGTTAATACATCCATACCGGAGTCAGCTGTAACCTGTGCAGGTAAGCTCATTACAAGTGCTGGGTCAACGATTGCGACTGTAGGTGTTAATGAGTAGTCAGCTAATGGATACTTAAGCTTGTTAACCTTGTCTGTAATAACTGCGAATGGTGATACTTCAGAACCTGTACCTGATGTAGTAGGGATACATACTAAGTGAGACTTCTTACCTAATTCAGGATACTGGAAAGCACGCTTACGAATATCCATGAACTTCTGCTTCAAGTCAGCGAAGTCAACTTCTGGGTGTTCGTAGAATAACCACATACCCTTAGCAGCGTCCATGGAAGAACCACCACCTAAAGCAATGATTGTATCTGGTTTGAAGGCTTGCATTAATTCCCAACCCTTCTTAACTGTCTGTAAGGATGGATCTGGTTCAACGTCGCAGAACAATTGAACTTGAACCTTATTCTTACGGGCTGCTAACTGTTCAGTAATTCTTGATACATAACCTAAATCAACCATTGTGCGGTCTGTAACGATGAATGCACGATTGATTTCACGCATGTCGCGTAAGTATGTGATGGAATTTTGTTCAATATAAATCTTGCTTGGAATCTTGAACCACTGCATTGTATTTCTCCTTTTACCTATCTTCTTGATGTTAATCAGATTAATTGCACTAACGTTACCGGATACTGAGTTATGACCATAAGATCCACAACCAAGTGTTAATGATGGAATAAAGGAGTTATAGATATTACCGATACCACCGAATGTAGTAGGGGAGTTCCAAATTAAACGACAAGCCTTGATGCGTTCACCAAACTTCTTCGCTAATTCTTCAGAACGTGTATGAATCGCAGCTGTATGTCCAACACCGTTTAACATAACAGTAGCTTCTGCTTTATCAAATCCATCTTCAACGGAACTTGCTTTTTCCATTGCGAGTACAGGTGATAGTTTTTCACGTGATAGTGGTTCTTGAACACCTGGTTTTTCTAATTCAGCGATTAAGATAGATGTTTGAGGATCTACTTTGAAACCTGCTTGTTCAGCGATCCAAGCAGCTGGCTTACCAGCAACTGCACCGTTTAGCTTTGCATTTTCTACACCCTTAGAGTGTGCTGTATATCCAAACATGTATGTTTCAAGTAATTTCTTTTCTTTAGGTGAGCAGAAGTGTACGTTATAGTGTTTGAATTCTGCCTTAACATCTTCGTAGATATTCTCATCAACGATAACTGTCTGTTCACTTGCACAGATCATACCGTTATCGAATGCCTTGGACATTGCGATATCGTTAACTGCTTGCTTGATATCTGCAGTGGTTTCGATATATGCAGGAGCGTTACCAGCACCTACACCTAATGCAGGTTTACCACAGCTGTAAGCTGCCTTAACCATTGCGTTACCACCAGTTGCAAGAATTGTGGATACACCTGGATGATTCATGAGTGCGCTTGTTGCGTCCATAGATGGATGATCGATCCACTGAATGCAGTTTTCAGGAGCACCAGCCTTTAAAGCTGCTTCATATACGATACGTGCTGCTTCAGCAGAGCACTTTTGTGCATTTGGGTGGAATGCAAAGATGATAGGGTTTCTTGTCTTTAATGCAAGTAAACTCTTGAAGATTGCTGTTGAAGTAGGGTTTGTTACTGGTGTTAAACCTGCAATAACACCAACTGGTTCAGCTACTTCTGTAATACCTGTAACAGGGTCTTCACTGATGATACCGACTGTCTTTAGGTCACGTAGGTAATTCACCATGTACTCACAAGCAAATAAGTTTTTTGTTGCTTTATCTTCGAATACACCACGTCCTGTTTCATCAACTGCTGCTTTCGCTAATGTACCATGTTGATCAAGTGCTGCTACTGTGCACTTTGCAACGATATAGTCGATCTTTTCTTGGTCAAATGATGCGTAGTCATCAAGTGCCTTTAATGCAAGGGCAACTTTTTCATCTACTTCTTTGACACGAACTTCCACAGGGGCTGTATTTTCTTTTGTTTCTTTAGTTTCTTTCTTTTTGACTGCCATGTCCTTTTCCTCCATGTGAATTATTTCACGTAAGCAAGAATACCACGTTTACATAATCAAGACAATAGTAAATGATAAAAAAAATCACAAGTAATC
>CAKMPP010000041.1 GCA_927911475.1 uncultured Solobacterium sp. | reverse complement strand
TTGTAACTGTTGCTTCATTTACACCTTCAAAGCCTTGTGCCTTACATGCATACACGGCTGTTGTGCCATCATTGCTTGTTTCTGAACATTCTGCTTTGTTGTCTTTGAAGTCTTCTGCACCTAATGCTACTGCGGAAGCAGAATTTAATGCCTTCGCAATCATTGCGCGTAGTGACTTACTTGTGAAAGAAGCACCTGTTGTCGAGTCAATCTTACTATCTGCAGTTGCACCAATATATTTCTTTAGTTGTTCTTCTGTAGTTGCAAGATCACCAACTTCTTCTGTATCACTGAACTTTGTAACTGCAAAGGATACAACTGTCTTCTTCGCTACGTCAATTGTAACTGTAGCTTCGTTAACACCTTCAAATCCCTTTGCCTTACATGCATATACTGCAGTTGTACCATCATTGCTTGTTTCTGTACACTCTGCTTCATTTTCACTATAGTCTTCAGCACTTAATGCTACTGCCTCAGCTGGCTTATCATCCTTCTTAGGTTCTTCAGCAACCGTTGGAGTCTTCGCTGTTAAGCTTGCACCAACAAGAAGAACTGACACTAAGAATGCACACATTGCGATAACTGCCTTACGAGCAATCTTTGCTGCATCCTTGATTTGGCTACCATCAAGTAACTGATCAATTGCAGGAGTTAACATATTCATGATTAAGACGGAGTATAATGCACCATCTGGTAAGTTAGCTTTCCAACGGATAATCAATGTAAGAGCTGCAGCCCCTACTGCAAATACATATCTACCTGGAATTGATACTGGTGAAGTGACTGGGTCTGTTAACATGAACACACCTGCAAATAATACACCACCAGCTAATACGTTAACGATTGCATATTCAAAACCTGCACCGTGGATTAATCCAACAATGAGAGATACTACAAATACTGTTAAGATGTATGTCACTGTTAAACGATAATCAATAATGCGTCTAGCAATGAGATATACTGCAACGAGAATTAATAATAATGCACATGATCCACCGATAACACTCTGGTAGTTCCCAAAGAACATACCGGATAAGTTTCCGAATTGATCTAATACCTCATGTAATGCACTACCTTCAACTACCCAACCGTAGGACTTCAATACTGCTAGTGGTGTAGCACCTGTTTGAATATCAGCCACAACACTTGCACCAAATGAGTTCATGATAATTGCTTCTGCGAAAGCTGCTGGGTTGAAGATGTTTTGACCAAATCCACCAAATAGCATCTTACCAAACAAGATTGCAATTGCAGTTGCAATAATAATTGCGTAGAAACTAACATTAATTCTTGTAATTAATGGAATAATTAAACCTGTTACCCAACCATAGGAATGTAACAATTCTTTTGCAATGTCCTTCTTCTTTCTTGCAAGTAAGTACAATGTTTCAGTACATAATGCAGTTACAACAGAAGCAAGTGATAATAGAACAACACGAACACCTACTGCAGTACCGTAAGTCATTCCATACCAGATTGCAGAAGCAACTGTCACAACAACCAAAGCTAAACTAAGTTCTAACATAATGCCTGTTGTAGATTGTTTAGCCGCATAGTTAGGCGCTACTTTATATGAAAATTTCATTTTTCCTGCCTCCTATTTCTTTGCCTGTGCTGCTAGTTTTGCACGTACAAAAGTCTTTGCACGTCTAACATTCTCAGTTACTTCAATCTTAGATGGACATACATATGTACATAGACCACATTCAAT
Source organism: uncultured Solobacterium sp. (assembly GCA_927911475.1). Taxonomy (GTDB): domain Bacteria; phylum Bacillota_I; class Bacilli_A; order Erysipelotrichales; family Erysipelotrichaceae; genus Bulleidia. Next base: position 26,676 of record CAKMPP010000041.1, on the reverse strand, counting down.
ACAGTTCATTACATCTAAACGCATTAATGTATCGTAGTCTACAGACTTATGTTCAGAAGCGATACGTACTGGTTGTAATCCAGATGGACATGTTTCCGTACAACGTCCACAACGTAAACAAGCAACTGTATCTGGCTTCTCATACTTCTGAATTGTAAGACCATTGTTCTGTGCCATTACTACAAATTGATCATTAGGAACTGCACGGCCCATCATTGGTCCACCAGCAAGTAACACTACATCGTCTACACCGTCTTTATATCCACCAACAGCATCGATAATGTCATGTACCTTTGTTCCTACTGGAACATATACGTTCTGTGGATCCTTAACTGCATCACCAGATACTGTTAAGTACTTATGTGTAACTGGCATACCATTTACAATTGCATTACCAAACGCAATTGCTGTAGATGCATTGTTAACGATACATCCAGCTTCAATTGGTAACCTGTCATAGCGCTTGTTTGTTAACTGGTATACAAGTGTTCTTTCCCAACCCATTGGGTATACGTTAGGAACGATACGCACCTCGATTGGTGTACCCTTGAATAATTCTTGTAATTGGGCAATCTGTTCCTTCTTATCTTCCTTGATTGCAACACAACCAGCCTTTGCATTACTTAACTTAAAGAACGCAAGTGTACCTACCTTGAGTAAGTCCATGTTTTCTTCAATGTTCTTATAATCTGATGTTAAGAATGGTTCGCACTCAACCGCATTCACGATAAAGAGATCAACATTCTCTGGCTTTACATACTTTACGTAAGATGGGAATCCTGCACCACCTAAACCGAGCATACCCGATTCCTTAGCGAATGCATGTAATTCCTGCCAGCTTGCCTTTTCATAATCAAACTCCACAAACGCACGTTCTACTGTATGCTTGTGGTCATTTTGAATACGCAAGTGTTCAATCATTCCACCGCCAGCACCTAAGAACTTTTCGATACCTGTAACAGTACCGGAAACAGACGCAAAGAGTGGTAAATAGAATGCATCATTTCTTTCTGCTATCTTTTGTCCAATCTTAACTTCATCTCCAACTTGAACAAGTGGTTGGCATGGGGCAACACCGTTTACAAGTGGAATCCAAACAACATCTGGATCGATAGATTTCAATACTTCTTTATGAATCGTCCAATCCTTATGTCCATTTAAATGAAGCTTCATTGGTCCTGTAAATATTGACATAATTTTCTTTCCCTTCCTTATCTGAAATCACACAAAATTATAACATATTCCAGCGTTAACAGTAAGATGGCTTTTATGATATAGTTTAGATATGAAAAGAAAAATAACTAAATTATTAATCAGCGCATTAAGCGTTTGTACACTACTTGCTGGCTGTACAACAAAAGAGAGTAAAAACAGTGCCTCTAACTCAACTTCAACCAATAGCGAAAGTCTAACCAAATATGAAAATGTGAGTTCTGATGTAGGTTTCGATACAATCTATAGTTACATGGAATATACAACGAATACCGAATCGGCCGCTGCTCATTTCAAGGATAGCACTACCTTACTTCGTTATTACAATCAGTTATTTGATATTTATAACGACTATGATGGTATCAACAACCTAAAGACAGTTAATGATAACGCTGGTATCAAACCAGTCAAAGTTGATAAACCAATCATTGACATGTTGCATATGGCAAAACAGTTCTATGATTATTCCAATGGCGAATTTGATATTACCATGGGTGCCCTTCTTAAGGTTTGGCATAAGTATCGTGAAGAAGGTATTAAACTCAACGCTGAAAAACAACTTGGTAATCTTCCATCAGAGGGAGAACTTACACAAGCTGCCGGTTGTAAGGGTTGGGATAATGTTGTAATAAATGATGAAGAAAGCACAGTATATATTACTCAGCCATGTCAATCATTTGATGTTGGTGGTATTGCAAAAGGATATGCAACAGAACTAGTTGCGCAAGAAATTAGTCAGAACATGCAAGCAGGTTACTTCAACGTTGGCAGAAACATTCGTACAGTCAACGATAAACCAGACGGAGCTACATGGAATGTTGGTATTGCCGATCCAGAAGGTGCATTACCAAATGGACTTGCATTAATCTCTTCAAAGGATCCTTCTCATTTGTAACAAGTGGAGACTATGAACGTTTCTATATCGCAACAGACGGAAAGAGTTATCACCACATTATCGATCCATCCACAAATTACCCTGCAAGCCATTACCGTAGTGTCACAATCTTCACAGAAAATTCTGGTGTCGCTGACTGCTTAAGTACAACACTATTTACTCTCTCCATCGAAGATGGAAAGAAGGTACTAGAAGCCTACAAACAGGCAACTGGCAAAGAAGCAAATGCAGTATGGGTAATGGATTTAGATAAAAAACAAGGTGAAGGCAAAGAAACAAATGGCTATTATATTGTTTCTAGCGAAGGCTTAAAAAGATATTATTACTTACTAAAAAAAGCGATGAATTCATCGCTTTTTTTATATGATATCCCTTCCATCTTCTGGAAACGTTCTAAACAAGTAAAGAATAAATGGTAGTGAAATAATTGCAGTTGTAATCTCACTGACAGATTGAGCTGCTTCAATACCAGTAATACCAAAACATGCATGCAAGATAATGACTGCAGGTATTAGAACCAGTCCACTGCGTAACATTGCCAAGAATGTTGCAACAGCACTACGTGATATTGATTGAAATAACATATTTCCATACATCGTCATCGGCATTAATACTAAAGATACGCATTGGAAACGTAATGCCGTAGTACCAACCGCAATAACATCAGGATCATCTCTAAAGAGTGCCACAAACTGTCCTGAGAAGGTAAATGCAATTACCGCAAGAATTGCCATTAGAGCTGTACCACTCTTAAGCGTAAAGTAGAATCCCTTCTTTACACGACTGTAGATTTTTGCGCCATAGTTGAATGAACTTACTGGTTGGAAACCTTGACCAATGCCAAGCGCAACGCAGAACAAGAACGATACAATACGTGTTGCGATAGAAATACCTGCAACAGCCGCATCACCATACATCGCAGATGTAGTATTTAATACCATCGTAGAAAGTGAGTTTAATCCTTGTCGACTAAGCGATGGTAATCCTGTCGTAAAGATACGATTCAAAATTTCAGGCTTGTGTGTCACATATTTTAACTGCAATCTACTCTGTGTTTTCCCTTGCAGGTAAGGTAACATTAACACAAACATACTGATATATTGTGAGATCGTTGTACTAAGACCTGCACCAGCAATACCCATATGAAATACACGCACTAGAATGTAATCACCAAAGATATTTAAGATACCACCTAGTGTTAAACCAATCATCGCGTAGAAGGCTTTTCCTTCATAGCGCAAAATATTGTTTAATACACAACTCGATGTCATCGCCATGCCTGCAAGTAAAATATAGAATGCATATATTCTTGCGTATGGAAGAATCGTATCTGTACTTCCCATCATACGCATCATTGGATCCATGAAAATAAGTCCACCCACCATCACAACCGCACCTACAAGAATAGAGAGAAAGAAACTTGTCGATGCAAATATTCTAGCTTTTTCAACATTCTTCGAGCCTAACTGTTGTGAAATATTCGCACCAGCACCATGACCAAACATAAATCCAAAGGCCTGTAGAATGGACATCAAACTAAATACGATACCAGTTGCACCACTGGCAGATGTACTGATTGTTCCTACGAAGTAGGTATCCGCCATATTATAGATACTTGTGACTAGCATCGAAATAATTGTGGGGATTGCTAACTGCGTAATTAAGTGAGGAATTGAATCCTGTGTCATACGACGATAATTGTGCCTTCTTGGTTCAATGTTGACATATATACCATCCTTTTCTATCCATAAAAGCAAAAGAGGAATTTCTTCCTCTTAAAGACTTACTTAGTAGGCTTACCTAATAAGCGGAACATATTCTTCTTGTAGATTTCTACACCTGGCTGATTGAATGGGTTGATATCAATCATATAGCAAGTCATCGCTGTAGCAATGAAGAAGAAGTAACATAGATAACCGAATGAATATTCCTTCATATCAGGAATTGAGATAATTAAGTTAGGAACTCCACCCGTTACTTCGTGAGCTTCAATTGTACCAAGACAAGCCATCTTGTTAACCCAGTCATATGATTTACCAGCAAGGTAGTTCATCTGGTCACTATCTTCTGCATCATTTGGGATGAGTAAATCTTCTGTAGGATTTTCGACTTCTAAGATTGTCTCGAATAGAACTTTCTTACCTTCTTGGATAAACTGTCCTAAGCTATGTAAATCTGTTGAGAAGTTTGCACTATCTGGCAAGATACCCTTACCATCCTTACCTTCAGATTCACCTAATAACTGCTTCCACCATTCAGCAAGCATTGCAAGTTGTGGTTCATACGCAACAAACATTTCTACATCATAGCCTTGGTTCTGTAGAATACGTCTGCATACTGCATATTGATATGCAGGGTTCTTGGAAAGATCTGCAGTATTTAATTCCTTATATGCATCATAAAGACCAGCCATGATCTTCTTGATATCTACACCCATAATTGCAAGTGGTACTAAACCTACTGGTGTAATCACAGAGTATCTACCACCGATATCATCAGGAATAACAAATGTTTCGTAGCCTTCCTTATCAGCTAATGCCTTCAATGTACCACGCGCTTTATCTGTAGTCGCAATGATACGTTCCTTGCATTCTTCCTTGCCATATTTCTTTTCCATGAATTCACGAAGTACACGGAATGCAAGTGCTGTTTCAGTTGTTGTACCTGACTTAGAGATAACGTTCATCACAACGCTCTTGTCTTGGATGTGCTTTAACACCTGTGCAATATATGTAGATGAGAATGTATTACCTACGAAAATAACTTCTGTCTTATTTCCTGAATATAAACCTTGAATCATTTCGATTGCGGCACGTGCACCTAAGTAAGATCCACCAATACCACATACAAGTAATACTTCAGCCTTAGCCTTAACCTTTTCAGCAACCTGTAAGATGCGTTCAAATTCAGCCTTATCATATGTTTCAGCCCAATCAACCCATCCCATGTAGTCGTTACCGGCACCTGTTCTTTCAAAAATTACTTTGTGTAGTTCATTTACTTTTTCTTGATAACTTTCAATACTTTCTTTGAGTAAAGCGTGTGATGTATTTAACTTCATCATTTTAAAATATTCTCCTTCGCCTCTTTGATCCATTCACTCATAGCATTTGCGATTGTCTGAAAACCCATTTTCATATTTGGTAAACTTGGTTTATGACCCATCGGTTTACGTCTATTTCTTGAGTGTGCTTTCTGTAGTGCTTTCAATGATAACTTGACATGACTGCTCTTGTCATCACATTCCAGGACTTTTAACTTTACAACATCCCCTACACTAACAAACTTTGAAATGTCTTTGACATAGCCATCGCTAATCTCAGAGATGTGAATCAGTCCACTCACATGATGTTCCAGTGCCACAAATGCACCATAGGGTTGAATCCCTGTTATTTTTCCTTCTACAATCTGTCCTGGTTTATATATCATTTTAGCATTTCCAATCGTTCTTAAGTATAGCACACTCAAGAAAAGATGTGTGGTATACTTTACTAGAGGCTTATTATGTTAATTTCATTAAATACGATACATATTATATTTTGTGCTATATTTGCGGCCGTTAGTGCGCAGCTATTAAAACCAATTTGTGCATTCGTTGTAGAACCTGAACACGATTGGGAATGGAGTTTAACTGTCGCCTCCGGTGGCTTTCCAAGTTCACATAGTGCGATGGTTTCTGCCTTAGCCCTATCGGTTGGTTTCCGCGAACGTTTTAGTTCAACATTATTTGCAATTACTATTGTTCTAGCAATCATTGTTATCTATGATGCCGCTAACGTGAGGTATTATAGTGGACAAAATATTAAAGTTACGCAACAATTAGTCAAGGATTTACAAGAGAAATATCCTCACGTATTCGAAAACTCCATCTATAAAACAAAACTTAAACCTGTACTTGGTCATCGCTGGGTTGAGGTTGTTGGCGGTATTATTTGGGGGTTAATCGTTGCGTACATTTTCTATCTTGTAAAGTAAGGAAAGAGGCGAAAGTAATGAATGATATAGATTTCTATGCTGAAAGCAGTGCAGATTTAATTGCCCTAGAAACAGATCCAGTTCGCAAAGAACTTCTACAGCGCATTCAACATACATTGGACAAGATTCGTCCATATATTCAAGCAGATGGCGGTGATGTCTTCTTAGTAGGATATGCGGATGGTATTGTTACAGTAACAATGACAGGTGCATGTAATGGATGTATGGTAATGGATTCTACATTAAATGATGGTATTAAAGCTATCTTATTAGATGAAGTACCTGAAGTACATGATGTTCGTTTGTTAGAAACAAACAACTACGATGAATTTAACCCATATTACTAAAATGTAGAAATATTTCTACATTTTTTATTTTATTTTCATATTTTCTGCCATTTCTTTAAAAATTTCAGAGAAATCTTTAAAAAATTTATAGAAATGATAAAAAAGTCTAAATTTAATATTGAAACATCCTTAAAACGTTATAAATTTTTCATAACAAAAAAGGAGATTCTATGGAAGACCTATTCAAAGATTTTGGTTCTAAAGTATTTGGCGAAAAAGAGATGAAGAGTCACCTACCTCGTCCTGTCTATCTTTCTTGGAAGAAGACAGTCGCAAACGAAGGAATGCTCGACCGTACCACTGCAGACGCGATTGCCCATGCAATGAAACTTTGGGCACTCGATAATGGTGTGACCCACTTTACACACTGGTTTCAGCCTATGACAGGTGGTACAGCCGAAAAACACGATAGTTTCTTAGAACCAGACATGAATGGAGAGCCATTTGCGCGCTTCTCTGGCAAGATGCTCATCAAAGGTGAACCAGATGCCTCAAGTTTTCCTAACGGTGGCTTACGTACAACATTTGAAGCACGCGGATATACATATTGGGATGTAAAGAGTCCGGTATTCATCCGCGATAACATCTTGTGTATCCCTACTGTTTTTGTATCTTACAGTGGTGAAGCCTTAGATAAAAAAAGACCCTCTACTCAAATCATTAGAGGCTCTTAGCAAAGCCGCAACACGTGTTGTAAATATTCTTGGTGATAAAGATGTAAAGAGCTGTGATATTTCCGTAGGTCTTGAACAGGAATACTTCCTCATCGACCGTAAATACTTTGATTGTCGATTAGACTTGCGTTTTACAGGTCGCACACTATTTGGTGCACCTTCCCCTAAGACACAGGAATTAGATGACCATTACTTTGGCGCCATTCCACCACGTGTGGCAGCCTTCATGAAGGAAGCCAACCAAGAACTTTGGAAGCTAGGTATCTACGCAAAAACAGAACACAATGAAGTTGCACCAGGACAGTTTGAACTAGCTCCTATCTTTACCAATGGTAATGTAGCAGTTGACCAAAACCACCTCATCATGGATATTCTTCGTGAAACAGCTAAGAAACATGGTTTTGCATGTCTCTTACACGAAAAGCCATTCCAAGGTATCAATGGTTCTGGTAAGCATGATAACTACTCCATCATCACAGATGATGGACAAAACCTATTCTCCCCAGGTGATAAACCAGCCGAGAATATTCGCTTCTTATTATTTATCTGTGCATTTATCCGTGCAGTTGATACTTACCCTCTTTTACTTAGAATGAGTGCTTCCTGTACAGGTAATGATCATCGATTGGGTGCTAGCGAAGCTCCTCCAGCAATCATTTCCATTTATCTAGGAAGTTATATTGAAAATATCCTCTATGATATCTATACAAAGAATCGTCAGAAATCAATCACACAAGAAGAAAGAACAGACTTTAACCCTGTGACAGGTTTATCTTATATTCCTCACGATAACACAGACCGCAACCGTACATCCCCGCTTGCCTTTACAGGTAATAAGTTTGAGTTTAGAATGCTTGGCTCCTCTATGAGTGCATCCTTCTCTAACACAGTGCTTAACGCCATCATGGCAGAATCACTCAATCAAATTGCGGATGAATTAGAAGGAATCAAGTATATCCAAGATATCCGTGAAAAAGCATTAACGATCTGTCGGAATTTGATAGAGAAACATAAGAGAATTCTATTCTCTGGTGATGGATATAGTGATGAATGGGCAAAGGAAGCGAAGCGTAGAGGCTTACCAAATGTGAAGAGTTTTATTGAGTCTACAGAAGTACTCAACGACCCTTCTGTTATTAAGCTCTTTACTTCCTTAAATATCTACTCTGAAAAAGAACTCGCTGCCAACCGTATCATTCTACAAGAACAATACGAAAAGATTATGGGTATTGAAGTTCGTACAATGATCGAGATGGCACGCAAGGATATCTTGCCTGCGCAAACAGCAGAGTTGAAGTTCTATAGCGATGCTGTAAACGCAAGTGGTAAGAGCACTCCGAAGTTTATTCATGATCATGCCAGTAAAGTTTCAACTTTGATTGATCAAACCTACCAAGCAACCCAAGAATTGGAAGAAGCTTGGCAGAAAGTAACTGCAACTGGCAATACATATAAGATTGGTCAAAACATCTACTATAAGATTAATCCACTGATGGATAAGTTAAGAGATGCAGTAGATCGCTACGAACAAATCTCATCAAGAGAATTCTACAAGTTACCTTCTTACGAAGATATTCTATTTAATATATAAAGAATGCATGGTGTCTCATCTAACGAATAGCTAAGACACCATGCATATTTTATACAACTGTTATTTTCTTCTTTTCTAATTGTTGATGAATAAAATCTCGAACCAAAACAAAGAACACTGAGAATACTGGTACACCAATAAACATACCAAAGATACCGAATAATGCACCACCAATAATAATCGCAAACATAACATAGAGAGTTGGTAAACCAACTGCTCCACCGAGAATACGTGGACCAATGATATTCCCATCTACCTGCTGTAAAATCAAAATAAAGATTGCAAATTCGAGTGCCTTAAATGGATCAACCAACAGTAAGATTAATATACTAGGAACAGCTCCTAAGAATGGACCAAATACTGGAATCATATTTGTTACACCAACCAGTACACTAATTAAAGGTGTATAAGGCATATTCATAAACGATAGAATAATGTAGCAAAGAATACCAATAATCAACGAGTCTACTGCTTTACCCGCGATGAAACTGTTAAATGTACTAATTGTTAAACGAGAAGTTTCGATAATTTTTTCTGTTGTCTTCTCCGGAAGAAATGCATATAGTACCTTCTTTGTTTGGCGCTTTAACTTTGGCTCGTCTAATAAAATGTATAATGCGATAATCATACCAATCAAGAAGTTCATAACTCCCTTAGCAAATATTACACTATACATCAAGATGGCATTTAAACTACTTGCCAGGTTGGATACCCAATCGCCCAACATACTAGCACCTTTATCGATGAGTGGATCCAATGTCTTTAATAAATCTTCGCTCAAGAAGTTATTTGACTCAAAGAAATTACGAGCAGTTTCTACATATCCTTCAAGGATGAAAGGAAGGTCTGGATAGAAGAAATCATCTGTGGAATTAGAATTGAGAAGAATACAAACAACATAATGATTCCAATAAACAATGCTCCAATGAAGCGATAATCTTCTTCGTACGTGGTTTTAGCAATGCCTTTTCCAACCAACTATACTCAATAATCTTTCGTAGTGGGTTTAATAGGAATGCAATAGCCAATCCATAGATAAATGGTGAAAGCGCCACAAAAACAGCGTGGAATACACCGTATAAAGGCTCAACATTATTAATCAGCGTGTAAAACGCTACAACTAGAATTCCCGAAATCGAAAATGCTTTGATATTTTCAATTGTTTCCTCTTTTAATTTCGACCATTTCATACGCAAAAACCTCCATATTGATTATACCAGTTTTAAAATATGTTTGAACACGAACATATCAATTGACAAGCAATCTTTCTAGTGTTTTAATAATAACGTCTTTTATCAAGAACTGAGGTAGAGAGTCAGCTCAGTAACCTCACACCAACCTACTGCTTCCAGCAAGGTGGTACTGCTGACATCGATAAGGAAAGAGCTAAATAAGTTAAATACCCTCTTTCATCTGTCGTATAAAAAAGACAAAACGAAGGAGGTTTTTATTATGTCAAAGTATTATTTCTCATCCGAATCAGTTACAAGTGGTCACCCAGATAAAATCTGTGATTTGATTGCGGATTCTATCTTGGATGCAGCACTAGCGCAAGATCCAAAAGCACATATGGCTGTTGAAGCTACAATCAAAGACGATACGATCTTCATCTATGGTGAAGCAGGCACAACTGCAGTAATCGATTACGCTACTATTGCAAAGAAAGTTTTAAAAGATATTGGTTACCCTGAAGAATACAATGTCATCCTAAAGGTAAACAAACAATCTGCAGAAATTAACTCTGCTGTTGGACATCAGGAATACAGCGCTGGTGACCAAGGTATTATGTTTGGTTTTGCAAGTGATGAAACAAAGTCCTACATGCCATTTGCGATTGACTGTGCACACATGCTCGCAAAGCGTCTTGAACAAGTACGCCGTGAAAACCCTACTCTTTTAGGACCTGATGGTAAGACACAGGTTACAGTAGAATATGATAATGGCGAACTCAAGAGAATTGAAACAATTGTTGTTTCAACACAACACAGTAAAGCAATCACACAAGAAGAGTTAAAGAAGCTCATTCATGAAGAAGTCATTAACAAGGTTGTTAAACCAGAACTCATAGATGAAAATACAAAGTTCTTCATCAACCCATCTGGTTCCTTCGTTGTTGGTGGTAGTTGGGGTGACTCCGGCACTACTGGCCGCAAGATTGTTGTAGATACTTATGGTGGATACGCACCTATTGGCGGTGGATGTTTCTCATCCAAGGACCCTACAAAGGTTGACCGTTCCGCCGCTTACTACGCACGTTATGTTTGCCGTAATATCGTAGCAAATGGTCTAGCAAAGAAGTGTCAGATTGAACTTGCATATGCGATTGGTGAACCTAACCCGATCTCTATTAACGTAAATAGTTTTAATACATCGAAGTATAGTGATGAAGAGTTAGAAGAAATTGTTAAGAAGAACTTTAACTTCTCCGTCAAAAATATGATCAAGGAATTAGATCTTGAAAGACCTATCTATACACAGACAACAAACTATGGACACTTCGGTAAGCCTTACTTACCTTGGGAACAATTTAAAAAGATTGAACTTTAACATAAAGCGACAGTAATCTGTCGCTTTTCTTTATCCAAAAATAATGCATGTAGAACTTTCATCCCACATGCATGTATATATATTTAGTTTTGGTGAATAAGTTTGTAGCCTTCCATGACAGCGTGGCATCTTGGACATAGTCCATTTTCATCCACATGTTCATCATAGTTCCAGCAACGTGGACACTTCTCTCCACTAGCCTTTTCAACCTTCGCAATCGCTTCACCTTCTACAAGTTCAACCTGAGAAACAATTAACCACTGTGCTACTGCATCACCTAGGTTCTTTTCTACAAATTCCTTGTCTTCCTTTGGAAGAGTTAGGATAATCTTAGCCTCTTGGCTAGATGCGATTAATTTTTCATTACGTGCTTCTTCATTTGCTTTTGTAACAAGAGCACGAACATCTAATAGACGTTTGATTTCATCACGTAATGCTTCAGCTTCTGCGTATTCCTTCACTTCTGGGAATTCTTCGTAGTGTACAGAGTTTGCACCTAAGTGTGAAAAATGCGTCCAGATTTCTTCAGCAGTAAATGCTAAGAATGGAGCCCAAAGCTTCACAAGTGCATCCGCACAGTTCCAGTATACGGACTGTACTTGTCTTCTACGGTAATCATCCTTGGCACTGACATATAGGATATCCTTTGTAAAATCACAATAGTAAGAAGATAAGATATTAACCATGAAATACAATAGATGCTTATTTGCGGATAAGTAGTTGTACTCTAATACATCCTTACGTACATCCGCAACTAAGTCATTGAGTAATACAAGAACTTGTTGATCAATACGTTCTAGATTTTCAAAGGCTACCATATCTGTTGCAGGATTGAAGTCTTCTCCATTTACATTACCTAGTAAGAAACGGAATGTATTACGAATCTTACGATACTGATCAGAAACCTGCTTGATGTTGCTTGGACCTAACTTTAAGTCTTCCTTAAAGTCTGAGGACATTGCCCAAAGACGGAATACATCAGCACCGTTCTGATTGATGATATCCATTGGGTTTACAACATTACCAACTGACTTGGACATCTTTTCACCCTTAGAGTCTACAACGTAACCATGAGATAAGACTTCCTTGTATGGAGCCGTTCCATTTACTGCTGTAGAAACGATAAGGGAAGAGTTAAACCAACCACGATACTGGTCAGAACCTTCAAAGTATAAATCACATGGATAACCGTCACCACGAGCGATTAATTCATTCCAGCTTGAACCAGAATCAAACCATACGTCCATGATATCTGTTTCCTTACGGAATTCACCATTTGGTGACTTTTCATTTGTATAACCTTCTGGCAGTAAATCTTTTGCGTCTCTTTCAAACCAAACGTTTGAACCATATTCATTCATGAGTGCAGCGATATGATCAAAGACTTCCTTCTCCATGATTGGTGAGTTATCTTCACAATAGATAATTGGAATTGGAACACCCCATAGACGCTGTCTTGAGATACACCAGTCACCACGGTCCGCAATCATATTGTTCATACGCTTTTGGCCAAAGGAATTATGCCACTTAACGTGGTTGTTAATCTGATCCAATGCCTGCTCACGTACCTTCTCAATCGAACAGAACCACTGTTTCACCGCACGGAAGATAACCTTCTTCTTCAGACGATCATCGTGTGATAGGAGTGGGTAATATTTTCAACTTTTAGTAAGTAGCCCTTTTCACTCATGTCATGAATGATAGCCTTTGAACAATCCTCAAAGAACATACCCTGATAAGAGCCTGCTTCTTCATTCATATAACCACGCTCATCAACTGTACAGATTGGTGGCATACCATTCTTCATACATACAAGATAGTCATCCATACCATGTCCACCAGCTGTATGTACAATACCAGTACCATCTTCATCTGTAACGTGGGTACCTAAAAGACATGGACATTCCTTATCTAATGCAACATGGTGATATGTAACACCTTCAATTTCCTTACCAGTAAATGTCTTTAAAATACCTAGATTTTCAAGATTGAATTTTTCGAGTAAACGATCAACAAACTTTGCAAGAACAACCAAATTACCGGCACTAGTCTTTACTAATGCATACTCTAAATCTGGATGCACAGATACTGCCATGTTTGATGGAATCGTCCAAGGTGTTGTTGTCCAGATTACAAAGTTATCATCTGTAGTTAATACACCCTTACCATCCGCAATTGGGAACTTAAGATAGATTGTCGCATCCTTAACATCCTTATAGATGATTTCAGAATCTGCAACCGCTGTCTCATTGTATGGTGACCAATAAACAGGTTTTAATCCCTGGAAGATCATTCCTTTTAAGGCCATCTTAGCAAAAGATTGAATCTGACGAGCCTCAAAACCTTTTGTTAGTGTGATATATGGATGTTCATAATCCGCAATCTGACCTAAACGCTTCTCTGTTTCCATCTGCTGTGCAATCTGCTGGTGTGCATACTCTTCACACTTACGTCTAAACTCAGCAGCGGACAATGCCTTACGGTCAACACCTAACTTCTGGATAGCATTTTCAATTGGTAATCCATGTGTATCCCATCCTGGAAAGAATGGTGTATAGTAACCAGACATCGCATGGCTACGAATAATGAAGTCCTTGATAGTACGGTTCATGGCTGTACCTGCATGCAGGTTACCATTTGCGTATGGAGGACCATCGTGTAAGATGAATGCCTTCTGTCCTTTGTGGTGTTCTAGTAAGTTTTGGTAATAGTTGTCTTGTTGCCAATTCTTTAAAATACCTGGTTCCTTCTGTGCAAGATTACCACGCATCTCAAACTCTGTATTTGGCATGTTTAGCGTATCTTTGTAGTCCATATGACCCTCCTCTTTTATAAAAATAAAAACGTCCTTAAAAATCTAAGGACGTCTAAACGCGGTACCACCTTAGTTTATGACTTGATTGTCATACACTCTTTTCTTCTTTAACGCAGAAGGTACGATTACTCACAGGTGATTCTATTAACAGGCTTCATGTTCGTTTTCAGCATACACGAACTCTCTTATCAATCCACTTCTGTTAAAGCATGTCCTGATCAATGCAATTCTTTATCAGACTCTTCCAACCAATCCATATCAGGAAGTTTTGGAAGTCTAAAGTTATCTAAACTCTTTTGTAAATCGGTTAGTTGTTGGCTCAGATCACTCTTTACCTCACCAGCTTCAGTATACAGTTGCGATAGATCCAGCAATATGGAACGCGCAACGGATAAAGCTTCTTTGACAATCTCATCAGCGTTATCCTGTGCTCTCGCCATCACATCATTAGCTTCCTGCAAAGATAATCTGGTAATACTGTCGGCCGCATCTTTCCGCACATCTACCGCACGCTCAATCTCATTGTAGCGTGTCTGTAAGTCCTCCAACTTCTCTGTTGTCTCAACCATCTGTTCTTGATAGAGTTCCAACTTTCTTTGAAGGAAGGCAACTTGCGCAGCGTATTGCTCCATCACATCATCAACCGCAAACCGATCATAGCCATTTTTCATGATGCGAAATGTCGGTCTTCGTGTCGTCATGTTCTCTCCTCTTATATATTCTGCAGAAATTCTGCAACGATTCTTCCTGTACGCGTCTTTCGACTAAAGCCTAAGAAGGTAAATCTACCTGTTCCACGTATAGAAATAACACTCCCATTATTGCATATTTTATCAGGCTCTTCAAGTTCGATATGATTCACCTGCACGTATCCTTTTCGTATCAAATCCTTCGCATCACTACGACTAGAATGGGTTAAAGCAGCCACGATTGCATCTGCTCTTTCACTTGCCACAACAAGAGAAAGTTCTTTGGTCTTAAACTCCTGTTTCGGTCGTTCATCAATCTGCTCAAACGATACCGTTAGCTGATTGATACGAATCAAATGATTTTTGATAAAATCAACCATATGTTCAGATGTATAGAGATAAATCGCATCTTCTTCAATCCAGAAATCGCCAAAACTACTCTTCTCTATCTGAAGATTCATGATTGCTCCATATACATCACGATGTCCTATCATACGAAAGCGCTGATCAATCTTAGCCTTCATGCATACAATATCTGAAAAGCCATCCTTCTCATCATAGAGAAAGATGACTTTCTTTTTACGTGCTTCATCGTATCCGCCATCATAGCGAACAAAGCGGGATGGAGTGAATATCTTTTGGACAACCGCCTGTTCTTCTTCCGTTAAGAATGCAGAATAAACACTCTTATGCCAACGTTCACTCTTTTCTTTTAAGTCGTGTAAATGTGCAATCAGAGAATCGTAATTCCCTAGATTATTCATCTTCACCCTTATCAAGTGAGATATTACCTTCAACACCAACGTTTCTTGGTGCACAGAAGATAACGTTATGACCAACCTTTTGAATTGTTCCATCTAATGCGAATACAACACCAGATAAGAAATCAATTGTACGTTGAGCATATTCTCTTTGTAAACGGTGTAAGTTGATAATGCAGCCACGTGTTTGCTTTAAGTGACGTGCAATCTCCTCAGCTTGTTCGAAACTTCTTGGTTCGAACATTACCATTGTGTATTTTTAGAAATGTTATTCAAATTTGTTTGTTTTGACTCGTAAGTACTCACTGGTTGTACCTCTCTTCCTGTGAATTGTAGTTCTTCGCCTTCATCTTCGTCTTCATCTACTGGTGCGACGAATTCTTTAATCTTGTTGAATACCATATACAATCTCCCTTTTTTATTATATCTATTATAGCATTCCTAAATATGATAAACAACGCATACAACGCTGTTTACAGTGTATTTCTGTAAATTTGTATTCATTTTCAACAAATCACAATCAAGGATATTGTCATGTTTAAAATATCGGTTAAAATGTAAACATGTTAAGAAAGTTAATTCTCCCATTTAGGGATATAAAAGTATGGATTTACGTCGGAATTGTACTACTTATTTCTGTTATAGTTGGTATTGTAAAACAACCTTTTCGTTTCGGTTTCTTAAACAGTCTTGGGATTCTAACAGCCATTCTATTCTTTGTTGGAACATTTAGACAGGCTTGGCTCAAGGGTGATTTCTCTTCTCTTGAATTCCAACGAAGTAAAGATTTAGATCCAACGTACGCAGATTATCGGAAACGTATCTTGCTTGAACGAAGTCATCGTAGCAATATTCCCCTCTATGCAAGTATCGTTCTGATTCTACTGTGTATCCTATTACCGCATATTTTGTGATGGTGATCCATCACTTTTTCTTTTATCATCGCATAAATAAAAAACACTTACCGAAGTAAGCATTTTTTGATGGTGGAGATGATGGGACTTGAACCCATACGTCCTTTCAGACAACGGATTTTAAGTCCGTTGCGTCTGCCGATTCCGCCACATCTCCATGGAGGTTCCTGCCGGAGTCGGACCGGCGCTCGCAGAGTTGCAGTCTGCTGCCTTACCACTTGGCTAAGGAACCAAAGCTCTGTAAAATTACAGCGCTTTATTATTATACTGAAAGCATTCATCGAATGCAATAGAAGTATATCACTTTTTATTTCTAGTTTACAAATATTTTTTTTCTTTTTTTTATAGCTAGAAAAAGTTTATTGTACTTTGACTTTATTCCAAAGATCAGAGAGCTTTGCTTTTAACTGTTCATCAAAATGGAATGTTTCATCCAAATGATATCCTGTACGTGGAACAAATGCTGGATTTTCAAAGAATTCTCCATCCGGTCCAGCAAGTTCTTCCTCAACACTCTTATCAACCGGTGTATATCCAACCCACTCAGCATTCTGTGACTGAACACTTTCACTGATAATGTAGTCGATAAACTTATTTGCAAGTCCAGGACAGTTACTATTCTTAGGAATAACCATTGCATCAATCCATACGTTTGTTCCCTGCTTTGGTGCTACCCAACTCATATCCATGTTTTCTGTAAGAACGTTTGTCGCATCGCCAGAATACATGACCGCAATATCCTTTTCTGCATTTGTCATGCCATCAATAACTTCATCCGTAACATACGCTGGATCCATTGTGGCATTCATCTCAGATAACCATTCATATGCCTCTTGGATTTCCTTTGGATTATTTGTATTCATCGAATAACCAAGAGCCTTAAATGCAATCATAAAGCCATCACGCTGGGAATCATAGAAGAAGATTCTTCCCTTGTACTTTGGATTCTTTAGAATATTCCAACCCTGCTCTTCAATATCCTTTTCATCGACTGTTGTCTTGTTATATACAAGACCAACGTTACCCCAGAAATATGGAACTGAATATTCTAACGTTGGATCAAATTCCTTTTGAGACTCTACAACAGATGGATTGAGTAAACCTAGATTTTCATAAGACTTCTTATCTAGTGGTTGTAACATTTTTTCAGCTAACAACTGTTCAATCATGTAGTCACTAGGTACAAGCACATCGTAGGATGAGCCACCTAATAACTTGGTATACATCATCTCATTAGACTCGAACATATCGTAGTTTACTTTTGCGTTATACATTGTTTCAAAGTTGGATATTACTCCTTCGCCGATATATTCGCCGGCGTTGAATACATTGATAACGTTACAGCCAAACATCTCTTTTGCATCGCCTACTCGCTCAACCGCACCTTCACCATCTCCACTACATCCAACAAGTGGAGCTACTAGTGCAGCGCATAAAGCTAATTTAGTTAGATTCTGTAATTTGCGCATTTAACTTCGCCTTTCTTCTTTCATTGATCATAGGTACAACGTTTACGACAATGAGTACAACTGTGATGACATAAACAATAATTGCACTTAACGCATTAATTGTTGGGTTAACACGTTTTACATTTGCATAAACATAGATTGAGATATTGGAAACACCCGGTCCTGTTGTAAACATGGAGATAACGAAGTCATCGAAGGACATGGAGAATGCTACAAGCGCACCTGCAATAATACCACCCTTAATCTGAGGAATGATAACCTTCCACATCGCTTGCCATGGAGTACAACCTAAGTCTAAAGCAGCCTCTGCCATGTTCTTATCAATACGACGTAAACGTGGTAATACTGATAAAATTACATAAGGTGTACAGAATGCAATATGAGCCAGCAACATCGTTGTAAAACCTGTTTGAACTCTCAATGATGTAAAGAACAACATTAATCCAATCGCAGTAACGATTTCTGGATTTAGCATTGGTAAGTTATTTACCTGTTGGAATAACTCACGTGTAATACGCTTAGACTTAGAAAGACCAATTGCTGTGATTGTTCCAATGAGTGTAGAAATTAATGTCGCTAGTACTGCACATAAAACCGTGTAATAGATTGCCTCTAAGATGGAACGGTTACTAAACATGTTCTCATACCAACGTAATGAGAAACCAGTAAAGCGAGTAAGTGATTTAGAACGGTTGAAACTAAAGAACACTACATAGAGAATTGGCAAATAGAAGAATGCCAAGATAAGGGCAAGATATAACTTCCCGAAAATAGAATTTTTCTTTTCCATTAGTCTGCCTCCTCTGCTGGTTCTTTATCTAGTTTCTTTGTAACATACATCGAAATTAAGATAATGATTGCCATAATTAAACTGATGGCAGAACCAAAGTTCCAGTCACCAGTCTTGATAAAGTAATCTTCAATCAAATTACCAATCAATACATACTGGCCACCACCAAGTAGCTTAGGAATAAAGAAGCTGGATACCGCTGGTAAGAATACCAGAGTAATGCCACTTACAACACCACTTAAAGATAGTGGTAATGTAACACGCATGAATGTTTGCTTATTATCAGCACCTAAGTCACTAGCCGCAATCAATAAGTTCTTATCAATCTTAGAAAGAGCTGTATAAATTTGTAGAATCATAATGGTAAGAAGTTGTACACCATACCAATATATACTCTAACTTCACTGCTAAATCCAAACCAGCCTAAAATACCCTTCCATGCATACGTACGTACAAGCATGTTAATCCACATTGGAAGTGTAATGAGTAATACCATAATTGCTTGAGAACCACTCTTTAACTTTGCCATGATATACGCTGTTGGATAGCCTACAATAATACAAATAGCTGTTGTGATGAAGGCCATCTTTAAACTACGCCATAATACACTTGGGAAAATCGTATCATTGAAGAAACGTGTGAAATTTTCAAATGTAAATTGAAGCGTTAAAACGGAATTACCTTTTACTGTCATTGCATACATGACAATCATGAACATCGGAACGACGATCATAATCATCATCCATACAAAATATGGATAGATTAATTTATTAAATGACTTCATCGTGCATTAACCCATCTTTCTCATTACATGAATATCTTCAGGATTCCACTGTAGACCAATTCTTTCGCCAACTTCAATCTTATCTGTAGTTTCAATCTTTAACTCACGTCCTTGTGTAGAGAATGTAATCTGGTAGTCACCTTCTTTGATATTTTCATCATCAAAGTCATACTTCACATCCCAGATTTCAACACGAGAATCATCTTCGATATTCCAAGCATATGCGTCAGCCCAACGAATGAGGTCAGTATCTAACGCAACAGATTCCTTAATATCATCAACTGTACGATAGAAGTCGAACGCCTGGATACCTTCTTCGTTATCAACATCTTCAACTGCAGTTGGCTTAACAACATTAATCTTAACTGTAATCTTTGTACCTGCACCAGTAGCGAATGTACATGAGTATGTACCAATTTCTTTCTTCACATCATATTCTACATGTGTTAAGGAAACATCCTCGCCCTCATCTGTCCATGCTTGCGCATTTGCACGCGCAATAACTTCGGAGTCTGTTAACTGATCAACGTCTTCAAGGTCCATTGTAAAGGAAGACGCACTAATACGTTCCTTCGCTTCTTCATTGACAACGTCATGTTCTCCAGTTACATGCATTGTAACTGTCTTAGATGTACCAGATGATGTTTCTACGATAACTTCATAATGAACACCCTTGAATAATACAGACTTAACTTCACCATTTAATAAGCCACGGTTTCTAGCAACGATGTCGATATCTTCAGGACGAATTACAATATCAACAGCTTCATTTTCACCAAAGCCATAGTCTACACACTCGTAATCTACATCATCAAAGTTAACAAGGTTATCCTTCTTCATCACACCATCGATGATATTAGAGTCACCAATGAAACTTGCACAGTACTGGTTAGTTGGTTCGTTATAAACTTCTGTAGGAGAACCAACCTGCTCAATATCACCATCCTTTAAGATAACAATCTTATCAGACATTGTTAGAGCCTCTTCTTGGTCGTGTGTAACGAAGATAAATGTGATACCTACCTCGCGCTGAATCTCCTTTAATTCAAGTTGCATTTCCTTACGAAGATTCTTATCTAACGCACTTAAAGATTCATCTAATAATAGAACCTTTGGTTCATTGACAAGCGCACGCGCAATCGCTACACGCTGTTGTTGTCCACCTGACATCATTGTGACATCACGGTGTTCAAATCCTTCTAAACCTACAAGAGAAATCATACGACGTACTTTCTGGTCGATGATATCCTTTGGCTGCTTCTTAATCTTTAAACCAAATGCAATATTGTCATATACATCTAAGTGTGGGAACAATGCATAATGTTGGAATACTGTATTTACATCACGCTTGTATGCAGGAATGCGAGCGATATCCTCGCCATCCATGATGACATGACCTTCTGTTGGTTCAATAAAACCAGCAATAATACGTAAGAGCGTTGTCTTACCACAACCAGATGGTCCAAGTAACGTTACGAACTCATTTTCATAAATATCTAATGAAATCCCCTTTAGTACGACTTGGTTGTCAAAAGTCTTTACAACATTTTTTACTTCAATCAATTTCTTTGCCATGTCTATTCTCCCTCTAAAATTCTGGTGGCGTGCTAATCCAAAGCACTTCTGCTGATTGTTTACTACGATTTTCTAAATAGTGCGCTACGTCTCCTCGGATATAGAAAGTATCACCCCGTCTTATCACAGCGCCTTTTTTGTATCCCTCTCTTACGAGATAAATACGTCCACTTAATACATATCCAAATTCTTCCCCTTGGTGTGGTTCAATCTGTTTTGATTTAGCACCAGGTTCAAGTTTTAAGATAATTGGTTCCATATCATTCTTCTGTGCATTCGGAACAATCCAATGAGTTGTTACACCATCCTGTTCATCAACAAACACATCTTCTGGTGTAAAGACTATCTTCTCTTCATGTTCTTCCGCAAAAAAGCGTGACATATCAACCCCAAGAGCTTCCGCAATATCTGCTAGTGTCTGAATCGATGGAGATGTTAAATCACGCTCCAACTGTGACAAGAAGCCCTTCGTCAGTTCTGTTCGTGAGGCCAATTCTTCAAGTGTCAGGTCATTCTTGATTCGTAGCTGCTTTATGCGATGTCCGATATCTATCATAATCCTCCTCATTTGTTTAGTTTTACTAAACTATTTATTAACAGTAACAAAACAATAATAATTATATGTAATTCAAGATGAAAATCAATAGTTTTTTTAAACTTTTTGTTTAGAGATTATAAACTCCAGAAAAAAATAAAAAAAGTCTTTC
This sequence comes from uncultured Solobacterium sp., assembly GCA_927911475.1. Taxonomy (GTDB): domain Bacteria; phylum Bacillota_I; class Bacilli_A; order Erysipelotrichales; family Erysipelotrichaceae; genus Bulleidia. The sequence goes on along the minus strand of CAKMPP010000041.1, from coordinate 4,931 downwards.
GACCTTTTAAAATATCATACCCCATATCACAGCGATGATAACTGCCGGTAACACATTCGCTACTCGTATCTTTCTCTCAAATACCATATTCACTCCAACACAGAATATCAAGATAGATCCAACACACGAAAAGATTCTCTAATGCAACAGCTGGTACAACTGTATTTAACATCATCGCAAGCAAGGTAATACTACCTTGAAAGATTGCAACTGGAATTGCCGAGAACATACAACCTTTACCAAGTGAAGCACTCATCACACTAACTAAGATAAAGTCAATTACGCCCTTCGCTGCCAGTACTGTGATATCCCCACTAACACCATCTTTGATTGCGCCAATGACAGCCATCGCACCAATACAGACAACACAACTTGTATTCACAAAGGCAACAACAAACTTTGTATCATTACCATTATTACTTTTCTTTTTCACATAATCTGCGAACTGATTCATTTTTCCATCTAAATCAAAATACTCACCTACAATAGCACCAATTGCCAAACAGCAGATAACCATCATGATATTACGTGGAATTAACCTACCATTTCAATCATTAACATCTGTTCCATCGCACCCGCAATCCCAACAAAGATAACTGCTATTCCTGTTATTAAAAACAGTGTTTCTTGCATCTTCTCTTTCATTTTAGAGCTAAAAGTGCAGCCAAATGTACCCGCTAGAATAATTAAAATGATATTGATGATTGTCCCGAGTCCTCGCATAGTTTCCCTCTTTGATAAAACTCACCAGTACTATTCTAGGCTCATAATTATACAGTGTAAATATGAAAAGTGTTTATTTTTTTACAGAATTAATTATAGATTGATGTCTTCTAGCATCTTTTCACAATATGCTTTCATACCATCTTTCAAAATATAATGGCCTAGCCCAGTTTCATCGACATCTTCCATCGGTTCCATCTCATAGCCACTTGTGACTGTCTTAACACCTGCTGGAGTAACAGCTTCTGCATAGGCTACTGAAACATGATAACCTTTTTCTTCCTGTTCAATTAGCCAAGTTGCGAATGCTCTTCCAATTTCTTTCATGCAACCACTACCCTGGTATTCTTCTTTAATATTAGCAGTATAGATATATAAGATGTTGTTACCCTTCTTCATACCTATATTCTTTAAAACTGTAAAATCACCAGTCTCATAATATTTTTGGAAATTATCTTCATCCACAAAAATTAATGTTTGATAGCCAATTAGCTTATCTTCATCATCTACCGCAAAAAATAATCCATCCTTTGAGTTTTCATATAATCTATGCAAATAGGAAGTCGGCAAGTAATTTTCATCATCTGATGGCCATACTTCATGATCCAAACGAATCATCTGAGAAAACAAGTTCTCATTGATTTCTTCATTCTTTATGATTTTCATGTATATCACCTCATGATTACATTGTATAAGATATGCAATTTTACTTCAAATTCACCCATTTAGAAACATAATAAAAAGCCCGTTATCGGGCCTACTATTAGTGCGGATAACAGGATTCGAACCTGCACGAGTCGCCTCACTGACACCTGAAATCAGCGTGTCTACCAGTTTCACCATATCCGCATCGCAATAGTAATTATACACAAGCTCACTTTAAATTGCACGAATTTATTTTGAACGCTTTCTCAATGAAAAAGCCTAATAAAGTCACGAATATAATACCTAATACACCCACTATAATTGTTACTGGAAGTAGTTCAAAATCAAATGAAATTCCTAGGAGCGATTGTGTGAAATAAAAGCTAATCACAAAGAGTATACTCATGATGAGTACAATCGTTAAACGATACTTTGTAGTTGGCTGATAGATGCGATATAGAGTATAAAGATATACAACTCCAGTCACAAATACCAGAATTGCATTTGCGCGTTCCAAAGATAATCCCATATATGTACGATATAACTTTGTAAAAAGCACAACCAATATGACTGTAATCGCTGACGGTAGTGCACGTAAGAATGCATCTACTAAAAATCTGCCTTTCAACTTCTCAAAGCTAGGTTCTAGTTGTAAAAATACAGTTGGAATTCCTACACAAATTGCACTAATCATTGTTAAGTGCACTGGAACGAATGGATAAACAACTTGGAATAGTGCAACATAGATTGTTAATAAGAAAGAGAATAACGTTTTAACTAGATACATTGAAGATGCTCTAGAGATATTATTGATGACTCTTCTACCTTCACAGACGATAGAAGGTACAACATTAAAGTCATTTTCTAATAAGACAATATCAGAAATGTCTTTCGCTGCTGATGAACCTGCAAGCATGGCAATAGAAACATCTGCTTGCTTTAAAGCTGGAATATCATTAACTCCATCCCCTACCATCGCTACAACATGTTTATGCTGTAGCGCTCTTAAAAGTTCCTTCTTCTGCTTCGGAAGAACTCTACCAAAAACAGTATATTCTTCAACAACTTGTTCATAATTGATTTCACCAATGGATAAATCGATATACTTTTCTGCATTTGGTACACCCGCTTTCTTCGCGATGGAAGAAACAGTTTTTGGATAATCACCAGATATTACTTTGATGGTTACACCCTGATTAGATAAATAGGATAGCGTTTCATTTACATTTGGACGCATTACATCCCGGATGTATACCAAAGCAAATAATTCTTTTTTTATTGTTCTCTTTAGCTAGTGCTAATGCAATCGTACGCAGTTCTCCTTGAGAAATCGTATCATGATACATTTGATAGGCTGCATCTTCTTTCTTAAAGATAAATTCAAAGGCACCGACATATAATGTACCTATATTATGTAATTCTGCACTTGTATATTTACGTTCACTTGCAAACGGTTGAAAACCATCTACTTGAATCTGTATATCACTCTTAAAATATTCTAGTAAGGCTTTTGCGGTTGGATTTGGATGTTTTTCCATCTGCAGATATGCATGCATATACGCATGTATGTCTTCTTCAGATAGATTACCGATAATTTCAATATGATCAACCTGCATATCTCCTTGGGTTAATGTACCCGTCTTATCAAGACATACTACATCAACACGTGCTAGGCCTTCTATCGAATAAAGCTCTTGCACAAGTGCCTTTAATTTTAATAAACGCATAGTAGATACCGCTAAGGCAACACTTGTTAGTACAACTAAGCCTTCTGGAATCATACCAATAATTGCAGCAGATGTATTAAGCACAATACCTACATAGCCAACATCCTTTACACCCATCTGCATAAAAACCAAAATTATTGCGACAGGAACAATTAAAATAGATACTATCTTAATCAGTTTTTTGCAGGTCTTTTTGTAATGTGCTTTTATGGAATCCAGATACTTTAGTACCTTCCATAATCTTCTCAGATTGCCGTTCATGACCAACTTTCGTTACCCTAACTTCTGCATCTCCACTTAATACAATTGTGCCACTATAAACAGTATCTCCAACTTTTTTATAAACAGTATCAGATTCACCAGTCAAAAGACTTTCGTTGATTTCTAGACTACCTTCGGTAATTACACCATCAATTGGGATTTGAATACCTGCTTGTAAATTTACTACATCATCTTGGACAATTTCATGTACAGAGATTTCTTTCCATATATTATCTCGATATGCATTTACTTTTGTAGTTGTTAAAATACGTATCTGATCCAGTAATTTCTTCGCACGTATTTCTTGAATGATTCCAATGAGTGCGTTTGTAATAACTGCACCCATAAACATGGCATTTTGGTATTTGCCAGTCGTCATCACAAATATAAAAAGTACAATGTTTAAAAAGTTAAAATAAGTAAAAATATTTTCTTTAATAATATTTATGGTAGGCTTTGATAATTTCTTAGGCTCACCATTTACTTTATTTTCTGAAATACGCTGGTTTACTTCTTCTTTTGTAAGTCCTTTATATGTCATTACTTCTGTGCAATGATTTCTGCAAGTATAATCTTACCTTCTTCAAAAGTAAAATTATCCCAATCTTGTATTAACTTCTGTGCAAAGTCATGCATAAATGCCATACTGTTCTTTACATCAACACCAGCTAGTTGTGCGAGAACAAATATCGCTGCTTGTAGTTCAATATCATTAACATGCTCGCATGGTAACATAAACTTCTCATCACCATAACAATACACACCTTCATCATTCTTGAAGATCATAACATCTGAACATGTCAAATCATGTAGATACTCTGCAGTCATCTTGAAATCATGAAACTTCTCACCAGAGAGATAGAATGCGTCTGTTTCAGACAAAATTAGTATTGGATTTAATGAACATAGTGCACAAAAAATATCCTCATCCATCTGATCTCCAAATTCGCCAGGCACAAAATAGATTGACTTCTCCAAATCATCTAAAGTATTCAATAAATCAATAACACCTTCGCCACTCAGCATTTCTCCATATAGTAGTATTGCATCAATATCATCTTTCTCTAAAGTCTGTGCATATGATATATCAAAATTATATTCCCCACCAGGAACACTAAAATACGTTTGACTTCCTTCTTGATCTATCATGTGATAGGTGCAACCATTTACCAGTTCACTTCTAGCATGAATGGGTAATTTACGCACCACCATTTCTGCTTCTACAGCTTCACCATAAATGCCTGTACCAACAGGTGCATATAGTTCATATGGAAAATCAAAATGTTGAAATACATCAGCAGCTTTAAAACCTGTACCACTGATGAGTTGTTCCTGTTTTAATATATTAAACTCTTCATTTCCTTGCGGAAGTTTATCCACATGAGAAACAAAATCTACATGTGCCGATCCTATAATTAATATCTTTTTCATATGTTTAGTATATCAAAATTTCCCTTCAAACATAAATTTCCAATTCATATAAATATAAAAAAACCTGTACAAGTACAGGTTTCTCAGGTGGCTCCAGCCAGAATCGAACTGGCGACACAAGGATTTTCAGTCCTTTGCTCTACC
>CAKMPP010000040.1 GCA_927911475.1 uncultured Solobacterium sp. | reverse complement strand
CCAAAGATTAAATCTACATGTGGTGATACAGATAAAATCTGCTTGACTGTCTCTTCTTCTTGAGCCATACAACCACAGATACAGAACACCGTTGTTGGACGCTGATCCTTTAAATAACGTAGCTTATTTACATCGGATAATACACGGTCTTCTGCTGCTTTACGGATTGCACAAGTATTAAAAAATAATACATCCGCATCATCTGGAACATTGGTGCTTGTATAGCCCATCATTTCCATCATTCCTGCAAGTGCTTCTCCATCACGTACATTAGCTTGACAGCCATAAGTATGTATAAAGTACTTCTTACCATAACCAAGATTTACAATATCATCGCCTATCTGAAAGTTACTAAAAGTACTCTCTGTATTTTTCTTTGTTCGTTTTCTTTCTTCCGCATGAACCGGAAGGATAAAATCTTCTCTTTTCATCTTCAACCTCTATCGGTACTATTATACAGAATACTGACCTCTTATGCACAAGAAAAAGGACCGCATTTTAGCGGTCCTTGTTGATTTCTTTGATAAATCTTGTCGCAATTTCAAGTGGACGTGTAATCGCTCCACCAACCACTACCGCAAAGGCTCCAAGTTCTAGCATTTTACGGGCTTGGGATGGCTCATGGATTCTACCTTCCGCAATACAACGACAGTCTAGTTCATTGACGATTCTAGATACCAAGTCAAAGTTTGGCCCTTCTGTCTTTTCGTCACCGACATAACCGTTGAGTGTTGTACCAACAAAGTCAAAGCCAATTTCTACTGCAGCTTTCGCCTCATCAAAATTCGAGATATCTGCCATGAGTAGTTGATTTGGATATGCTTGTTTGATTTGATGGAATAATTCTTCGCGTTTGACGTTATTTGGATGAATGCGATCTGTATAGTCTAAGGCAATAATCTCTGTGCCTGTTTGTACAAGTGCACTCACCTCTTCAAATGTAGGGGTTATATAGATTGGTGAGTCCAAATAATCTTGCTTGATAATTCCAATCGTTGGAAGCTTTACTTTTGCACGAATTTCGTTAATATCTCGTACTGAATTACAACGGATACCACTGGCTCCTGCTAGCTCTGCTGCATAGGCCATTAACGGCATAATTCCACCCGCTTCTGTATAGAGTGGCTCTCCTGGCAGCGCTTGGCAAGAGATGACAAGTTTTCCTTTTAAGGCTGAAATAACTTCTTGATTATTCATCAATACCTAAGATTTCTACGATGTTGTTCTTGTAGAGGATAGCCTTTGCACCATAGATAGCTTGGATACCTCCACCAACTTCAAGAACGTCTGTAGCACCTAACTTCTTCAGTGTGTCCTTATCAACCTTTGCAACATCCTTCACACTGACACGTAAGCGTGTAATGCATGCGTCAACATCTTCGATATTTTCCTTACCACCTAATGCTGCGATGATCTTATGACTATCTTCCTTCAGTGTAGACTTTGTTTCAACAACTGGTTCAGCATCATCAGATTCTTCACCACGACCAGGAGTCATAACATTGAACTTTGTAATATACCATCTGAAGAATGTGTAGTATAGACATGCCCATACCAAACCAAATGGAATTTCTAAAATCCAGTTTGTCTTTGCGTTTCCTTGTAGGATACCAAAGAGTGTAAAGTCAATTACACCACCAGAGAATGTATTACCAATAGAGATATTGAGAATATCTGCGATAAAGAAACTTACACCATCAAAGAATGAGTGGATGACATAAAGAATTGGGTTTACGAACAAGAACATGAATTCGATTGGTTCTGTAATACCTGTGATAAACGGATGTTAAAGCAACACTTAAGAATAAGCCCTTGTATTTGCTTCTTCTTTCCTTAGGTACACAGTGGTACATTGCTAAACATGCGGCTGGTAAACCGAACATCATTGTTGAGAAACGACCAGCGAAGAAACGTGTTCCTTCTGTATATAAACCGATATGATTTGGATCTGCTAATTGTGCAAAGAAGATCTTCTGTGCACCTGCTACAGCGACACCTGCAACAGTTTCAACACCACCAAGTTCTGTGTACCAGAACATTGGATAAATCATGTGGTGTAAACCAACAGCTCCACATAGACGCATTAAGAATCCATAGAAGAATGTTCCAACTGGACCTGCTTGTGCAATGAAAGCACCTGTAGATACTAATAGTGTCTGGAATGGTGGCCATACCAAGAAGAACACTGCGCCAACGAAAATACTTGCGAATGAAGTAACGATTGGCACAAAGCGTGATCCACCGAAGAATCCTAGTACCTGTGGTAATTCAATGTTCTGATATTTGTTGTGTAATGTAACAGCAACTAAACCAACAACGATTGCACCAACAACACCAGTATCAATTGCTGCACCTTCTGGTGAGAAAATACCTAACAATGCCTTGATTGTAGCGTTCATTACTAAGAAACCAACAACACCAGCTAAGGCAGCAGTTCCCTTGTCACGCTTTGCAAGGCCAATACATAGACCTACGCACAATAACATTGCTAGATTTGCGAAAACAACTGTTCCCGCTTCACTCATAATTGTGAAGACACCCTGTAAAACTGGATTATTTAATACAGGATATGTCGCCACTGTAGTAGGGTTGGATAAAGCTCCACCAATACCTAACAATAAACCAGCAGCTGGTAAAATTGCGATAGGTAACATGAATGCTTTACCAATCTTTTGAAGCATCTTAAACATAAATATCCTCCTTATATTCCACATGTGTAATACCCCTTACTACACATGTACGAACCATTATTTGCGATACATCACAATATTCTGTAAGTGTATCGTTAGATAGCATCTTTCTCCTTCTCCGATATTGATGCCATATGTATTTTCAATGTGATCTCCTATCATGCATGCAATCTGGTATGACTTACGATATTTGTCATGAACTAGATCACCAATCAGGTTGTTTATCTCTACACCATCTACTGAGCGTTTGATGGCAAACTTTAAGTGTGTTACCAAACGCTGCTTCGCAACTTCATAATCATTGAGATTGATTTGCATTTCTCTTTCGATGATTGCGAGTGTCTCTGTTAATATCTGTGCAATCATCGTAGAAAGACTGGCACTTTCACCCTGTAAGGCAGCGTGAATATGCATGCATATAAATCCAATCTCGCTGTTATCCAAGTTAATATTTAAGCGTTCGTTGATCTTCGCTAGCACTTCCTTTGCGAATTGAAATTCCTTTGGATATAGAAATTGAATTTCATCCGTGAATACATTTTTAACAGTAATCTTTTCACGGTAACGCTTTACACTAAATTGAATATGATCGAGTAATGCCAGGTGGATACGCTTATCGTATGCACCAAAACTATTTGTCATCTCACTGATGACTTCTTCTGTAACTTCTACTACTTCATCATCTGCACTATTTACTAACTCTTCATAGCGTCTACGATCTTTTAGATCGACGAGTTCATATACGTTTTGTATTTGTTCTGTAGGAACAATATCGTTCTCTTTCTTTTGGAAACCGATACCCTTTCCAAAGACAATATATTCTCTAGGATCATCATCGTTATGACATACGACAACGTTATGATTTAGTATTTTTGCAATATTATATGTTTTCACAATATGCTATCTCTTCCTTTACTTTTAAGTTACCTGCTTGTTTGATGCGTACATCCTTATGATTTGTCACAATCACAAGAACATCTGTTTGATAGCCTGCTTGTTTTAGCATTGCTATATCACAGTTTACAAGTAGGTCTCCAGCCTTTACGCTGTCACCTTCCTGTACGCTAGTCTGAAAGCCTGTCCCTTTTAACTGTACAGTATCGATACCAATATGCAAAATATATTCAATATTGTTTTTATCAGTGATACCAATCGCATGTTTTGTTGGAAATACCATTGTGACTTTACCATCAACCGGTGAATGGATATCTCCTGTGTCAGGAATAACCGCAAAGCCTTTTCCCATTAATTCTTTAGAGAATACTTCATCCTTTACTTCACTTAATGGTTTGAATGTACCATTGCATGGTGAATAAATAGTTGATTTTTTTATGAAATAAGAACATAGAATCCTCCCACGAAAAAAGCCCATCAGAAAAATAAAATTTTCCAATGAGCTAATGCCTGCTTTCCAGTAACACGCTTTTGTTATCTTTATCATAGCAAAGCAAAATTACTTGTCAATCACCTATATTAATAAAAAAATCGGTGGGCACCGATTTTCTTATATTTAGTTCTTTTCTGTAATTGCTGAAACTGGGCATACTGGAATGCATGAGAAGCATGAGATGCATACATCTTCATCACATCCGGACTTTCCATTTTCGTCTAAAGCGAGTGCTGCAACTGGGCATACTGCTACGCAAGCACCACAACCGATACAAGTATCTTTATCAACTGTAACTGGCATTATTCGAGTCCTCCTTTATGAACTACATAAAGTATAGCACCCTACTATTTTGTTAGTAAATGCTAACCTTTCGGACGAATTTGAATCCGTTCAATGAAGTTTGCTCGATTTGTTTTGTCATCGATATCGACGAGGACACCAGAGATAACTGCCGGACCCTGTGCAGGTGTATAACGTGTGGATTCATTGTAGATACTTCTAGCAATGACTTCCTCAGTATCTCTTCCTAAGATCGACGCATATACCCCACACATTCCTGCATCTGTGATGTATGCACAACCGTTGATAATTTGTTCATCCGCAGTTTGTACATGCGTATGTGTACCAATAACCGCAGTCAGTCTTGGTGCAAAGTAATTTACGAAGGTCATCTTTTCTGCAGTGGCTTCTGCGTGTAAATCCACAAAGATAATATCTGCGTCAATCTCTTTTAAGAGTTTTTCCATCGTGATGACAGGGTCTTCACGACATACATCCATGAATACCTTTCCTACTAGATTGACAACCGCAATACGTTTTCCATTTACTTCTTTGATGACATAACTTTTTCCAATATGGAATGGCTCCATATTGGCAGGACGTACAACACTGTTCATAGATGGAAAGTGATTTAGAATTTCAGTTTTGGAGAATGCATGGTTACCAAGTGTAATCACATCGATACCGGATAAGAGTAATTGATTATAGATTTTGAATGTAATCCCTTTGCCATGTGCAGAATTCTCTGCATTTACAATGATAAAATCTGGTTGATATTGTTCTTTTAATGCGTCTAGTTGTGCTAGAACTGCATCACGTCCGCTCTTTGCGACGATATCTCCTAAAAATAGCACTCTCATAACATATTTCCCCTATCTTTTTCAAAAAAAGAACCGTGAACCGGTTCTTATTTCGCTAATTCTTGTGCACGTACTTCACGGATCAATGTTACCTTGATCTGTCCTGGGTAAGTCATCTCATTTTCAATTCGCTCACGAATATCATGAGCAACCTTCACCATACGTACATCATCAATCTTCTCAGGCTGTACCATAACACGTAGTTCACGTCCAGCTTGGATTGCAAATGCTTTTTCAACTCCTTCAAAGTCTAACGCAATCTTTTCAAGATTTTCTAGACGTTGAATGTAGCCTTCCATAGATTCATAACGAGCACCAGGTCTAGCAGCACTGATTGTATCCGCTGCAGCGACAAGTACAGAAATAATATCTGTTGGAGCTGTATCACCATGGTGAGCTTCAATTGAGTTAATAACGATTGGATTTTCACCATACTTCTTAGCTACCTTGGAACCTAACTCAACGTGTGTTCCTTCTGTTTCGAAGTCTAATGCTTTTCCAATATCGTGTAATAAACCTGCACGTTTTGCAAGTGCTTGGTTTAGTCCTAATTCAGCAGCCATCATACCAGCGAAATGTGCAACTTCTACAGAGTGTGATAAACCGTTTTGTCCATAGCTGTAACGGAATCTCATACGTCCTACTAGCTTGATAAGTTCACGATTCATCTTACCAATGCCTAGTTTGAATACTGCTTCATTACCAATCTTGAAGATTGTCTCTTCAAGTTCATCTGTAACCTTCTGAACAACTTCCTCAATACGTCCTGGTTGAATACGTCCATCCTTCATCAGAATTTCTAATGACTGACGAGCAATTTCACGACGAATTGGGTTAAAGCAAGAAACAGTAATAATATCTGGTGTGTCATCAATAATTAAATCAACACCTGTAGCCTGTTCGATTGCCTTAATATTTCTTCCCTCACGACCGATAATACGTCCCTTCATCTCTTCACTTGGAAGGGTTACTGTACTAACGGTACGTTCGATTGTTTCCTCTTGTGAGTAGCGATGAATCGCTAAAGAAATAATATTACGTGCTACGGAAGAGGCTTCTGCTTCTGCTTCCTCTTGCTTATCACGTAAGTAAGTAGCGATTTCAGCTTCTGTCTTCTTCTCGACAGCCTCCATCAATTCTACCTTTGCGTCTGCCTGTGACATATTTGCCACACGCTCAAGTTCAACTAATTGCTGATCAATCTTAGCCTGCAAGTCTTCTTCCATCTTAGTGATCTCTGCAAGTTTTCCAGTAATCTGCTGATCTTTTTTCGTCAATTTTCTTTTCTTTTCGGGCAAGATTCTCCTCACGGAAATT
>CAKMPP010000039.1 GCA_927911475.1 uncultured Solobacterium sp. | reverse complement strand
CAACAACACAATACGTGTTAACCTTCAACACGTATTGTGCCGAACATAAATACATCAACTAAAAGTAAAATAAGAGGTTCATTATGATATATAGTAGAACACTAATTTCATGTGGACAATATTTACAGCACAGTATATGTAAATAATAAAAGCAGGATACCACTTGGCAACCTGCTTTTATTTTCTAACTTGTTTACCTTTATCGGGAATAGCTTTATATTATTGCATTCATATAGTAGAATATAAACACACTCTATTCCATTAAAGAGTTTGATAGTCTCGAGAGTAACGTAACATTTGTTCTGTGTAAGACTCAGAATAATCAACAACAACATCTATCATCTCACCAAGTTCATTATAAACTGGTTTCAGAATAGGATTGATAAATCCTTTATAAGGTGCAATATTCAAACCCTCATACCTTCGAAGAACTTCTGCATGAAGTACAGGGTCAAGATTGATAGCATACTTCTCTACTAACGTTCGTGCAGCTTCGAAGTCACCTTCACTCTTTATACGCTGTATCTCTGCAAGTTGATAAGCAAAAATATTGCGTAAAGCATCATAATCGTTAATGCGAACATATGTTTTAGATTCACTTGTGGTCTTATCTTCACAAGTAATAAGTTCTACAACATTATTCTCTTTACCTAACTCCATTGCCCATTGTGCAATAAGTGCACGATTCTGCATATGCGACTCTTCTATCTGCTTTCCTGGTTTTATGCGAACTTGCTGTGTGAGCAGACCGTTCATCATATAGCTGTAATACTGTGCCTTGTATGCCTCTTTACTGTCTAAGAGTCCAAGTTCTAAAAGTTTCTGATCAGCTATATAATATAATCCAAAGAGGTCAGCACGTGCTTCTTCAATTGTATTACCATAATTCTTCAGCGCATCAGGGTCAGTCCCAGGCAATAATCGTCCACTTCCATGACCTAAACACTCATGAAGGTCAGTATGAAGATTATCTGTTTTATCTGCATATAAATCCAACAACTTACAAGTGTCAGCATCAATAACAAACTCCTCACGGAATCCGTTACCCTTAGCAGCCATATCGTATGCATGAGTAAGATTAGAAATCGTGACACTCTTTGAGCCATGTTCTGCACGAATCCAGTCTGCATTTGGTAAATTAATTCCAATAGCAGAAGCAGGATATTCGTCTCCTCCTAACATTGCAGCACATATAACATTGGCTGTGACACCTTTCACAATTGCCTTACGGAACTGAGGATCAACAGGCGAATGGTCTTCAAACCACTGTGCGTTAGCTGATATAGCCTGCGTACGATGAGTTGCTTCAAGGTCTTTATATTCGACAATGCCTTCCCAAGAACCTTTCAATCCCATTGGGTCACCATAAACTTCTATAAAACCATTAATAAAGTCTATTCTACCTTCTTGCTCACGTAACCATTCAATAGAGTAGATATCAAAATCATGAAGGTCACCTGTCTCATAATAGCGAATCAACAGATTTATAACATGAAGCTGTTGGTCATTTTCAACAAAGTCCTTTGCACGATTCAACCAATATACAATCTTTTCGATTGCTGCACTATATTTGCCACCAATCTTCCATACATCCTCACGGATAGAATCACCTTCTTTTACAAGAGTAGAATTTAATCCATAGGATGGAGCTTCATTTGTTGGACCATCTTTCTTTAACTTAGCATAGAATTCTTCAACTTCATGCTGAGAAACTCCGTCATAATAATTGCAAGCAGAAGAGCGTACAATATCTTTACCATCTGCCTTATCAACTCGCTTGGGAAGAATCGTTGGATCAAAGATTACTGGACACAATTCGTTAAGTAAAGAAGTAACACTCTCTCCATCATTAAGTGGAAGCAACTTAGAATCAATTACTAAGACTTCATTGCGAAAAAAGTCTTCCGTAAATAAAGGTGAGAATTTGTCACAAGCATAATGATGATAAATACCACTGGCAAACCAAACGTGCTTCAGATATTCTTCTAAAGCACGAAAATTATGTTCTAACCTATCACCATTGAAGTTCAAATAGACAGCCTCTAAAGTTTTTCTAATACGGAGGTTGTATTTGCCAAATTGATCAAACGTTATATCACGTCCAAATAGTGTTGCTTCTGACAAGCAATAAATTAGCTGTTTTTGCCGAATTGTCAGTGATTCGAAATCCGGAAGCCGATATCGTAACATTTGTATATCGGCAAACCGTTCATCCTGAAAGTTAAAAGCTTCTTCTCCTATCGATTCTATCATTTTGTTTTAAATCATTTCTTAAGTGGTTTTTCAAACGCACTTCTTCTGAAGAGGGTTGTGCCAAATGGCGCATTCTGTAGTCACGAGGTGTGACACCATTTAATTTGTAGAAAGAAGCATAGAAAGACTGCCTATTAGAGAAGCCCACCATATCACTGATATCTTCCATATTCAGTTCTTGATAACGCTTATCAACCAAAAGAGCCATTGCTTCCTCTATTCGGAATTTGTTAACAAATGACGTGTAGTTCATGTGAAATCGCACATTAACTACAGCCGAGATGTAGCGCGTATTAGTTCCTAAGTCCTCAGCAAGT
>CAKMPP010000038.1 GCA_927911475.1 uncultured Solobacterium sp. | reverse complement strand
ATTTAATACGGGTATCTCATACTTCTTACCAGTCATTATCGCTGGTGGTATGTTATTCTCATTTACTTTATTTACAGGTCATATTGAAAATGGCGCAATCATTCCAAGTAACCAGTTCTGGCAAAACGTATATAGCTTAGGTATTGCCGGCTTCTCCATGATGGTTCCGGTTATCTGCGGATATATTGCTTACGCTATCGCTGGAAAACCTGCATTAGCTCCAGGTTTGATTATGGGTTATGTTGCAAATAATCCTATCGGAGAAGAACAATTATCTACAGGATTTATTGGAGCTTTACTATTAGGTTTCATCGTAGGTTACTTCGTTAAGTGGATGAAGACTTGGAAGATTATCGATTCCTTGAAACCAATGATGCCTACATTCTTTATTCCTCTATTAACAACATTTGTTGTTGGTATCTTCTACATCTATGTATTAACAGGACCTATCAATGCGTTTGTACAAGTTATCGTTGATGTCATGAATGGCTTGAATGGAACAAATGCAATCTTGTTAGGACTTGGTATTGGTTTACTCGCAGCTGCTGACTTTGGTGGACCATGTTCAAAAGCTGCCACAGCATTCACACTTGCGTTAATGGCTGAGGGAATCTATGGACCTAACGGTGTATTCCGTATGTGCTGTGCAATTCCTCCACTCGGTATGGGTCTTGCGTCATTCATCTTAAGAAAGCATTATACAAAGGCAGATCGCTCTGTAGGTATCTCTGCATTCCTACTATCCTCAGGTGGTATTACGGAAGGTGCTTGGCCATTTGCAGGTAAGGACTTTAAGCATACTTGGATTGCATGTGCAATCGGTACAGCAATCGCTGGTGCATTAGGTATGGTGCATGGTGTATCTTCTGTTGTAGCGTTCGGTGGTATCGTTGCGATTACCGGTGTCATTGAAGGACAGGTTTGGTATGTCGTGGATATGTTAATCGGTGCACTCATCATCGTGGCAATCTTAGCAGTTACAAAGAAACCATTAACAGCAGAAGAACTAGCTGAAGGTAATAAATAATCAAGAAAGCATAACCGTAATTATGCAATAAAGGGTGTGATATAGGTCACATCCTTTTGTATTTTTAGGTAGCTGGCAAATAGTTGATAAAATTGAATAGATGCTTCTTTTGAAATGGATATAAAAACACCTTAGAGCCACTTGGTTCTAAGGTGTTGTATGGATAACTAGAATATATGGTAGAAGATAACTATTCTTTGGTTTCAGATTCAATTTTATGCAGTGTATCTGCAAGTATCTCTTTTCTAAGCGAAGTTAGCCATGAAGAGAATTGTACAACATCAAACGCATAGGTTTGATTGAGTTCATATTCATTCTCTGACCATGTATCAATTGGTGATTCATTATGTTGGATGACTGCTTCTAGTTTATCTAAGGCTTTATATATTTTAGATTCTAGGGTTTCTTGTTTGTTCATTTCACTATATAGTCCTGTCATTCGTGTTGAGATGCTTTCAGGAAGTGTACATACCCATTGCGATAATAATGCATCTTCAATATCACGGTCATGATCAGTTTTGAGGAATGTTGGGATATCGCCGGTAAAACATTCACCTAAATCGTGTATTAAACACATACTGATTACTTTATCAATGTCTGCATTAGGGAATTCATCCTTCAAAAGAAAGGCCATAAGGGATATTCTCCAACTATGTTCAGCGACACTTTCAATTCGTCTCTTACTTGTCGTGCAGTGCCGTGGGGTATCTTTCAATCTCTCTGCGATATGTAGTATCTCTAAGTATTCTCTTGGATTCATAGTGGGTCTCCCTTTTGAACTCCATGCTGGCAGTAAAATCTTACGATTTAAAAACAATATACATAGTATATATCATTATAATTTTTAGTGGGTATATTTTTATCGGGCAAGAACTGAAACTTTAATGATAGTTTGCTAGAAAGAACCATGGAAATAATAATGTAGATGGAACTTGACAATCTGAGAATGCGTGGTATCATATCATCGTTATCAAATACCACAGACAGTAACGGCGTATGCTTAATAAGGTTACCGAGGTAGATGAAAGTTCATATCAATGTACTTTTGCTCTCGCTGTCTGCGAGGGCTTTCTTTCTAAATGTGTATTCGATAACAGAGAATAGGAAGGTGAAGTATGAATCAGACTGTATTAGAGTCTAAGCAGGGTGTTGTTTCCGAAATTAAGGAAAAATTCACTAACTCTTCATCCACTATCGTTGCCGAGTACCGTGGCCTCTCAGTTGCTGAGGTTACTGAACTCCGTAGAGCATTACGTGCTGAAGGTGTTGAACTTAAGGTTTATAAGAACACATTAGCTAGTAAGGCTGCTGAAGATGCAGGATATGGTGATCTTAAGGATTGCTTAACAGGTCCTAATGCATTGGCATTTGGTGGTGATGAAACTGGTGCTGCTCGTGTAATGGCTAAGTTTGCTAAGAAGCACAAGGCATTAGTTCTTAAGGGTGGTATTGTTGAAGGCAAGGTTGTTGACCTCAACACAGTAAATGAACTCTCTGCATTACCAAACAGAGAAGGCATGCTCAGCATGTTGCTATCTGTATTGAACGCTCCAGTATCTTCATTCGCACGTGTTGTGAATGCTGTTGCTGAAGCAAAACCAGCTAACGGAGCTGCTCCGGTTGCTGAAGAAGTAAAAGAAGCTGCTGAGGCAGCTGCCTAAGAAAGAAATAGAAGAGGAGAAATTAATCCATGGCAAAGTTAACACAGGAAGATATCCTAGCATATCTTGATGAAGCTACAATTCTTGAACTAAATGAACTCGTAAAGGCTATTGAAGAGAAGTACGGCGTTTCTGCTGCTGCTCCAGTAGCAGCTGCTGCTCCAACAGAAGCTGCTGCAGCTGCTCCTACAACAGTTAATGTTGTATTAGCTGCCGCTGGTGACTCTAAGGTAGGCGTAATTAAGGTTGTTCGTGAAATCACAGGTCTTGGACTTGTTGATGCTAAGAAGCTCGTTGATGGAGCTCCTGCAACAATCAAGGAAAACGTTTCTAGCGAAGAAGCTGAAGAACTCAAGAAGAAGCTCACAGATGCTGGTGCAACTGTTGAATTCAAGTAATCTAGAAAATAACAGAAAACACATGAAAAGCCGAATAATCAATTGTTCGGCTTTTCGGGTATTAGAAAGGAACGGTTAATGGCACATTATTTTACCGATAACCGAAATCTGGATGAGAACCGGAAGGAACATACTTTCCGGTTTTTAGACCGTTTATATATCTTTACGACTGACAATGGCGTATTTTCAAAAACAGGCGTAGATTATGGAAGTTATGTCTTACTGAAAGCAATCAGTAAAGAAGAACTGTATGGTAAGGTCTTGGATATGGGCTGTGGATACGGAACGCTAGGCATCATTACAAAATCATTATTTCCTAGCTGTGAAGTCACAATGGCAGACATTAATCCGCGTGCTGTGGAACTAGCACAATTGAACTGTGGCTTGAACCAAGTAGAATGTACTGCGCTTGTTTCGGATGGATATGCCGAAATTAGTGGCCAATATCATTTTATTATTACCAACCCTCCAATCCGAACGGGCAAGAAAGTTATCTATAAAATGTTTGAAGATGCGTATAATCACCTAGAAGTGGGTGGCTCTATCTATGCGGTTATCCGTAAACAACAAGGTGCGGAAAGTGCTAAGAAGAAATTTGCGGAAGTGTTTGGAAATTGTGAGGTTATTTCTAAGGAACGAGGATACTATATTTTGCAAAGTAGGAAGTTGACGGAATAAAAAAGTTGTTCTATTATAGTAAATTGCAAAAGAGTCGAATAGGGATGGGGTTATTCTACCCTTTTTCGACATTTCTGGCGGTGCAGGCGAAAGGATGGCGAACAAATGGAAAATAAGCAGACATACCACGTTGTGCATTATGGCAACAAGGCAACTCGTAGAGATTATTCTAAGGTTAGCAGTGGTCTAGACCTACCGGATTTGGTAGAAATTCAGACTGCGGCTTTTGACTGGTTTCTAAGAGACGGTATTAAAGAAGTATTTAACGATGTGTATCCAATTTCAAACTATGCGGGTAACATTCGTTTGAAGTTCCTAGATTATGAATTTGGGGAACCAAAGTATTCAATTAGTGAATGCAAATACAGAGAAGTAAATTACAGCGCTCCTCTTAAAGGTAAGATGGAGTTAGAAGTTATGGATCCAGAAACTGGTGAAGTAATCACAAAGAATGAAGAGGTCTTCTTGGGAGACTTCCCTTTAATGACGCCAACAGGCACATTTATTATCAATGGTGCTGAGCGTATTATTGTATCTCAGATTGTTCGTTCTCCAGGTGCGTACTTTGATATTGAATCAGAAGAGCGCACAGGTCGCGATACATATAAATGTGAATTGATTCCAAGCCGTGGAACATGGCTAGAATTCATGAGTGATGACAAGAAAGCTGCACTTGGCCGTATTTTAAACGTATCAATTGACCGCAGAAGAAAAGTATTAAGCTCAATCCTATTTAAGGCGATTGGTTTATCCTTGAACCTTGAACGTGGTGAAAATGCATTCGATACAACAAGCATGAAGAAGTTCTTAAAGGCATTAAACTTGCCTGTATATTCAGACGTTATTGTGCCAGAAGAAGAACGTGAATTCCAGAATGACTACATGTTATTGTATACAGCTATCTTCGGTAACTATGAAGAAGTTCGTAATACACTTGCGGCAGATAAGACAAAGACTAAGAATGAAGCACTCTTAGCTGTGTATGAAAATCAGCGTGCTGATGAAATCGCAACAATTGATGGTGCGGTTACTTTAATGGATGCTAAGTTCTTCGACTACAGAAGATATGACTTAACAAAGGCAGGTCGTTATAAGGTTCATAAGAAGTTAAGCGTCTTAGACCGTATGGAAGGTTTATCTCTTGAAAGGATTTAGTAAGTGCTGAAGGCAAGACTCTTGTAAAGAAGGGTGTTGTGATTGATAAGGAATTAAGAAATGAGTTACGTGCTGAAATTGATAAGGGTATCAATTGCCGTGCGTTACCATTTACACACACATTCTCACACCCATCTACAGCAGTGATGGATACATCTTGGAAGAATAGTTTAGTAGGACGTATCTTAGCAGTTGATTTAGATGGTAAGACAGAACGTACAACATTAGAAATGGGTACAGTTCTTACAGAAGAAGATGTAAAGGCTATCGCTAAGGAATTTAAGCAGGTAACTGTTTACTCTGGTATTATCGCTTCTCCTATTAAGGTAACAAACGATAATGTGAATGCAGTTCTTGATTACGGTTCCCGTATGTTTGAAATTGGCCGTGTCACATTAAACGGTGAAGATTTAACAAACGCTGATGGTGAAGTAATGTGTCCAACATACTTACCAGATATTGAAGTGACTAAGCTTACCACAGCTGATCAAGAAACAATCGTGGCTGAGGCTACAAACCATTCAGGCGAAGTAACTATCTGGTTAGTAGGTGCTTGTGTACAGGAAGTAACTGTAATGCAAGAAGGTCATCCAGTGAACTTGATTGGTATTGACCCATTAAATGACAGACACACTATCACAATGAGTGATATGTATGCTTTATATAACTACGAACTTACAATGTTCGATGGTGTAGGTTCTCAAGATGATATTGATATGCTTGGCAACCGTCGTATCCGTACAGTTGGTGAATTAATTCAGAATCAGTTCCGTATTGGTTTATCACGTATGGAGCGTGTTGTTAAGGAAAGAATGTCTATCGCAGATACGGCAAACTTAACACCTAAGCAGTTAACAAATATCCGTCCATTAACAGCTGCGATTAAGGAATTCTTCTCTTCATCTCAGTTATCTCAGTTTATGGATCAGGAAAACCCACTTGCGGAGTTATCAAATAAGCGTCGTATTTCTGCGTTAGGACCTGGTGGTCTTACACGTGAACGTGCAGGCTTCGAAGTGCGTGATATTCACAACTCTCACTATGGACGTATCTGTCCAATCGAGACACCTGAAGGACCAAACATCGGTTTGATTTCCTACCTTACAACTTATGCGAAGGTAAATGAATATGGCTTTATTGAAACTCCATACCGTAAGGTTGTGAATGGCAAGGTTACTGATGAAATCAAGTACATGCCAGCAGATGAAGAAAATGATCACGTAATTGCACAGGCAAATGAGATTAAGGATGGACACCTTGTAGGTGATAAGATTATCGCTCGTATCAAGGGTGAAACTGTGATGGTTGACCGTAGCCAAGTTGACTACGCCGACGTATCTCCACGTCAGATCGTTTCTGTAGCGACTGCGTGCGTTCCATTCTTGGAAAATGATGACTGTACTCGTGCCCTCATGGGTGCCAACATGCAGCGTCAGGCTGTACCTCTTATGAACCCACATAGTCCGTTTGTTGGTACAGGTATGGAGCATGTGATTGCACGTGACTCAGGTTCTGCTTGTGTTGCGACAGGTCCAGGTGTTGTTACATATGTTGACGCAACAAAGGTTGTTGTGGCAGAAGATAATGGTAATGAGAAGACATATGAACTAACGAAGTATCGTCGTTCTAACGCTTCTACTTGCTTAAATCAAAGACCTATCGTTTGGAATGGTGAATGTGTTGAACGTGGCACAATCCTTGCGGATGGTCCAGCGATGGAAAATGGTGAACTTGCTTTAGGTCAAAACGTTACAATCGCGTTTATGACATGGCATGGTTATAACTATGAAGATGCGATTATTATGTCTGAAAAGATGCAATCGCAGGATTACTACACATCTGTACATATTGAAGAATATGACATTGAATGCCGTGAAACGAAGTTAGGTCCAGAAGAGATTACTCGTGATATTCCTAACGTCGCTGAAAGTGCATGCCGCAACCTTGATGGTCGTGGTATCGTCATGGTCGGTGCAGAAGTGAAGGAAGGAGATATCCTTGTTGGTAAGGTTACTCCTAAGGGTCAAACAGACCAAACTCCAGAAGAGAAGTTATTGATGGCTATCTTTGGTGAGAAGTCACGTGAAGTGCGTGATAACTCCCTCAAGGTTCCACATGGTGGTGCTGGTATCGTTCACAGTATCCGCGTATTCAAGCGTAAGGAAGACCATGAACTTCCACCAGGAGTTAATGAAGTTGTTAAGGTTTATATCGTTCAGAAACGTAAGATTTCTGAGGGTGATAAGATGGCTGGACGTCACGGTAATAAGGGTGTCATCTCCCGTATTAACCCAGTTGAAGATATGCCATACATGTCAGATGGAACTCCTATCGACATTATGTTAAACCCATTCGGTGTACCATCACGTATGAACATCGGACAGGTATTAGAAGTTCATCTTGGCTTCGCTGCGAAGCAGTTAGGTGTGAAGTTTGCGACTCCGGTATTTGATGGTGTATCCAACACAGACTTACGTGAAATTATGAAGGAATCCAACTCTTCACCAGATGGTAAGTATGTTCTATATGATGGCCGTACAGGTGAAGCGTATGATGACCGCATCTCTGTTGGTGTCATGTATATGATTAAGCTTGCACACATGGTCGACGATAAGTTACATGCTCGTGCAACTGGACCATACTCACTTGTTACACAACAGCCATTAGGTGGTAAGGCACAGAATGGTGGCCAGAGATTTGGTGAGATGGAAGTTTGGGCTCTAGAAGCATATGGTGCATCTCATGTACTACAAGAAATCTTGACTGTGAAGTCAGATGATATTGCTGGACGTACAAAGACATATGAAGCAATTGTGAAGGGTAAGGATATGCCAGAAGCTGGTATTCCTGAATCATTCCGCGTATTAGTACACGAATTACAAGCTCTTGCGATTGACGTACGTATGATGGATGACGCTGGTAATGAGATGGATCTCAAGCAGATGGAACAGGAAGAACTCAAGGAAGAAACAACACTTGATTTCGACCCATCTACACTAGTAAACGATGCAGAATCAAACGAAAATCTAACAATTAAAGATGAATTAGATGAAGAAATTCCTGAGGCAGCGACCGTAGGGTTCGATGACTTCGGGGAAGAAGATCAATAAGGAGGATGCTTAGATGAATATTAATAACTTTACAGCGATTAAAGTCGGTCTGGCATCACCAGAAAAAATCCTTGCTTGGTCATATGGCGAAGTTAAGAAGCCAGAAACAATCAACTATCGTTCTCAGAAGCCTGAGCGTGATGGTTTATTCGACGAACGCATTTTCGGTCCTACTAAGGACTGGGAGTGCGCTTGCGGAAAGTTCAAGAAGATTCGTTACCAAGGCGTAGTCTGCGACCGTTGTGGTGTTGAAATCACAAAGGCTAGCGTTCGTCGTGAACGTATGGGTCATATTGAACTCGCTGCTCCAGTAGCACATATTTGGTATTTACGTGGAATTCCTTCCCGTATGGCACTTCTATTAAATGTAGCGCCTAAGTCGTTAGAAGAAGTTGTATACTTCGTATCTTGGATCGTAACTGACCCAGGTGATACAAAGCTTGAATACAAGCAGATTCTTTCTGAGAAGGAATATCGTGAAAATAATGCTATCTATGGTGCTGGTAGCTTCGTTGCACAAACCGGTGCAGAAGCGATTAAGACACTATTAGAACAGTGTGATGTTGAAGCTGAATATACAGCAATTATGTCTGAACTTGAAAAATCTACAGGTGATAAGCGTAAGAAGTTAATCAAGCGATTAGAAACAGTAGAAGCTTTCCGTAGTTCATCAAACAAGCCAGAATGGATGGTATTAACTGTATTACCAGTTATCCCACCAGATCTTCGTCCAATGTTACAGTTGGATGGTGGTCGTTTCGCTACTTCTGACTTAAACGATTTATATCGTCGTGTTATTACTCGTAATAACCGTTTAAAGAAGTTACTTGAACTTGGAACTCCTGCAATTATCGTTCAAAATGAAAAGCGTATGTTACAGGAAGCTGTCGATGCGTTAATTGATAACGGTCGTCGTTCTAAGGCAATTACAGGTGCTGGTGGACGTGCACTTAAGTCTCTATCTCACTCCTTAAGGGTAAGCAGGGACGTTTCCGTCAGAACTTATTAGGTAAGCGTGTTGACTTCTCTGGTCGTTCTGTTATCGCAATTGGACCATACCTCAAGATGTGGCAGTGCGGATTACCTAAGGAAATGGCAATTAACTTATATAAGCCATTCGTTATTAATGAATTAGTAAACTTACAGATTGCGTCTAACCCTAAGACAGCTGAGAAGTTGATTGGTCGTCAGGATCCACGTGTTTGGGATGTTGTGGAAAAGGTTATTGCGAACCACCCAGTATTCTTAAACCGTGCACCTACACTTCACCGTTTAGGTATTCAGGCATTCTTCCCACGCTTAGTTGAAGGTCGTGCAATCCGTGTGCATCCGTTAGTATGTCCTGCGTTCAATGCGGACTTCGACGGTGACCAGATGGCTGTCCATCTCCCATTAAGTGAGATGGCAAGAGCTGAAACTGAAGTCTTGATGTTAGGTTCTAACAACATCTTAGGTCCTAAGGATGGTAAGCCTATCGTTACACCTGGACAGGACTTAGTATTAGGTAACTTCTACTTGAACATGGAAGAAACAGCGGAAGAGTTCAAGAAGAAGGCAGATGCTCTAGAAAAGCTTGGTGAAAAGACTGAAGCAGCAAGATGGAGAAGATATAGTGAGAATGAAGGACACGTATTTAAGGATGTCAACGAAGTAATGATGGCATACCAGACAGGTGTTGTTCACTTACATAATCGTATCGCCCTTCCTGCAAGAGCAGTTAATAAGACAGGCTTTACAGAAGAACAAAATAACAAATACTTATTAACAACAGTTGGTAAGATTATCTTTAATGGTGTATTCCCTCCAGATTTCCCATACCTCAATGAGGTAACTCCAGAAAATCTAAAGGCAACACCAGATTCAGAGTTTGTTCCACTAGGTACAGATATCAAGAAGGAATTTGCTGGCCGTAAGGTAGCATCTGAATTCAAGAAGAAGGACTTAGGAAACTTGATTGCGGCTGTCTTTGACCATTACAAGACAAATGGCACATCAGACATCTTAGATAGCTTAAAGGATATGGGATACCTCTATTCAACATTAGCAGGTATGACTGTAGCCCTCAGCGATATCTCTGTAGCACCTAACAAAGAAGCATTGGTAGCTGAAGGTCGTAAGAAGGCTGAACAATTCAACATGTTACGTGACAGAGGTCTATTAACACCTCAAGAATGGGAAGCTAAGTTCTCCTCACTCTGGAATGATGTTAAGAATGATGTTGGTAACAACTTAATGGAATCCATGGCTCGTATGAATCCAATCAACATGATGGCGGTATCTGGTGCCCGTGGTAACAAGAACCACTTTACACAGTTAGCCGGTATGCGTGGATTGATGGCTCGTCCTACACAGTCTAAGTCCCGTAAGGAATACCAACCATCTATTATCGAAGTTCCAATTTACTCATGTTTCCGTGAAGGTATGAGCGTATCAGAGTTCTTTATCTCCACTCACGGTGTACGTAAGGGATTAACAGATACAGCCTTGAAGACTGCTGAATCTGGATACTTAACACGTCGTCTTGTCGATGTTGCTCAAGAAGTAATTATCGGAGAAGAAGACTGTGGAACAGAACGTGGATATCTTGTTAAGAATATCTATGAAGATAAGATTCTGCGTCCGGATGAAAAGCCAGTATTAATTGAAGGTTTATTCGATCGTATCGTTGGACGTTACACACAAAAGCCAATCTTAGATCCTAAGACAGGTGAAGTGATTGTCGAAGGTGATACATTAGTAGATGAAGACTTAGCACAGAAGGTTGTTGCGGCTGGTGTTGAAGAAGTTTATATCCGTAATGTGTTCACATGTGAATCCACAGATGGTATCTGCCGTAAGTGCTATGGACGTAACATGGCTACAGGTAATCTCGTTGAAGAAGGCGAAGCTATCGGTATCATGGCCGCTCAGGCGATTGGTGAACCTGGTACACAGCTAACTATGCGTAACTTCCACACTGGTGGTGTTGCGACACAGAACGGTGATATTACACAGGGTCTTCCTCGTGTAGAAGAATTATTTGAAGCACGTGCACCTAAGGGATTAGCTGTCATCTCTAAGATTGATGGTGAAATCACTGATGTACATGACAATGAAAACAAGACAGGTACAGTTATTGTTGTATCTAATGAAAACGAATCTATCGAACACAAGTGTGACTTAACACAGGTGAAGCGTCAGAACTTAAATATCGGCGATCATGTATCTGCTGGTGATAAGTTGACTGAAGGTCCAATCGCTCCTAAGGAACTATTGGAAGTAGCTGGTGTAAGAGCTGTACAGGAATATATCTTGAAGGAAGTTAAGAAGGTTTACTCTTCTCAATCCATCGATATTTCTGATAAGCACTTGGAAGTAATGATCAAGCAGATGTTAAAGAAAGTCATCGTTATCGAAGGCAATGATTCTGGCTTAAGTGCTGGACAGACATTGTCACTCGCTCACATGAATGCAATTAATGAAGATTTATTGTTCGATGGAAAGAAACCAGCGAAGTTTGGTCCATTACTCTTAGGTATCTCCAAGTCAGCTGTTGAAACAGATTCATTCTTATCTGCTGCATCCTTCCAGGAAACAACAAGAGTTCTTACAGAAGCTGCAGTTAGAGGTAAGGTTGATAAACTTGAAGGTCTTAAGGAAAATGTTATCATCGGTAAACTTATTCCAGCCGGAACAGGTAGAAACTTTGACCGTGAAACATCACGTCGTATTGAAGAACGTGCAATGGAACTCAAGGAAATTCGTGAAGAAAAGGCTAGAGAACTCGCAGAAGCAACTGCAAATAGATTGCCTGACGAAATTCTCGGAAGCAACGCAGATGTGCATGTAAGTAGTGCAGAATCCGCACTTGCTTTAGCTGAACGTATGAAGTCAGAACATAACTTTGATTTCTAATGAATACATGAAATGAGCAGTCTGGAAACAGGCTGCTTTTTTCTATGCAGACGTGGAAAAAATCTTGAAAAAAATGATAAAAAACATTGACATGATGTCGGATACTTGGTATATTAATACAGCACTCTTCGAAAGAAGAGGTGCAGAGATCTTTGAAAACTGAACAGGAATAAGACACATAAACAACGTCAAGC
The DNA here is from genome assembly GCA_927911475.1 of uncultured Solobacterium sp. GTDB lineage: Bacteria > Bacillota_I > Bacilli_A > Erysipelotrichales > Erysipelotrichaceae > Bulleidia. The sequence goes on along the minus strand of CAKMPP010000038.1, from coordinate 49 downwards.
AAAACATATACGAAGCAAGAGACTTCGTAAAATAAAGAGTCAATCAAAT
>CAKMPP010000037.1 GCA_927911475.1 uncultured Solobacterium sp. | reverse complement strand
AATCATGACTTTTTCATTATTATCTTTCGCCTGTAATAGACGTTTACAACACTTTTGAATACAATCTGCCTTACTAGTTGTTAGTACAGTCTCTGTAGTAAATAACTCATTAATAGCCTCCTCATCTAAAGATGAAGCCTTTAATAGTTTCGCACTCAAAAGACCAATATGATATTTTTCTTGTAGACTAGCTGCGTCTACATCAATAACGTTATACTTCATTCTTCAAATGCCAACTTTCTAAATACATCTCCACGATGTTCGAAGTTCTTGAAATGATCATAAGAACTTGCGGCTGGAGATAAGACACTTGCATGATGAGGACGCGTTAGTTTCTTTGCTAAAGCAACAGCCTCTTCCAGATTTTCTACTTGATATAGTCCAGGTCTTAGTAAGCCTTTCTGTTCCATTTCAGAATAGATACGCTTTCCTGTGGCATACATAAAGATGACCTGGACATCCTTGCGTGCATGTAAGTAGTCTTCTACTTCATCATATTCAATACCACGATCCATTCCACCTACAAGTACAGTATCCACATTCTCAATTGACTCTAATGCTTGTATACAAGATTGGCCAATCGTGGAAATAGAATCGTTGATAAAACGAATTTCTTTATATTCTCCTAAGTCTTCCAAACGATGTGCCAGTGGTCTAAAACTTGCAATTGCCTTCATAACACTTTCATCACTTACACCTAACTTATTAGCGATAAAGTACGCAACCGCAAGATTACGATAATTATGTTCACCAATTAACTTCGCACTAGATGCGTCTAGTTGATGTCCCGGAATACATATTGTTGTACCATGCGCTGTGATATCCTTACCAATTAAGTAAGGCGTATTTAACGATAACTTGATGAATTCTTTCATCTCTTCATGCATGATCACTGTATCGCCTTGAATCTGATTTGTAAAAATATGAGATTTCGCTATACCATACTTCTCCATTGTTCCGTAATGGTCTAAGTGTTCTTCATAAAGATTTAAGAAGATAGCGTATTGAGGCGAATAACGACAGACTTCAAGTTGATGACAAGATAATTCAAGAGCAGCGTAAGCCCCTGCTTCCATCTCATCAATCGCTTCAAAACAAGGAATGCCGATATTGCCAACTAAGCATACTTGATACTTCTCTTTTAATAGTGCAGCCACAAGCGATGTTGTTGTGGACTTACCCTTGTACCAGTAATTCCAACAATATGGTCACGATAATGTTTTATAAATAATTCTGCTTCCCCTGTAATCTTACTCACATCAATACAGTCAGGAATCACAATACCAGGTGACTTTAGAATTAAATCAAAACTATTTAAATCAACATCCGCCTCGCATAGACAGGATGTATGAATCGTATCAGCCTTTGCCTTCTCTAGAGATAGACCAGCTTTTGATTCTACAATTGTTAAATTCTGCTCAGGAAGTAAACGTCGAATCAAACGATATGAAGCTTGTCCTTCTCGGCCATAACCCCATATCACCACATTCTTATTTGCAAATTCATCTCTCCATGCTTGTAGGCTCATACGCTTTCCTCCTTACTTATTTATTTAGAAGTTGAATGACATCTTCTAAATTTTCTGCTTGATATTCAATCATCTCTTTCATGATATGATCTGGTTTAATTGTATCTTCGATAAAACAAGAATGCATTCCTGCTCTTTTGGCGGCAGTAATACCCTGTTTTGAATCTTCTAAGACAAGACAGTCTGATGGTTTTACACCTAATATTTTAGCACCAACCAAGAATATTTCAGGGTCAGGTTTTGCGTGTGTTACCATGTCTCCTCCAACAATGGCATCATACTCTAATGGTGTAGATACCGTCGACAATAACGCTTCCACATAAGTACGATGACTACTGGAACAGATACCAATCAGATAGCCATTCTGTTTAAGCCAATGAAAGAGTGTCACTAAACCCTTCTTATTCAAACAGTCTTTTTGAATCGATGACCAAAAAGAAATATCAAATCTCTTTTTCTTCATCACTTCAAATAAGTGTATCCCCTTCGGAATGGATGAAAGATAACGAGTTAGTTCCTCTCCACCCGAACCAGTAATATTCATAAAGAAATCTTCAGGTAAGCTAAATCCAAGTTTATTGGCTTCATCCTTCCATATCTGTTGTGAGATGAGTTCTGTTTCAAACATCAAACCATCACAATCAAATAGGACAGCTTTTACATCTAACATACACCCTCCTCAAAATTAAGAAAGCAGCGGTATGCCCGCTGCTTATTGTTCATTAAGCGTTAATACCAGAAATGGTATATTCATCAAGAAGTTCTTTCTTAACTTTCTTATCTTTCTTTTGTTTTGTGACTTTTGCTTTGGTTTGGACTTCTCACGTAGTAAGCACCATACATAAGCCGCAACGAATACAGATGAACTTGTACCTGCGATTAATCCAATTAACATCGCAAATACGAATGTAAAGATTGAACTACTACCCATAATGAGTAAGAAGATAACTGGAATAATCGTTGTAAGTGATGACATCAAGGACATCTTGATAGCTTCATCAATCGCTTCATTAGCGATAGAACGATATTCTGTAGGTTCGATACGATTACGTAAGTTTACTTCTTCACGTACACGGTCAAACACAATAATAGAGTTATTAATAGAGTAACCGATGATGGTGAGTAATACAGAAATCAATTCGATATTTACTTCAAGTCGTAAGATACCAAACACTGCAATAACAATTAATACGTCATGTACAAGTGCTACTAAGCATCCAAACGCATAGTCAAACTCATAACGGAATGTGATATATGCTAGCATTGCAATCCAAGCTACAACTGTTAAGATGATCGCACTTCTTACAAGTTCAGATCCTACCACTGGAGTAACGATGTTATCACCAGGTTCAACACCATACTTTTGTTCAAATGCCTTCTTAATTGTTGTTAACTGTTCTTTATCTAAAGAAGCCTTCGTTGTGGCGTAAACAGTATGTTCACCAGCACTCTGGTAACTAAAGCCCTTATAACCTAAAGTTTCCATTTCTGCTTCTACATCAGAAACATTTACAACTTGTTCAGAAGTAACAGTTAACTTTGTACCTGACGCAAAGTCGATACCTAAGTTTAAGAAACCATTTCCCTTAGCTAAGTTAAAGAAACTTAGCGCTAGAGATAATACGATAATGGAAATACCAGCAGCTACTGCATACTTCGCTTTACCCATGTAATCAAACTTGAATGTACCTGTGTAGAATTGTTTTTCACCCTTAGATACATCAGGCATTTGACTCTTCTTAACAGCAAATAATTCTGGCTTTCCATCGCAGACACCAGAGTCAACGATGAGATTTAATAACCACTTAGAGAAACCTACGTTAAGAACCAATGTCATCACAACTGTGATAATTAACATAGTCGCAAATCCCTTAACTGTACCTGTTCCCCAGATATACATGATTAATGCTGCGATTAATGTCGTTAACTGTGCATCAAAGATTGCACCAAAGGATAACTTACCACCTTCTGCAACTGCAGCACGAACACTTCTACCCTTATATAGTTCCTGACGGATACGTTCGTAGTTGATGATATTTGCATCGACTGTCATACCAACACCTAATACAAGAGCGCCGATACCAGATAATGTAAATACTGCACCCATTAAGGAGTAGATTCCAAATACAGCCCATACATAGAATGCAAGCATGATAGATGAAATTAAACCTGGTAAACGATATACAAGAATCATAACAGCCATAACAACCGCAACACCAATAACACCTGCAAGTGCTGTTACCTGTAAAGCATCTGCACCATATGAAGCAGAGACAACATTACTAGAAAGCTCAGTCAACTTAACTGGTAAAGAACCAGAATTGATAAGGTTAGCAAGTGTTCTTGCGGAATCCTCTGTAAAGTTTCCAGAGATAACGCAGTCACCATTGATTTCAGTATGTACAGAAGCAGCTGAGATATACTTAGGCTCTTCACCATTCTTTGCCTTCGCAGCTTCCGCAGCGTATGTATCGCCATCCTGCCAATCTAGCCATACGACCATAATGTTTGCGCCATTACCCTTTTGTGCAATTGCCTTTGTCATTGCCGCAAACTTTTCCTTATCCGCAATCTTTAAAGATACGATAGGTTCACCATCTTTATACGCAAGAGATGCACCACCTTCTTGTAAGATAGATGAATCAGCTAATTCATTGTTATCTACATCGCGGAATGTTAGATTTGCCGTTGTACCAATTAATTCACGTGCAGTTTCAAGGTCTTTCGCACCCGCAATCTGTACACGAACACGGTTATTACCTTCCACTGTAATCTGTGGTTCACTAACACCCAATACGTTGATACGTTTCGAAATACTGTTAATCACAGCAGACATATCAACTGTAGAACCTTCATTTAACGGTTCTACCTGATATAAGATTTCAAAACCGCCACGTAAGTCTAAGCCAAGATTTAAGCTAGAGATAATTGAACGTATTGTTGTACCAATTAAAGTACCTAACAATAGAACAACTAACGCAAAAACAGCTAACTTACTTTTCTTTGTAGTATTCTTTGTCATAAGTTAATTCCCTCCAATGACATCCGCAAAATCTTCAAGATTTTTCTTCGCACCATCGATAACAGCTTGTGTTGATAAGAAACGTACAATATCATTTGCAGCCACATTCCACACAACATCCACAGCTTGATTAAGTGTTCGCGGTGATTTATTACGCCATAAATGATTCAGATAATCCTCAAGATTTACATATGTAAGAGTAGGCAAATCTTCTTTTTGTAATTTTTGTAATTTGAGAACCATCGTAAGTTCAACCAGTTGATGATTCACATCAAAAGTACTTTGTGACATGCCTTCCTCCTAACAACTTAGTTATTATACCAAAAACATCTTTCAATAACCATTTGAATCGGAAATTTTAACAAAATCCTATACCCTTTTTTCAAGTATATAGTTTGTCTAATTCCCTAAGCATTCAAATGATAAATAGATTCTGTTTGAATGGATAACACTTTTTACTATTATATCTTGTTTTATCTCGTCCACTACAAAAAAATCCTAGATTTTCATCAAGGATTAACGAATTCCAATAAAGAGTCCAATTCCAGCTAAGATTGCCTCTACAAGCCAGAACATACGTACAATACTTACTTCAGGCATACCCTTAATACGGAAGGCATAATGAATTGGTGTATATGGGAACACTTTCTTATGTCTAATCTTTACAGAACCAATCTGAATCATCACGCAAAGTGTTTCAATCACCGGTACTCCGGCAATTAAAATTAATAACAATTCAGTCTTAGTAATCATCGCCAAGGCAGCTAATACACCACCTAAAGCAAGTGATCCAGTATCACCCATGAATACACGTGCTGGTTTTTTATTGTAATAAAGATAACCAAGCAAAGCACCAATCAAACAAATTACAAAGATTGCTAAACCAATCTTTTCTTGTCTTAGAGTAATAACAAGATATGGAATCAAGGCAATAATACTTACACCCGAAGATAGACCGTCCATACCATCTGTTAGATTCACTGCGTTACTAGAACCTGCAAACATAAATAGTACTAAGAAGAAATATGCAATGCCGAGTGGTAGTACAATACGTGTAATTGGTAGTGTAATTTCTAAGGATGCGTGAGAGCGATATAACATGAAGAATATCACCGCAAGAAGAACCTGCATCAAAAACTTATATAAAGGTTTTAAACCTTCATTGTTTTTGAGTACTGCGATTAAGAAATCATCCACAAAACCAATTAGACCATAACCCATAAACGCAAGTAGCACGATTAGTGTATCGAGGTCATGGAATACATCTTTAACAAATATCAGTGTCAAGACAACTGGTACAATGATAAACAAGATTCCACCCATAATAGGCGTTCCTGCCTTTTTCTTATCATCTTCCAGTGCATATTCACTTACCGTCTGTTTAAAGCTTAGCTTCTTGAGGTACTGAATCAAAAACGGCATCGTCACTAGTACAATACTAAGACTCAGTACAAAATATAAACTCATTTGAAATATTGACATATTTACTCCTGACTACCCACCAAAGTGGATCGAGATAGCGGTTCCCTTTTCAATGTATGAACCAGCCGGAATATCTTGTGAAGTTACAACGGATGTTTCATCACCTGAGATGTTAACATCTAATCCCGTCGCTTGCCAGAATCCTGCAACATCCTGCCTACTCCAACCTAGCATATTCGGTATGTAAATCGTATTGGCATTGGTTACTAGGAATACCTTTTGTCCAGTTGTGACAGATTGTCCAACCTGTGGATATTGACGGATGACTGTGCTTCCATCACCTAGGTTATATAGATCTATACCATACGAATCCATCACATTCTGTACATGACTTAGACTATGGTTGATCAATGAAGGCATCTCATAAACAGATACTGTTTCTGCTGTCGTTTCTTGTGGTGTTGCGACTTGTTCCGCAAATCCATACTGCATCGCAATACGACGTAATAAGTTTACCTGTGGTTGTTGATTCACTGGTACACTCGAATCAATTTGGTATGCATAATAAACCAAGATTTGTGGATTATCTGCTGGTAAAGCACCCATAAAGGAATAAATATACTTACCAGATTGATAGCTACCACCTACCGCAAGTTCAGTTGTACCTGTCTTACCCATGATAGTACATTCAGGAATACGATAGCCACGACCAGTACCCTTTTCATCATTTACAACACGATAGAGAATACTCTGTAGTTGTTTTGCGGTATCACTCGTGATTGGATGGCCTACAACTGTCTTATTTGCTTTATAGATATACTTCGAATTATCATAACCATCACGAATCGAATCAACGAAATATGGTTTTACCATTGTGCCATCAGAGAATACAGCACTATATGCCTGCATTAGCTGTAACATTGTTACTGTGGAACCCTGTCCAAAGGATAAGGATAGCTTATCCGACGGATAGGTAAAGTTTAGTGTACCACTCGCTTCTGGTAAACCATCAGTATCTACATCATTAAAGAAGCCAAACTTTCTTAAATACTCTAAGTTTATATCTGGTGTAATCACTTCATTTTGAATTGTACC
>CAKMPP010000036.1 GCA_927911475.1 uncultured Solobacterium sp. | reverse complement strand
CCGCAACCACCAACACAAGACTCTTTCCTAGAATGACTTAACACTTTATCAATCTTATACTCCCGCCCATCATTCCAGCATAGATAGAGAGGGCGTAATTCTCCTGTTTTCCTTTGCATCACCACAACATCCACATATTTCTTATATAGCTGCATACCCCGGTCTCCTGTTATTTGTATTATATCGATTTATGTTGCGTATTTCAAACGTATACGCAACAATTTGTAATTAATTATCTCTTAATTGTTGCAAATATGTTATACTAATGCTGAGGTAATGTAGATGACACTAAAAGAGATGGTTCACCAATACAAAATAAAAACAGGATGTAGCGATTCTGAACTTGCACGTAGATGTAATGTTTCTCGTTCTACCGTTGCACGTTGGTCTAGTGGGGAAATAAAAAAAAGTAAATGATGATACTGCTGAAATTCTTTCTCATTTACTTGGATATAATATTACTCCTATCCTAATGGGAATGGACACAACCATTCGCTTACCAATTCTTGGTTACGCAAAAGCAGGATATGACTTATTTGCGGAAGAGAATTATCTTGGCGAAGAAGAAACGACACTAAAAGAAAGAGAAAATGGTGATTACTACCTACGTATTACCGGTAACTCTATGTCTGGTATCGGTATCATGGATGGCTCACTTGTATTAGTGCGTCAATGTGACTCTATTCCCAGTGGTAAAATTGCGGTTGTCATGATTGATCAAGAAGTTACCGTCAAACGTGTTATCTATAAAAAAGGAATGATGATTCTAGAAGCTGCGAATCCAGATGTAGAGAGTCGTTATTTTACTCCACAGGAAATCAAAGAATTGCCAGTTAAAATTATCGGACAAGTATTATCTTGTCGTACGAGTTTCTAAAATATTGAAAGACCACATAGATATCTATATGGCCTTTTTCTTTATTCACTAACTGTTTCTTCTGTAACAGGTTCTGATGATTCTTTTTCCTCATACTTGAAGTCTGCAGAAATATCTTCACCCTTTACAACTCTTTGAATCTGCTCAGCTGTTAATGTTTCATATTCCATTAATGCATGGGCGATTGTTTCAAGTTCTGTCTTATGGGCTTCGATAATCTGTCTTGCCTTTGTATGGCATGTATTAATGATCTTACGTACTTCCTGATCAATTTCATACGCAACTTCACCAGAAACATTGTTTGGTTGATTATAATCTCTACCTAAGAATACATTCTCATTTCCTGCATTGTACTTAATAGGCCCAAGATCACTCATACCATAGAGAGTAACCATGTCTTTTGCGATATTTGTCGCATTTTGAATATCGTTACTTGCTCCTGTTGTAATGTCATCAAAGAATAATTCTTCTGCTGTACGACCACCCATGTAGGAAGTGATTGTATCGAGCAAGTCATTCTTTGTATGCATCATCTTTTCTTCCTTCGGTGTCATGAGGTTATATCCACCTGCTTGACCACGAGGAATAATTGTAACTTTCTGTACAACTTGTGCATTCTCTAAGAATAAACCGATAATTGCGTGTCCACTTTCATGGTAAGCAACTAACTTCTTTGTCTTATCATCATATGTACGGCTAACCTTTGCAGGTCCCATCATGACACGGTCAATCGCTTCATCAATCTGCTTCATGCTGATTTCATTTTTGTTTTCACGTACTGCTAAAATCGCAGATTCATTCAATACGTTTTCAAGATCAGCACCAGAGAATCCTGGAGTACGCTTTGCTAAAGCACCTAAATCTAAGTCCTTTACAAACTTCTTATTACGAGCATGTACATGCAGGATAGCTTCTCTACCCTTACGGTCTGGAAGTGATACTGTAATTTGACGATCGAAACGTCCTGCACGTAATAATGCAGGGTCTAGTACATCAGGTCTATTTGTTGCCGCAATGACAACAACACCTGTATTTTCTTCCATACCATCCATCTCAACAAGTAATTGGTTCAGTGTCTGTTCACGTTCATCATGTCCGCCACCAAAACCAGCACCACGCTGACGACCTACCGCATCAATTTCATCGATGAAGATAATACATGGAGCTGTCTGCTGCGCCTTCTTGAACATATCACGAACACGGCTTGCACCAACACCGACAAACATTTCAACGAAGTCAGAACCAGAAATACTATAGAATGGTACGTTTGCTTCACCAGCAACGGCCTTGGCAAGCAATGTCTTACCTGTACCTGGATGACCACTTAATAAGATACCCTTAGGAATACGCGCACCCATCTTCTCAAACTTCTTAGGATATTTGAGGTAGTCGATGATTTCTGCCATTTCTTGCTTTTCTTCATCACAACCTGCCACATCATTAAAGCGAACACGAATCTTACCTTCTAACTTCGCTCTAGATTTCGAGAATTCGAATGCCTTCGCATTGGCACCGTTTGCGCCATTCATACGGTTTAACATCCAAACCGCAAATACCGCAAATAAGATAAATGGAATAATGGATGCCACTGTCTCTAAGAAGATATTGGATGCGTCCGCATCAACAATCGTCAACTTTGTGGAATCATTTCCAAGATTTTTAATTACCTGTCCAATTTCATCAGAAGTAGATGGAATTGTCGCAGTGAATGTTACTTTTTGTTTATCTTTTCGTAAACACCCTTTACGACAGTCACATTTGTTCCAATTGAGACAGATACTTCTTCCACCTTCTCTTTTTCAATTACATTCTGCAATTCGTAATAACTGATACGCTCTGATGATGCGCCCATGTTTAAGCCTAATAAG
>CAKMPP010000035.1 GCA_927911475.1 uncultured Solobacterium sp. | reverse complement strand
GTGAATAAAATAAATAATAAATAAAAAATGACAATTGCATAAAATTAAATAGTTTGAAAAGTGTCTATCTATAGCCACTTTTTTACATTTTATAGTTTTCGAACAACGTAAAATTAAAGGTTGAGATATCAAATTCTTAAGATTTTATAAAGAGGATATGCGTTGACGGTCAATTTGCATGGTGATATTATTTTTTCATCGGAAACGCGAAAGCGCTTTCCACAGTTTCAAAGCCAAATAATTCAGGGGAGGAAAGAAAACTTTTATGAAGAAATTATTTGCGGTTATGACTTCTGCAGTTTTAGCACTATCACTTGTTGGTTGTGGTCCTAAGACAAGCAGCACAGGCGGAAGCTCTAACACAGAATCAACAGTTTCAAACGCTGATAAGCCATTAGTATGGTACAACCGTCAGCCATCTAACAGCACAACAGGTGAGTTAGATAAAGAAGCATTGAACTTCAACAAGGATACTTACTATGTAGGTTTCGATGCTAACCAGGGTGCAGAATTACAGGGTAAGATGGTAGCTGATTACATCGCAGCTCACAAGGATATCATCGACCGTAACGGCGATGGTGTTATCGGTTATGTATTAGCTATCGGTGACGTTGGACACAACGACTCTATCGCTCGTACAAGAGGTGTTCGTAAGGCTTTAGGTACAGCTGTTGAAAAGGATGGCGCTGTCGATGCTACTCCAGCAGGAACAAACACAGATGGTTCCGCTACAGTTGTTAAGGATGGTAAGGTTGGCGACTTCAAGGTTCGCGAACTTGCTTCTCAGGAAATGAAGAACTCTGCAGGTGCTACATGGGATGCTGCTACTGCAGGTAACGCTATCGGTACATGGTCAGCTTCATTTGGTGATGAAATTGACTTAGTTATTTCTAATAACGATGGTATGGGTATGTCAATGTTCACAGCATGGGCTAAGGAAAAGAAGGTTCCTACATTCGGTTACGATGCTAACAGTGATGCAGTAGCTGCTATCGCTGAAGGTTACGGTGGAACAATTTCTCAGCACGCTGACGTTCAGGCTTACTTAACATTAAGAGTATTACGTAACGCTTTAGATGGTGTTGATATCAAGACAGGTATCGCTACTGCTGACGAAGCTGGAAACGTTCTTAAAGAAGGCGTTGACTACGTATACAACGAAGCAGATCGTTCATTCTATGCATTAAACCTTGCTGTTACAGCTGATAACTACAAGGACTTCATGGATGCAACTAAGACATTTGAACCAGTATCTAAGGAAGTTAAGAGCGACACTAAGAAGGTTTGGTTGAACATTTATAACGCTTCAGACAACTTCTTAAGCTCAACATACCAGCCATTACTTGAAAAGTATGATGACTTACTACACTTGGATGTTGAATACATCGGTGGTGATGGTCAGACTGAGTCAAATATCACAAACCGTTTAGGAAACCCAAGTCAATATGATGCGTATGCTATTAACATGGTTAAGACAGACAACGCTACATCATATACTTCACTCTTAAAGTAATTCAGTAAGATTTTCTAAGAGGCTAGCAGGTAGGCTTTTGAAAACCTGGTAGCCTCTTTCTAAGTAGTTTGTAGTTAACCATACTGCTTATGATTTTTAGTTAAACAGGGGTAAATCAATTATGTCAGAAAGAAATGACAATTTAATCTTGTCGATAAAGGGCATGTCGAAATCATTCGGCAGAAACAGAGTACTTGATCACATCAATTTAGATGTGAAACCCGGCTCAATTATGGGTCTCATGGGTGAAAATGGTGCCGGCAAATCCACTATGATGAAGTGTTTGTTCGGTACATATCAAAAAGATGAAGGAAGTATCTTCCTAGATGGAAAAGAAGTAAGTTTTACTGGTCCAAAAGATGCGCTTGAAAATGGTATTGCGATGGTTCACCAAGAACTTAATCAGTGCTTAGAGCGTAGTGTTATTGATAACCTATTCTTAGGACGTTATCCAGTAAACTCTTTAGGTGTTGTTGATGAAGGAAGAATGAAGAAGGAGGCTTCTGAGTTATTCCGTAGTTTAGGTATTACAGTCAATTTGACACAGCCAATGCGTACGATGTCCGTATCTGCTCGTCAGATGTGCGAAATCGCAAAGGCTATTTCTTATCATTCAAAGATTATTGTTTTGGATGAGCCTACATCATCATTAACTGAACCAGAAGTTAAGAAGTTATTCCAGATGATGCGTAAACTACGTAGTCAGGGTATTTCCATTATCTATATTTCTCATAAGATGGATGAAATTTTTGATATATGTGATCAGGTGTCTGTATTGCGTGATGGTAAGATGATCATGACAAAAGACGTTACCGACACAAATATGAATGACTTGATTGCGGCGATGGTTGGACGTTCTCTTGATAACCGTTTCCCTCCGGTTGATAATACACCAGGTGAAACGATTCTTTCTGTCAAAGATCTTTCTACGAAGTTTGCACCATACCTCGACGACGTTAGTTTCGATGTTAAGGAAGGTGAAATCTTTGGCTTGTATGGTCTAGTAGGTGCTGGACGTACAGAGTTAATGGAAACAATCTTTGGCGTTCGTACAAGAGCAGCAGGTCGTGTTTATTACAATGGCAAGCTCATGAACTTCGATAGTGCAAAAGAAGCCATGGACAATGGATTCGCTATGATTACCGAAGAAAGAAAGGCTAACGGATTATTCTTAAAGAGTGATTTAACTTTCAATACTTGTATTGCAAATATGGATCACTATAAGAATGGTATTGTTGTGTCTGATGAGAAGATGAAGAAGGCAACAGTTAAGGAAATTGCCTTAATGCATACAAAGTGTATGGGACCAGATGATGCAATTACATCACTATCTGGTGGTAACCAACAGAAGATCATCTTCGGTAAGTGGTTAGAAAGAAATCCAAAGGTATTTATGATGGATGAGCCAACTCGTGGTATCGACGTTGGTGCAAAATACGAGATTTATGATTTAATTATCAAGATGGCGAAGATGGGTAAGACAATTATTGTATGTTCATCTGAAATGCCAGAGATTCTCGGTATCACAAATCGAATCGGTGTTATGTCCAATGGACGTCTTGCCGGAATCGTTAATACAAAAGAGACAAATCAGGAAGAACTCCTGAGACTCAGCGCAATGTATTTGTAATCGGAGGGGTTAGACATGAGTCAAAATAACGAAAAATTAGGGGCAGAGATTCTCTCTGTTGATCAGGAAGAAAGCCTACTAAAACCAATTACGGACCACGTAGGTAAGATTCAAGCACAAATCGATGAATTACGTAAAGACGGAACAGATAAGACTGTTGAGTTACTAAACGTACTTCAGATGACAAAGAACGATAAGAGCTTATCAAAGGGCGAAAAGGAAAACCGTATCGCTGAGGCTAAGAAGGCTTTAGAAGCTGCTCAACAAGTTGAAAAAGCAAATAAGCCAGCTGTAGATAAGTTAATCAATGAAGGCGTTACTTATTTAAATCAACATTTTGAAAAGGAATACTATTCAAAGGTTGTCGCAAGTTGCGCTACAGAAAAAACTCTTGCCGCAAAGAGATATAGTGATCTTTTAGCTGAACTAAAGAATGTTCATGCACAGAATCTTTCTAAGATTACTGGTAATGACGCTGATGCAAAACAAGAAATCAAAGATGAAAACTATGTATATAAAAACAAAGTCTTTGATGCAAAACTAATATATCAAAAAGAATTACAGGCAATTAAGGATCGTAAACATGAAGCGTTTATTCAACGTTATCATTTAATCGATCTATTGAAGATGTCTAAGTTCAGCTTTGCTGAAACACAGGCACAGAAGATTGAACATTACTTATATACATTCAACCGCAAGGATTGGTTATTACGTAATGGTCTATATCTAGTCATTATTCTTGTATTTATTGGCTTAGGTATCGTTACTCCAATTATCAAGAAAACTCCTTTATTTACAGTCAATAACATCTTAAATATCTTACAGCAGGCATCTCCAAGAATGTTCTTGGCATTAGGTGTAGCTGGTGTGATAATGCTTGCAGGTACTGACTTATCCATTGGACGTATGGTGGGTATGGGTATGGTAGCTTCAACAATTATCATGCACAAGGGCATCAACACTGGTGCAGTGTTTGGTAAAGTATTTGACCTCACAAGCCTTCCAGTTGGTGCAAGAGCAGTATTGGCATTGCTTGTGTGTATTATCTTATGTACAATCTTTACTTCCATTGCTGGTTTCTTCAAGGCGAAGTATAAGATGCACCCATTTATTTCATCTATGTCTAACATGTTAATCATCTTCGGTATGGTTACATATGCGACAAAGGGTGTATCCTTCGGTGCTATCGAAAATGATATTCCAGCAATGATTATTCCAAAGATTGGTAACTTCCCAACAATTATCTTATGGGCTGCTACAGCTGTAATTGTTGTATGGTTTATTTGGAATAAGACAACATTTGGTAAGAACCTATATGCAGTGGGTGGAAACCCAGAAGCTGCTGCTGTATCGGGTATTGACGTATTCAAAGTAACAATCATGGCATTCGCTATGGCTGGTGTACTCTATGGATTTGGTGCATGGTTAGAATGTAACCGAATGGTAGGTTCCGGTTCTGCTGCGTATGGTCAGGGTTGGGATATGGATGCTATCGCTGCCTGTGTAGTAGGTGGTGTATCCTTCTCTGGTGGTATCGGTAAGATTTCTGGTGTTGTTGTCGGTGTAACAATCTTTACAGCGTTAACATACTCATTAACAATCTTAGGTATTGATACAAACCTTCAGTTCGTATTCGAAGGTCTCATCATCTTAGCTGCGGTAACATTGGACTGCTTAAAGTACGTTCAAAAGAAATAATTCAATTTGCGGAAACCAGAAATGGCTTCCGCTTTTTTATATGTTGGTTCTCGAGTATAATACTGATATGGAAATCAATGAACTAAAAGAAAAATATTATTCTCTAGACAATAGTTATGAACGCTACATATTACTTCAAGAATACCAAAATGATCATAGTGAAGATGAAATGGTAAAGGGTATGTTGGAAGTTTTAATGAAGCGGTATGGAAATGCAAAGTTAAGAAAGCCCGCAGATCACTTTATGCATGCATGTTTGATGATGAAGATGATGGCAGATGAAAGTTTTGGAAGTTTTGTACTTACAAAGAAAAAGCAGGAATTTCAACAATTCCTAAAAGAACTAGCGCTAAATGATGAACAATCTGAATATCTAACTGCAGAGTGGAGACATCTGGCTAGAACCTACATTCGTTTAAGTAAAAAGAACAATTCAAAATCATACTTCTTTGGAATGGGGAAGCGCGATGAACATGTAGTTGTTGGAAATGTGGCAGATGAAATCATAAATATCTTTGTGCGCTTACCAAAGCGATTAGGATATTCAAAAGAAGTTGCAGGTTTGTGTCAGGTAGTGATGGATACATTCCTAGAAGAGTTTCCAAATGATGAGGAAGTATTAAATAGTGCAATCAAAAAGTGAACCAATTAGTTCACTTTTTGATTTAGTCAGCGATTGCAGCGTCTAAAGCAATCTTCATCATATCTGTGAAAGCTGTTTGACGTTGTTCAGCAGTTGTAATTTCTGGTGATACAAAGCTATCAGAAATTGTTAGTAAGCAAGCTGCGTTCTTTCCTAATACATTTGCATTTGAGAATAGTGCAAAACTTTCCATTTCAACACCTAAGCAATGTAGTTCATCTACTACCTTTGGTAAGTATGTAACGTTCTTTTCGCGATAGAATACGTCAGATGAATGAATTAAACCTTCAGTAATCTTCATTCCAAGATTTTCTGCAGCCTTTTTTAATCTTTTCATTTAATTCTGCAGATGGCTTAATTGTATCGCTTGTATTTCCGCACTGTTCTCTTGCGAATGAAGATTCGGAATAAGCTGCATCTGCTAGAATGACATCAAATAATTTTAATTCTGGTTGATAAGCACCAGCAGAACCGATACGAATAATGTTTTCTACATCATATTCTGTAAATAACTCGTAAGAGTAGATGCCGATAGATGGCATTCCCATTCCTGATGCCATAACGGATACAGGCTCACCTTTCCAAGTTCCTGTGTATCCTTGAACACCGCGTACGTTATTAACTAATACTGGATTCTCCAAGAATGTTTCAGCGATAAACTTTGCACGAAGTGGATCACCTGGCATTAAGACTGTTTTTGCAAACTGGCCTTTTTCGGCACTGTTATGTGGTGTAGACATGATTAATCCTCAACTTTCTTTTCTATATTATACATGATTTATAGCCAATCTGTATGCATGTATTGTTTATGATCAAGTGTGTAAACTGTAAATCCATCTTCGTTGATAATGGCGTATGTTCTTGGATGGTTTTCTTTTGGTAAAGAGATGGATCCTGGGTTTAAAAGTAAGATACCATCTTTTTCATAAGCAGTTGGAATATGCGTGTGACCTGAGAGGAAACTATCTCCCACACTTAGGGTAGGTAGATTATTTGGACCATATACATGGCCGTGTGACATAAAGATTTGATGTGCTCCATGGAAAAGGATATTGTAGTCAGCAGTAATTGGAAAGTTCAGTACCATCTGGTCTACTTCCGCATCACAGTTACCACGTACTGCAATAATCTTATCTTTGAATGCATTATGATTGAAATGACTTCTTTTTGGGGCATAGTCGGCTTGGTAAGTCATTTTCTTGGACCGTGATATAAAACATCTCCTAGGCAGAGAATTTTATCTGCGTGATGATATGAGAAGGCCTCTTCCATTGCTTTAGCACCTGAAAGAGCACCGTGAATATCGGATACTACTAAAAATGTCTGTGGATTCGTCATATTTCATATACCTCTGCCACTAATATTAGCATATTTTGCGTGTTATAATATTTACAAGAAGGTAGGGTATATGAAAAATAAGTGTATTGTCGTAGGAGTAACAGCAGGGATTGCTGCATATAAAATTTGTCAGTTAGTTTCCTCACTGAAAAAGCAGGGAAATGAAGTTCATGTCATTATGACAAAGGAAGCAGAGAAGTTTGTAACGCCTCTAACATTCCAAACACTCAGTAATCAAAAGGTCATTACAGATATGTTTACAGTGGATTATACACCAGATGTTCATCATATCTCACTAGCGAAGAAAGCTGATTTATTTGTCGTGGCGCCAGCTACCGCAAATATTATTGCGAAGATTGCACATGGTTTAGCGGATGATATGTTAACGACTACATTCTTAGCTTCGACATGTCCAAAGTTAATTGTTCCTGCAATGAATACAAATATGTTAAATAATCCAATCACACAGGATAATATTGCGACATGTCAAAAATACGGTATACATATCATGTGCAGTGGTGCTGGATATCTTGCTTGTGGTGATGTAGGTGCAGGACGTTTACCTGAACCAGAAGAAATCGAAGATGCGATTGCGTCTCTTGTAGAAACAGACCGTTATCTAAATGGAAGACATGTTGTGATAACTGCAGGTGCTACGCAAGAAGAGCTTGATCCGATACGATATATTACAAATCATTCAACTGGAAAGATGGGTTATGCATTAGCAAAGGAAGCACGTAATGCAGGTGCTAGGGTAACACTAATTTCAGGGAAGACAAACCTACCAAAACCATACGGTGTTGATGTTGTAAGTGTGACAAGTGCAGCTGATATGGCTAAGTGTGTTATTGATAATTTCGAAAAAGCTGATGTTCTAATCATGTCTGCGGCAGTTGCAGATTATACACCAATTGAAAAGGCAGAACAGAAAATCAAAAAGACAGATGGTGATTTATCCATCGCTCTTAAACGCACGCAGGATATTCTTCTAACAATCGGACAGAAGAAGCGTGAAGACCAGATGGTAATTGGCTTTGCGATGGAAACAGAGAATTTATTAGAAAACGCCGCAAAGAAGCTACAAGAAAAAAATGCAAATTATATTATCGCAAATAGTATCCGTGAACCTGGCGCTGGTTTTGGTGTAGATACAAATATTTGTCAAAAATCATTTCACCAACAAGTGTAGAAGATTTAGGATATATCCAAAGATGAAACAGCGAAAGAAATATTGCGCCATTGCCTAAAGAAGTGAGGACAACTATGTTATTAACAATTGATGTTGGAAATACAAATATTTCCATGGGAATTCTTGATGGAGAAAAGATTGTTGGTCGTTATCGTCTTATGACACAAACGACACGTACGAGTGATGAGTACGGTTTCTTCATTACAACATTCTTAAATACATTACAGTTAAAAGCTGCGGATATTACTGGCATTATTATTTCTTCCGTTGTACCAAAACTAATGTATTCTTTAACTTCTGCAGTGATTAAATATTTACATCAAAAACCAATGATTGTAACAAATGAGATGCAAATGGATATCAAACTTGATACAGAGGCACCTAGGTCAATTGGTGCAGACCGTATTGTGAACACAACCTATGCATGGAATACGTTTCATCGCTCATGCATTATTGTAGACTTTGGTACTGCAACGACCTATGACTACATTGATCAAAATGGTGTCTTCCGCTATGTTGTAATTCAGCCAGGTTTAGGTATTAGTCTGAATGCATTAACTTCTATGACGGCTAAGTTACCGGAAATTGAGATTGTAAAGCCAAAGTCTGTACTTGGTACCAATACAATTGAAGGTATGCAAGCAGGTGTTGTATATGGCTATATCGGTTCTGTAGAACACATTATTAAAACAATGAAGAAGGAGCTCATGATCCATCATGCATGGTTATTGCGACAGGTGGTTTAGGTAAGATTATCGCAAGTGAAACAGATGAGATTAATGCATACGATGCGGATATAGCATTTAAGGGAATGAAGATTTTATACGATATCAATAAGGGGAAAGACTATGAAAATCTTTGATTTACATGCGGACTTAGCAGAAGCTATTAAACCATTTTACACAGATGGTAAAACATCCATCTTAAAGAAAGATTGGAGTACTCGTTTTAAACAAGGGCAGATTGCATATACTTCTGCAGCTAGTTTCTTTGTAGGAACGGAGAGCTGGCAAGAGATGCAAGATGTTGTTATGAAAGTGAAGAATGATATTACTGCCTCTGGATATAAAGTTATCTATACCAAGGATGATTTAGATGATGAGCAACAGGGGACAGCATTCTTAATGACCATTGAGGGAATGTGTGGCATTCATGAAGATGTAGAAGAGAAGATTCAATGGTTATACGACGAGGGTAATCGGATTGGTTCACTATGTTGGAATGATCAAAATGCACTTGCGACAGGCAACTCAGGTGATCCTACAAGAGGGTTAACAGAACTTGGTAAGCAAGCAATTGCCAAAATGAATGAATTACATATGATTGTGGATGTATCTCATGCAAATGAGAAGACATTCTGGGATATTCTATCCTGTTCAACACAACCGGTAATCGCGACACACTCAAATGCAAAGGGTCGTTGTTTTGTGGAAAGAAACCTTACAGATCAACAGATTCGTGCTATTGCAAGTAAAGATGGTTTAATTGGTATGAATGCATGTTGTTCGTTTATTCATACAGAACAACAAAAACAAGATGCACTACATCTAGCAAAACATGCAAAGTACGTAGCAGATCTTGTTGGAGTAAAACATGTTGCTTGTGGGTTTGACTTTGGTGAATATTATAATGATGGTGAGGAGCATAATATGTATGGTCCTTCCCAGGCACAGAATTTCATCAAAGCATTGCAGCGTGTAGGATTTACAAGTGAAGAAATCAAAGATATTGCATATCGCAATGTTTTGCGCTTTCTAAGAAAATATATGTAAAAAGAAAAGCTCTTGTGCATTTAGCACAGGAGCTTAATTACTTCCAAAGAATATCTGGATAGATTCCAGCTTCCTTCATTTCAGCAATCTTTTCAACTACAAGTGGTTTATCTTCCTGATATGTTACACCAAACCATTGGTCTTTAGAGGAAAGTACTTTAACAGTGCACTTACCATCCTTAACCATCTGGCCAACTGTTGTAGGAATAACATATTCACATTTCATTGGATTAGATTCTATATTTGCATGAATGAATTCATCAAAGTATACATCCATGTCATCAAATACCTTAGGTGTAAATCCCCAGAAGTTCATAGATACTAATGCATTAGGATCCATTTCTTTCCAAGTTCCGTTGTCATCATAAACAACCTTGCCATCCTTACGAGCAATCTTCTGTACTTCGACAATGCTTGTGAGATTACCGTTTTCGTCTTGTTGGCATACACCACGTGTCACTGTTCCATGGTCTGTAAGTGTGTTATTTGCGGCATAACCAACCATTGCGTAATGGTCATCACTTACTTCTGTTGTTAAGAAGTTATAGATAACTTTATATGCATCCTTACCATAGAAGTCATCTGCGTTGATAATCGCAAATGGTCCATCAACAACACCTTTGCATGAAAGTAATGCATGTGTAGTTCCCCATGGCTTTTCACGTCCTTCAGGTACTGTTATATCAGATGGGACATTGTTAATATCCTGATATGCAAACTTCACGTTCATTCCCTTAGATACGCGGTCTGTTAATGCAGCATGGAATGCTTGTTCATGTTCGCGACGGATGATGAGAACAACATCCTCAAATCCTGCTTCTTTTGCGTCATAGATAGAAAATTCTATGATTGGTTCACCATGGCTTCCGACTCCATCAATCTGTTTCATTCCGCCATAGCGGCTACCCATTCCGGCAGCCAAAATAACTAATGTAGGCTTCTTCATTCTTAATCCCTTTCAATTTTTATTCCTCTGATAATTATATCACGTAAGCACTTTCATTAATTCCTAATTTTTCATAAAATAATAAAAGAAAGAGGATATTTATGAGAGAAATTGTACTAGCTTCACAAAGTCCACGAAGAAAAGAGTTATTAGAGAAAACAGGATTCACATTTATCTGTGATCCGGCTGATATTGATGAGACCATTGACTTGCAGGCAGACCTTGTTGAAGAAAGTAAAAACTTATCCCGTCGTAAGGCAGAAACTGTATTGGAACGACATCCTGAAGCTATTGTTATCGGTAGTGATACTTTGGTTTTATGTGATAACCAAGTTATGGGAAAACCGGAAGATGATGAAGATGCTTTTCGAATGTTAAAGAAACTTCAAAACCATAAGAGCCAAGTGCTAACAAGCTTGTGCATCATCAGCCAAAAGACGTGCTTTACATACGCGAGTATTGCGGATGTATATTTCGCTGTAATGAGTGATGAAGAAATCTGGGACTACATTTATACAGGAGAAACAAGAGATAAAGCAGGTGCTTACGCAATACAAGGATTTGGTGGCAGATACATTAAAGAGATTCATGGAGATTATTATGCCATTATGGGCCTACCTTTACAGGTTGTTTATAACGAACTGAAAAACAGTACGGATTATTGATTTTTAGGTGTAGTTTGTTATTATATAAAGGCTATGCCGCTTTAGTATAGTGGTAATACGCATCCATGGTAAGGATGAACGAGCAGTTCAATTCTGCTAAGCGGCACTTTATAGAGATAAAGCCTTATTTTAAAGGCTTTTTCTTTTTTTGTGGCCTACAATTGGCACCATTTAAAAAGCATTTTTCATAAAGCTGATTTATTAGGAAGAAAATGACATGTATATATTTAGGTAGTACAATGAGATAACAGTTGATGACAATAAACTAAATGTATAAAGGGGGATGATTACATGAGACTGATATATCCTGAAGAAATAAAAAAGTTAAAATCAATCTATAAGCCATATATGATTGGAGCGAAATTAAAAGATGACGCTCCTGCCGAAGCTGTTGAGGCAGCTGAAAAGTTCAAAGAGTGGGTTAATGAACAATACAGAAAAGCAGGTATGGAATAATCTGTCAATGAGAATTGATTACTTTTGGCAAGCCCTCTAGGTGGGCTTTTTTGATATTTCAAATAAAAATTATGCAAAGTTTTCATGCATCATAAATGAAAATATTAGATGATTTCAGAGAATAAAATGAGGGATTTTCAACATTCAAAATAATAGGGCTTTTAGAGGGGAAATTTATCGAAAAAATTGGGCATTCAAATAGAAAAATAATTCTTTTTTTATTATGCTATTGAAAGACAGGATTCAGTGGAGGTAAAAGTTGTGGATAGGATAGTAAAACGTAACGGGCAAGTTGTTCCATATGATGGAGCGAAGATTATTTTAGCGATAGAAAAATCGTTCCTAAGCGTAAATGAAAGTGTTGATCAAGCATATCTTTCTGACTTACTAGTGCAGATTGAAGCACAGTTTGACGGTCGTCAAGAAGTTGATGTTGAAGAAATTCAAGATACTGTTGAAAAGATCTTGATGAAGAATGAAAAGTATAACGTCGCAAAGAGTTATATCTTATACCGTGAAAAGCGCACACAGATGCGTAATGATCGCCTTGAGTTAGTGAAACTCATCGGTGACGAAGAGTTGGAAGATGTTTTGGTTGATATCCAGAAGGCTTATCCAGACTATGACTTAAAGAGATTGTATGAGAAGTTCTCTACAATGTCTAAAGAAGGTCAATCTCTGAAAGATAGAATTGCTTTATTAACAAGAAGTTCTGCTGAACTTACAACGAAAGAAGAACCAAACTGGGAGAGAATTGCTGGACGTTTACTTAGTTATAGTATTGCTTGTGATTTAAAAGCTACTGAAGAAAAACTTGGTCTAACAAGCTTCTACCATAAGATCTCCTATATGATTGAACAGGGATTATATGGAGCATATATCTTAGAAAATTATTCTCATAAAGAAGTTGATGAAATCGCAGCATTAATTGACAATACACGTAATAACTTATTCACATATAGTGGATTAGACTTATTATCCCAGCGTTATTTGATTCGCAGTCACCAACATGTCCTATTGGAATCACCACAGGAAATGTATATTGGCATTGCGATGCATTTAGCGATGAAGGAAACAAATGATCGTATCGGTTGGGTTAAGAAGTTCTACGATATGATGAGTTTACATCAGGTAACAATGGCAACTCCTACACAAGCAAATGCGAGAAAGCCATATCATCAGTTATCTAGCTGTTTTATTGATACTGTTCCAGATTCATTGGATGGTATCTATCATTCCATTTCTAACTTTGCTGATGTTAGTAAGTTCGGTGGTGGAATGGGTATGTACTTAGGAAAGGTTCGCTCCCGTGGTGGATCAATCCGTGGTTTTGAAGGTGCATCTGGTGGTGTTATCCGTTGGATTCGTGTCATCAACGATACTGCAGTTGCGGTTGACCAACTTGGTGTAAGAGCTGGTGCTGTAGCAGTATATCTCGATGTATGGCATAAAGACCTACCTGAATTCTTGCAGTTACGTACAAATAACGGTGATGACCGTATGAAGGCTCATGACGTATTCCCTGCCGTATGCTATCCAGACTTATTCTGGAAGATGGTGAAGGAAGACATGAACCAAGATTGGTATCTTCTTGATCCACATGATGTCCTGATGATAAAGGGTTATTGCCTTGAGGACTTCTATGGTGAAGAATGGGAAAAGAGATATTGGGAATGTGTACATGACAATCGTATCTCTAAACGTGTTCTTGTATTAAAGGAAGTTGTACGTTTAATCTTGAAGTCTATGGTAGAAACAGGAACTCCATTTGCTTTCTACCGTGATGCGGTTAACCGTGCAAACCCTAATAAGCACAAGGGTATGATTTATAGTTCTAACCTCTGTACAGAAATTGCACAGAACATGTCTGAAGTGAAGCAGGTTTCTCGTGTTATTCAGACAGAGGATGGTGATGAAGTTATCGTCACAACAACAAAACCAGGTGATTATGTTGTATGCAACTTGGCTTCATTATGTTTAGGTAATATTAATGTGACAGATCCAAAGGAAATCGAAGAAGTTACTGCAACTGTAGTGCGTGCTCTCGATAACGTTATCGATCTAAACTTCTATCCATTACCAAATGCAAAGGTAACAAACCATAAGTATCGTTCTATCGGACTTGGTGTCAGTGGTTACCACCACATGCTTGCAAAGAACCATATTATGTGGGAAAGTGAAGAACACTTGAAGTTTGTGGATGAAGTGTTTGAAAATATTGCGTATGCATCTATTAAGGCAAGTAATGCGTTAGCCAAGGAACGTGGAAGCTATCAATTCTTTGAAGGTTCTGAGTGGCAGACGGGTGCGTACTTTGACCAGCGTGGATATGATTCTGCACGTTGGAAAGAACTAAAGGAAGAAGTACATGCAACAGGTATGCGTAATGCATATGTATTGGCAGTCGCTCCAACAAGTTCTACATCTATCTTAATCGGTACTTCAGCAGGACTTGACCCTGTTATGAATCGTTTCTTCTTAGAAGAAAAGAAGGGCTCTATCTTACCAAGAACTGCACCAGAATTATCTGCAGATACATATTGGTACTACAAGACAGCACATACAATTGACCAGACTTGGTCAGTTAAAGCTGCTGGTATCCGTCAGCGTCATATCGACCAAGCACAGAGCTTTAACTTATGGATTACAAATGACTATAAGATGAGTCAGTTATTACAGTTATATGTACTAGCATATGATTGTGGAGTTAAGACTATCTACTACACACGTTCTAAGGCCTTAGATCCTGAGGATTGTGAAAGTTGTTCCGCATAGGAGGTAGAAACATGCAGACAGATCAGATTAATCGTAAACCGTTATTCAACCCTGAGGGTGATATTGATGTACGTAATCGTCGTCTTATCAACTTCAATACAACAAATATCAATGACTTCAATAATATGAAGTATAACTGGGTATCTGATTGGTACCGTCAGGCAATGAATAACTTCTGGGTTCCAGAAGAAATCAACTTGAATCAAGACAAGTCAGACTATCCGCATCTTAGCTTGGCAGAGAAGACGGCGTACGATAAGATTTTGAGTTTCTTAGTTTACTTAGATTCTCTACAATCTGCTAACTTACCAAACATTTCTCAGTATATTACTGCAAATGAAGTTAACTTATGCTTGTCTATCCAGACATTCCAAGAGTGCATTCACTCACAGTCATATAGCTACATGCTAGACTCCATTTGTTCTCCTGAACAGAGAAATGATATCCTCTATCAGTGGAAGACAGATGAGCACTTATTAAAGAGAAATGAATTCATTGGTGAACTCTATAATGAGTTCGTTGCCAAGCAAGATAAACAATCTTTCTTGAGAGTTTGTATTGCAAACTTTATTCTAGAGGGTGTTTACTTCTATTCTGGATTTATGTTCTTCTATAACCTTGCAAGAAATGGCAAGATGCCAGGAAGTGTACAGGAAATTCGTTACATTAACCGTGATGAATCAACACACTTATGGTTATTCCGTAATATATTAGTTGAACTACAGAAGGAAGAGCCAGAATTATTTACACCAGAAAATATTCAGATGATTCGCGATATGATGAATACAGGTGTTGAACAAGAAATTGCATGGGGACACTATGTAATTGGTGATGAAATTCCAGGATTAAATAAGCAGATTGGTTACTGACTATTATCAAGTATCTTGGTAATACACGTTTTGCGACATTAGGTTTTGGTAATCTGTATGAAGAATATGCAGAGGAACCAGAATCCATGAAGTGGGTAAAACAATACTCAGACGCAAACATGGTAAAGACTGATTTCTTTGAAGCTAGACCATCCGCATATGCTAAGAGTGGTGCAATTGAAGATGACCTATAAGGTCATCTTTTTCTTTTGATGGGCTATAGTGAGCATGGTGGTGTGTGGTATAATAAGAACATATTTGAAAGGGGGATATGTTTAATGTCAGCCTATAACTTATCATCATTGTGGGACAAGTTTTTTAACTTTCAGTACGACAGTTATCGATATAGTAGTAATTTGGATGATTATCTTAGCTGCACTACGTATTGTTCGTGGTAAGAGCAGCACCATGCAGATATTTAAAGGTATTATCTTTGTTATCATCGTAGATGTACTTGCAAAGGTCATGAATCTTAAAACTTTGCAGTTTTTAACAAACATGTTTATTAACTGGGGATTTTTAGCAGTTATTATTATCTTCCAGCCAGAAATCCGTACGATTTGGAAAGACTAGGTAAGAGTAGTTTCTTCTCTAGAATGAGTTCACTCAGTGGTAATGAAAAGGAAAAACTAGTAGACAATATTGTGACAGCAGTCCGTTTGTTGAGTGCAGATCAAACGGGTGCTTTAATCTCCATTGAGAAATCTCATCCTCTGGATGACTTTATTGCGACGGGTACACGTTTGAATTCTGATGTGACTGCAGAACTTTTAACTTCCATCTTTGTTACTTCAACGCCACTGCATGATGGAGCGGTGATTATTCAGGGTGATAGGATTGCGTGTGCAAGTGCATACTTCCCTCCAACAACAGCAGATATTCCATCACGCTATGGTTCAAGACACCGTGCCGCAATTGGTATTAGTGAAATTACAGACGCAATTACAATTGTAGTTTCAGAAGAAACAGGAAACGTATCAATTGCAGAAGGTGGTAAGTTAACTTCAGTTAATGAACAACAATTACGTAAATATCTAACGCACATCATTGTAGGCCAAACTGATGAAAATAGTGAAGATGACGATGATGAAACAATTATTGAAGCTGATGTGCATGAACTCCAAACAAAGATGGATGATACCCCGGCTGCTAATGAAGAAACTATTCTTGAAACAGGTAAGATTACTGCAGAGGAAGTTATTCCCGCGGAACCAAATAGTAAACATGCATTACAGGATGTACATGAAGCAGCGGATGCGGCAGCGAAAGCTGCGTCGATAAAACTTCCACATAAGAAGAAGCGTCCAACGCCAAGTTATCCAACACATAACAAAGCGAATTATAAACAATCAGATACCTCTGATCATAAGCAAGGAGGTGAACGATAATGGCAAATAAGAAAAAACACCATATGGATCATAATAAGCTTGAACTTGCAAAACATCTTGCAAATCAATCAAAGCGTATATCAAGTCAATATGATCGATTTGTACAGAAGATTATCCATTTCATTCACTACGCTTCTACAGGGATTGACCGTGTATTGTTTAATGCAAAATATGCAAAAGTTGTATCGTTGATTTTAGCGGCACTATTATATGTTGTTGTAAACTACAACGATATTACATCGCTATATCAGACATCACTCAAGACAAGCCGTACCGTTCAAAACGTTGCGGTATATGTGCAATATGATACGCAAGAGTATGAAATTTCAGGAATCCCAACAACAACTGATGTTACGATTACAGGTGATGCGACAAGTGTTACTGCTGCAAGCACCATAAATGGCAAGGTTGTCGCAGATCTAACAAACTTAACAGAAGGAACACATGCAGTAACGTTGATTGCGGAAGGATTTGGAGATTCAGTTAGTACAATCGTTAACCCATCGAATGCGGTTGTAACAATCAAGAAGAAAGTTACACAACAGTTCTCGCTATCTTATGATATTATTCATCGCGATAAGATGGATGGTATTTATAACGTAGGTACTCCTCAGTTTGCGTCTTCTGTAGTAGATGTACGTGCTTCACAGGATACATTAAATCAGATTGCCTTTGTGAAGGCACTTATTGATGTATCCAATCAGGTTGCGGATTTTGAACAAGATGCAAAACTTGTTGCCTATGATGCGAATGGTCAAATTGTAAATGTAGATATTGAACCTCAAACCATGCATGTATATGTACCAGTTACTTCACCTAATAAGACAGTTCCAATTGAAGTAAAGATTAATGGCACACCTGGTGATAATCAAGCAGTCGCTTCAGCTGTGGCTGATAAACAGACTGTTACAATCTATGGTACAGAAAGTGCATTACTTGATATTGAGAAAATTACAGTTGAAGTCGATGTTTCAAATCTTACAAAAGATACAACAGTATCACAGGATATTACACTTCCTACAGGTATTACGTCATCAACAGTTTCTACTGTTAGCGTTGATGTAAAACTTGGTGCAGCTACAACAAGAACAATCACATCAGTTCCAATCAATTACAAGAACAATGTGCATAACTACAAAGCTACACAAGAGAATAATATTACCACAATGGATGTAGAGGTATTTGGTACGCAAGATAATATCAGTAAGATTACAGCAAACGATATTTATCTATATATCGATATGTCGACAGCAGAGCCTGGACTACATGAGTTCGAAGTGATGGTGGAACAACCATCAACAGGACTTGTAAAGTACAACCTAAAAAACAATAAACTTACACTCACAGTTTTAGGTGATCAAAATACCCAAGAGAAAGAGGGAGAATAGCGTATGGGACGATATTTTGGCACGGATGGTATCCGTGGAAAAGCAAATGAAGTATTAACAGCAGAGAGAGCCTTCCAGGTTGGAAGATACCTGGGATACTATTTCAGCAAAGAAGGAAAAAATAAAATTGTTATTGGTAAGGATACAAGACTATCTAGTGACATGTTTGAAAACGCACTAGCAGCAGGTATTACGTCTGAAGGCTGCGATGCATATCTAGCAGGATACTGTCCAACACCAATGATTTGCCTTTTGACAAAGGAGAATGGTTTTGCCTGCGGTGCGATGATTTCTGCCAGTCATAATCCTTTCTACGATAATGGTATTAAAGTCTTCTCCAACGATGGCTTTAAGTTATCCAGTGATATTGAAGGCCTTATCGAAGACTATATTGATGGCAAAGTTACAATTCCTTATCGTAAGGATGGTGAAATTGGTAAGGTAATTGCTTACCCTCAGGGAATTGATATTTACTTAGATTGGATTGTAAAGGAATATCCATTAGATTTAAGTGGCTGGAAGATTGCGATTGATTGTGCAAACGGTTCTTCATCCTTTACGGCAAGAGAGCACTTGAAAGATTAGGTGCTGAAGTGACAGCTTTCCATAATGAGCCAAATGGTATCAACATCAATACAAAGTGTGGTTCAACACATCCTGAATTATTCTGTGAAGAGATGAAGAAGGGTAATTATACTGTTGGTTTAACATTTGATGGTGATGCGGATCGTCAGATTATGGTTCGTCCAGATGGAGAACTTGTAAACGGTGACTTCATGTTGTATATCGTTGGTAAATATCTACGTGACCAACACAAGTTAACAAATAACACAATTGTTACAACAGTTATGGCAAATCTTGGTTTATATAAAGCCATGGAACGTGAAGGTATTCAAGTTGAAAAGACACAAGTAGGAGATAAGTATGTCTCTGAAGTTATGTTCCGCGATAACTATGTAATTGGTGGAGAACAGAGTGGACATATCATCCTGAAGGAACATGCCACAACGGGTGATGGTTTATTAACGGCTCTTTCTGTACTTGAAGTTATGAAGAATACTGGTAAGGGTATCATTGAACTATGTGAAGGACTAAAGATTTATCCACAGTTACTAGTAAATGTTAAGGTTACGGATAAGACACTTGTAATGGGTGATGAAGAAGTTCAAAAATCAATCGATGAAGTGAATGAAGAACTTAATGGTAATGGTCGTATTCTTGTTCGTCCAAGTGGAACAGAACCACTATTACGCGTAATGGCTGAAGCTGAGACAGATGAAATCTGTGAACGTCTAGTAGGAAAGGTTGCAGACATTATCCGTAGAAAATACGGTGCTTAATAAGGAGTGCATATGAAACAATATGATTATCTAGTTGTAGGTGCTGGATTATTTGGTGCGGTATTTGCCCAACAGGCAAAAGAAAAGGGCAAGAAAGTTCTTGTCATTGATAAGCGTCCTCATATTGCTGGTAATATCTACACAAAAAAGGTAGAAGGCATTGATGTACATGAGTATGGCGCACATATTTTCCATACGAATGACAGAGATGTTTGGAAGTACGTTACAAAATTTATCGAATTTAATCGTTTCACGAATTCACCAGTTGCCAATTACCATGGGGAGTTATATTCTTTGCCATTCAATATGTACACATTTAATAAAATGTGGGGTGTTGTAACACCAGAAGAAGCGGTTAACAAAATCGAAGAACAGAAGAAAGCCGCAAATATTACAACAGCGACAAATCTTGAAGAACAGGCAATCTCACTTGTTGGAACAGATATCTATGA
Organism: uncultured Solobacterium sp.; assembly: GCA_927911475.1. Lineage (GTDB taxonomy): Bacteria > Bacillota_I > Bacilli_A > Erysipelotrichales > Erysipelotrichaceae > Bulleidia. Next base: position 28,794 of record CAKMPP010000035.1, on the reverse strand, counting down.
GAAACTAATCAAGGGATATACAGAAAAACAATGGGGAAGACCTTGTACTGAACTACCAGCATTTATCATCAAACGATTACCAGTACGCTTAACGTTTGATAATAACTATTTTAATGCGCTCTATCAAGGTATCCCTGTTGGTGGCTATACAAAGCTAGTTGAAAACCTGCTTGCAGGTATTGAAGTGCGACTCAACGTTGACTATCTTGAAGCGAAAGAAGAGTACGACATGCTTGCGGAAAAAGTAGTTTATACTGGCCCAATTGATGCTTATTTTGATTATCGCTTAGGTACATTAGAATATCGTTCTGTTCGTTTTGAAAATGAACTCTTAGATATTCCGAATTTCCAGGGAAATGCGGCTGTAAACTATACAGACCGTGAAACACCTTGGACACGTATTATTGAGCACAAGTGGTTTACATTTGGAAAAGATGAAGAGGGCAATGATTTGCCAAAGACTGTCATTAGTCGTGAATTTAGTTCTGAATGGAAACAGGGTGATGATCCTTACTATCCAGTCAATGACGAAAAGAATACTGCTTTATATGAACAGTATAAGGAACTTGCCTCACACGAAACAAATATACTTTTTGGTGGTCGTTTGGGTGAGTATAAGTACTATGATATGGATAAGGTTATTGCGTCTGCACTAGAAAAGTCTAAGGAAATTTAAAAGTCAGAGGAATCTGGCTTTTCTACGTTTTAGGGCAAAATAGCAGTGTTTTTTATATAAAAGAGAATACAATGAAAACAATAGAAATACAAAAGGAGCTAATGATGTCATATACAGGATATGTAGGAACGTATACATCCGAAAAAAGTGAAGGTATTTATGCGTTCACATATGAAGAACGTAAGATAAAAGACGTACGTTTATTTACAAAAGTGTGTAATCCAAAATATTTAGCGTGGATGAATGATTATATCGTGGCCGTATGTGATTTCGAGGAAGGCTCTGGTGTAGCTGTCTTTGATTTAAGCGGTCATGAAATTGATCATATCGTTTTTGAAGCATTTACATCCTGCTATGTTGGTGTAAAAGACAACTTAATCTTTACGGCTCACTTTCATAGTGGAGATGTAACACTTTTACGCTTTGATAATAACAAGTTAAAACTGATTAAAAGAACACATATCAAGGAAAAGGCTGGATGTCATCAGGTTATTCCATACAGGGATCAATATCTTGTGCCATGCCTCTTTATGGATCAGATAAAGATTCTTGATAAAGATTTTAAGGTTGTAGATGAGATTCAATTTGAAGAAGGATCTGGACCTAGACATGCGGCATTCTCAGATGATGAGAAATACCTATATGTGGTAGGTGAATTAAGTAATCTTCTATATGTTGTAGACATGCATGCAAAGAAAGTTATCAATACAGTAGAACTGTTAGAAAACGGTCTTTCACATGTTAAAGATACAGCCGCAATACGTAAGAAGGGTGATTATTTATACGTATCTACACGTACACAGGACGTAATCACTGCATTACATGTATCGGGAAAAGATGTCGAACGTATTCAAGTAACTTCATGTGCTGGTAAGCATCCACGTGACTTTGTGATTGTGAATGATGATATTATTGTCGCAAATCGCTTTTCAGATTCATTAAGTGTCTTACCAATTGAACATGCATACATACAGGATGCAGTATCTACAGTAACAATTCCAGAAGGTGTTTCTATTATTATGAGGAGAAATAAATATGAATAATATAGGTGTAATTGGATTAGGTGTCATGGGGAAGAATATTGCCTTAAATATGCTAAACCATGGCTACAAGGTGAGTGGATATAATCGTTCGTTCGAACGTACAAAAGTATTAATCGACGAGAATATCCCGGGATTTAGCGGTTTTGAAAAACTAGAGGATTTTGTAAATTCTCTTGAAAAACCACGTCGTGTATTTTTTAATGGTACCAGCTGGTCAACCGGTTGATGATGTTTTAGTACAACTTGTTGATCTATTAGATGAAGGAGATATCATCATGGATGGTGGTAACTCTTACTTTGAAGATACAAATCGTCGTCACAAGCAAATGGCTAGCCATGGGTTAAAGTACTTTGGTGTAGGTGTATCTGGTGGTGAAGAAGGTGCTTTAAATGGCCCAAGTATTATGCCATCTGGCGATAAAGATGCTTACGCTTCTGTAGGAAAGATTTTGGAAGACATCTCTGCGAAGAAAGATGGTGAACCATGTTGTACATATATTGGACCAGAAGGAAGCGGTCACTATGTAAAGATGGTACATAATGGAATTGAATATGCGGATATGCAGTTGCTTGCGGAAACATATTTAATTCTAAAGTATACCGCAGGTTATACAAACAGCAAAATTGCGGATGTACTAGAACAATGGAATCAAGGAGATGTGCAAAGCTATCTTGTTGATATCACAGTAACTGTGTTACGTGAAAAAGATGCTATTACAGAACATGACCTTGTTGATGTGATTTTAGATGTTGCAGGAAATAAGGGTACAGGGCGTTGGACAAGCATTGAAGCACTTCGACAAGAGTTTAATGCGTCTTTATTAACAGCAGCGTATCAAGCACGTATTATGTCTAACCAAATTGCATTGCGCGATGCATATCGTAAGGAAATTGCAATTCATAAGAAGAATGTTGATATTGAAAAGGTACATCAAGCATATAAATTAGCAAAGACAGTTGCCTTTGCACAGGGATTCAATTTATATCGTGATGCGTCTAATAAGTATAGCTGGGATTTAAATCTCAAGCAGATTGCAGCTATCTTTAGAGCAGGATGTATTATCCAAGCGAAGTTATTGCAGGATATCATGCATGCATATGATGATGGTGCAGATGATTTACTTCTATATCCAGTATTCAAGAATGAAGTATTCGAAAATACTCCTGCATTAAAAGAAATTATTGTACAATCCATCGATTTACCACTACCGGTATTTACAGCATCACTTACATATATCAATCAATTATCTAGTGTATGTTTAGGTGCAAATATTATTCAGGGTCAACGTGATTTCTTTGGCGCACATACATATCAAAGAGTTGACCGTGAAGGCTTTGAACACCATCAGTGGGGTAGCCATGAATAAATTAACACTTACAATATTTGGTGGAACAGGAGACTTAACATATCGTAAGCTTCTACCTGCAATGTACAATCTATTTATTAAAAATCAGCTTCCTGAAGAGTTCTTAATTACTCCGATTGGAAGACGTGATTACACAGATGCGGATTATCAAGGGATTATAGAACCTTGGATTAGTGAGTTTGCCCAAGTAAAAGTAAAAGATGAGCAGTTACAAGCATTCTTTCAACACATTCATTACTTCCGCATGGATTTTACAGATAAAACTCAATATCAGTTACTAGACCAATACTACGAAGCACATCCAACAGAGAATCATGTTGTTTATTATGCGGTAGCACCAGATTTCTTTGAAGGAATTACAGATGGTGTTTCTACAATGAAAAACATGCATGAACCAAAGATTGTATTAGAAAAACCCTTCGGCGCAAGCTTAGAACTTGCGAAATTCCTCAGTAAAAAATTAGAGAATTTATTTGGAAGTGACCATATTTACCGTATAGACCATTATCTTGGAAAAGAGATGGTACGCAATATTCTAACGATTCGAGATGCAAATTTATTATTTAAGAATGTTTGGAATAAAGATAATATTGATCACGTCCAGATTTCAGCATTAGAAGAAGTGGGTGTTGAAACAAGAGGGAACTACTATGATCATGCAGGTGCACTCAAAGATATGGTTCAAAACCACTTATTACAAATTATGAGTATCGTAGCAGTAGATGATCCTACTGGTAATATGAATGAACAACAACTCGCAGTTCTAAAACAACTACGTCCAGTTAATGAACTGAATATTAAGGATACATTATTATTGGGGCAGTATGAAGGGTATAGGGAAGAACTACACGTGGATCCTGCATCCACTACTGAAACATTTGCGGCATTAAAACTATTTATTGATAATGAGCGTTGGCAAGGTGTACCATTCTATATCCGTACGGGTAAGAAAATGGCTCGTCGCGAAATTGAAGTAAAGATTACATTCAAAAGACAGCGTGAAGATGTAGATCCAAATGTACTAGTAATCAAAATTCAACCGACAGAAGGAGTATATCTTGAATTCAATATCAAGACGCCAGGTGAAGATAGTATTACAAAAGCGCAAATGGACTTCTGCCAAAACTGTAATTTAATCTTTAAGCTAAATACACCAGAAGCGTATGAAAGAATGTTACATGCGTGCATGATTGGCGATAACTCATGGTTTACAAAATGGGAAATGATTGAATACAGTTGGGAATATATTGATGCCTTAAAGCAGATGTATTCTGACGCAGATCTACCAGTCTATCCATATCCACAAGGAAGTGTCGAACCTAAAGAACTTTCTCAGTTATATCATAGTGATTTTGAACAGTGGAATTAGCCTCGTTAAGCGGGGCTTTTTACATGCTATAATTGGGACAAGGTGAAATGTATATGGTAGAAAATAAAATTGAAAATTATACGTGGAGATGGTGCTTGGTTGGAAATATAGTTGATAAAAGATTTTATGGAGAAGAACATGAAATTAAATCTGGTATAAAGTTATTATCTCCTAGTACTAAAGTCTACATTGCTCCACACCAATGGGGAGATGGTGGGGATAAACTTGTTGTTTTAGGAAAACCCAGGCATAAAAATGGTTTAATTGAATGCATCATTAAAAGAGAACAGATTTGTAATTGGAGATTGAAAAAAATTTATCCATCTAGAGTTTTGAATAGGATGAATGGTTCAAAATATCATTGGTGGGGAAATGATGATGACTGGAAAGAATGTATAGAAAGTTATGCAAAAGATGTAAATAAATATCTTTTAGATAATCCTAAAATACTTAAAAATGACACAATAGAAGATTTTCTATTGAATATAGATAATATGAATGTAACGCATGAAGGACTAATTAGAATCAAAGAGAGTTTGAATTTAAGTATAGAAGATATTGTTGAGTTTTGTAAAAAGAAAATAAAAGATGCTAATTGTACGATTTCTAGAGAAGGGAAGAATTGGATTTGTATTACAGATGGCATTAAAATTATAGTAAATGCATGTAGTAATACGATTGTTACAGTAAAAAAGATGTAAAAATGATAGTAGTTACCAAAATAAAAAAGCGGGATGATAACATCTCGCTTTATCTGTTTGTTACTTAGATACTTGTTCGCCAGCAATTCTACCGAATACTGTAATATCAGCGATAGCGTCAGAACCTAGACGGTTTGTACCGTGGATACCACCAGTAACTTCACCAGCAGCGTACAGACCAGAGATAGCCTTGCCATCCTTGTCTAATACTTGAGCGTTCGTGTTGATTACAACACCACCCATTGTGTGGTGAACAGATGGTTGTGAAACCATGATGTAGTATGGGCCTTCACCGAAGGCAACTAACTTACCACGCTTGTTGAATTCTAAGTCCTTACCATCTGCAGCGTATTGGTTGTAGTCTGCGATAGTCTTCTTTAATGCTTCAGCGTCAATACCGAAGAAAGCAGCAGCTTCTTCAATTGTATCAGCCTTCACTAAGTGCTTTTCCTTGATGAGTCTTTCGTACTCTTCAGGGTGAGCTTCCTTAACACCAGATGCTTCCATAGATGCTTCATCCCAGAACATGTATGAAACGCCACCAGTCTGTTCTGTAACAGCTTTAGAGATAACGTCACGACGTTCTAGTTCTTCAACGAAACGCTTGCCTTCCTTGTTAACAAGGATTGATCTACCAGCTAAACGTACGTCACCAACATATAATAATGTACCTGATGTGATGTCGCATGTTGGATATGTTTGGATATATGACATATCAACTGTAGCTGCACCAATCTTTTCAGCCATTACAATACCGTCACCAGTACTTCCTGGAGAACATGTAGATAGGATCTTCTCATCCATTTCTGGATTGTATTCCTTACGCATTTCAATATTAGAACCGAAACCACCAGTCGCAAGAACAACACCCTTAGAAGCTGTGAATGTTATATCACCATCTTTTGTTGTTGCCTTAACGCCAGTAACCTTCTTGTCTGTTTCTACTAATTCAGTAGCCTTTGTGTTTGTTAATACTGTGATACCTAATTCGTCAGCCTTAGCCTTTAACTTCTGGATGATTTCAACACCAGATTCGTTATGAGGTACTAAGGAACGCATTACGCTGTGTCCACCGAAGAACATCATCTTGTCTTCGAAGTCAACCTTGATGTCATCACGTAACCATTCAGCAGCGCTTAAAGCGTTGTCAGCTAAAACTCTAACGAGTTCAGGGTTAGCCTTGTAGTCGCCACCCTTCATGACGTCTTCATAGAACTTATCAGCACTATCCTCGATGCCTTCCTTTTGTTGTAACCAGTTACCAGGTGCTGCCATTTCACCACCAGATAAAGCTGTGTTACCGCCAATAGCTGCCATCTTTTCGACAACAACAACGGATGCACCGTTTTCAGCTGCTGTAATTGCGGCAGTAAGACCAGCTCCGCCAGCGCCAACAACTACTACATCGTAGTCTGTCTTTACTGTCTCTTTTGTTTCTGCTGTAGAATCTTTCTTTTCAGATTTTGAGCAGCCGGCAAAGGATAAAGCCATCGTTAAAGCTAAAGCCGGAATCAATACTTTTTTCATATTTACTCTTTTCCTCCTATAGATATACATGATAGTTTTGCTAATACTAAAAGTAAAGAGATTTTATACCGCTTATATCACTTTTGTTGAAATTAAATACCGACTTTCATTATTTTTCATGAAAGTGCATATGAAAAACGTATGAAAAGCATAATAAAAAAACCCACAAATGTGAGTTTTATTAGTGCACCAGACAAGACTTGAACTTGCACGAGTTGCCTCATACGCCCCTCAAGCGTACGTGTCTGCCGATTCCACCACTGGTGCATCGCTCAAATATTATAGCAACCTCCACATCTATCGTCAATGAAAACATCTGTATTTTGAGTGGGTTTGGGTTGTAATTTATGTCCATAAAATATATAATTTATCCGCTTATGCTTAAAAGAAGGTGAAGAGAAGATGGATTATCAAAAGATTATTAACATTGCTGTTATTGCTCACGTTGATGCTGGAAAATCAACGCTAGTAGACGCATTCCTCAAACAGAGTCACGTATTTAAAGATAACGAGAAGGTTGTAGACTGCATTATGGACTCCAACGATCTCGAACGTGAAAGAGGAATTACTATTTATTCCAAGAACTGCTCTGTAACATACAAAGACTACAAGATTAATATCGTTGATACACCAGGCCACGCAGACTTCTCTTCTGAAGTTGAGCGTATTATCAAAACAGTTGATACGGTTATCTTGTTAGTAGACTCAGCAGAAGGACCAATGCCACAAACACGTTTTGTGTTGCAGAAGTCATTAGAAGCAGGTTTACGTCCTATCTTATTAATCAATAAGATGGATAAACAAGATGCTCGCGCTAACGAAGTTATCGACGAAGTATACGAATTGTTCCTCGAGCTAAACGCAACAGATGATCAGTTAGACTTCCCAATCCTATTTGGTAAGGCTAGAGAGGGTATTGTTAATTATGAGCAGGATGGTACAAATGAAGATATCGTCCCACTATTTGAAACAATTATCCATCATACACAAGCTTATCCAAACTTGATTGAAGAGCCAGTACAGATGCAGATTAGTGCACTTGCTTATGATGATTATATTGGACGTTTAGGTATTGGACGTGTATATAAAGGTACATTAAAGGCTGCGACATCGTATACAGTATGTAATGCGGATGGTAGTGCACACCAAGGAAAGACAAATCAGATTTTTATCTACAAGGGATTAAGTCGTGTTCCAGTTGATGAAATCCAGTGTGGTGAAATTTGTATGATTTCTGGTATCCCTGACATTAATATCGGTGATACAATCTGTCCTCAAGGTGCTCCAAATCCAATGCCAATGTTAAAGATTGAAGAGCCAACACTTTCCATGAACTTTATGGTTAACGATTCTCCATTGCTGGACAAGTTGGTAAGTTTGTAACTTCACGTAATATTCGTGAACGTCTAGATAAAGAACTTGAAGTAAACGTTGGTTTAAAGGTTGAAGATACAGATTCTACAGATACATTCAAAGTATCTGGTCGTGGTGAATTACACTTAACAATCTTACTAGAACAGATGCGTCGTGAAGGTTTTGAAATTGCAGTATCACGTCCTGAAGTTATTATGAAGAAGATTGATGGTGTTACATGTGAACCTATCGAAGAAGTTGTGATTGATGTTCCAACAGAATATTCTGGTTCTGTTATTTCTGCACTCAATGTACGTAAGGGTATCCTTTCTGACATGGAAGAAATTGGTACATACACACGTATCACTTATAAGTGTCCTACACGTGGATTGATCGGATTTAGATCCGACTTCATCAATATGACACATGGTGAAGGTACAATGGTACAGCGTTTAGATGGTTATGAACCATTTAAGGGCGAGATTCCACAGCGTGAAAATGGTGCACTTATTTCTACTGAAACAGGCAGTGCTATGACATACGCTCTTTGGAATATTCAGGAACGTGGTCAGTTATTCATCGGTGCACAGACACCTGTTTATGAAGGTATGATTATCGGTGTATCTGCTAAGAATATGGATATGGGTGTTAATCCAATCAAGAATAAGAAGATGACAGCTGTTCGTTCCACTGGTAACGATGAAGCAATGAAGCTTGTTCCACCACGTATCATGTCATTAGAAGCTGCGATTGAATTTATCAATGATGATGAATTGGTAGAAATTACACCAGAAGATATTCGTATTCGTAAGAAGTATTTAACCGAAATTGATCGTAGAAGACACGCTCGTGAAATCGGAAAGATTGAATCTGAAATGTAATTGATATATCCTGTTATCGAAAGATAGTGGGATTTTTTCTTTCAGAGGTCATGAAGATGAAAATAGAAGAATTATTAGAAGAGTTGAAAAAAGATCCACGGAATAAAGAATATACAAAGAACGGATACAGTCCTATCTTACAGGTAGATGCTAGCGCAAAAATCTTAATTATCGGACAAGCTCCAGGGTCACATGTAGAAAGATCAGGAATTCCTTTCGATGATCAATCTGGTATTCGCTTACGTAAGTGGATGGGAATTGATGAAAAAGAATTCTATAGCAAGGATATCGCAATTTTACCAATGGATTTCTACTATCCCGGTAAGGCAAAAACAGGTGATTTACCACCACGCAAGTTTATTGCGCAAGAATATCATGAGAAGTTTTTAAAGTTAATGCCAAATATTGAATTGACGTTGTTGGTTGGAAAGTATTCTATCGATTATTATCTAGAAAATAATAAAAAGAAGAACCTAACGGAAACAGTAGAAAACTATCAAGAATATCTACCAAAGTATTTTCCAATTGTTCATCCAAGTCCACTCAACTTTCGATGGCTTGGTAAAAATCCTTGGTTTGAAGAGAAGGTAGTGGTTGAATTACAAAAACATGTAAACCAAATTCTAAAATAAAGGCCACATAAATGTGGTTTTTATAATGTTTCTGCATATATTTAATAAAGTATAATGATGAGTGAAGGCCGCTAGGGTGTATAATATTTATCATAAGTAGAAAAGATAACTACCGTTTGATAGGAGGTATCGTAATGAAATGTGCAATTTTTATGGCAGATGGATTTGAAACCTGTGAGGGTCTAATCACTGTTGATTTATTACGTCGTGCCGGTTTAATCATTGATATGATTTCAATGAATGAGACACTGACAGTCACGACTTCCCATCAAGTGAAGATTCAGGCTGATAAACTGTTTAGCGAGTTTCAAAATGAATATGATGTTATGATTTTGCCGGGTGGAAAATTAGGTACACAAAATCTTGAAAACAATCAGAAACTCGTTGATTTATATGAAGCACACTTTAAAGCTGGAAAGTTATCCTGTGCAATCTGTGCAGCACCATCAATTTTAGGCCATCGCGGTTTATTAAAAGATAGAAAGTATACTTGTTATCCAACTTTTGATGAACCAAGCTTTAACGGTGAATACCAACAGGTATTGGCTGTGAAAGATGGCAATTTGATTACAGGTCGTGGTATGGGTGCAACGATTGATTTTGCATTAAAAATCATTGAGACACTCTGTGATAAACAGACATTAGAAAACGTAAAGAATGGGATTCAATATGAACACTCATTCTTACAACAATAAAAAAGGAGTAAAGAATATGAGCGCAGCAGAAAGATTAATACGTTATTGCAAGATTGATACACAATCAGATCCTGCAAATGAACAAGAAACACCTTCCTCAAAGAAACAATTTGATTTAGCAAATCTTCTCGTTGAGGAATTAAAAGAATTAGGATTACAAGATGTATCCGTTGATGAACATTGTTATGTATACGCAAAGTTACCATCAAATATAGATAAAGTGGTTGATACAGTAGGCTTTATTGCACATATGGATACAGCCCCTGATTTTAGTGGTACCAATGTGAATCCATGTATCATTGAAAACTTTGATGGTAAGGATATTGCCTTAAATCCAGAGGTAACATTATCGATGGAACGTTTCCCATGGATGAAGGAATTCAAGGGTAAGCGTTTAATGGTAACAGATGGTACTACATTGCTTGGTGCAGATGATAAGGCTGGTATTACATCCATTATGGAAGCTCTTGTATACTTGCATGAACACCCAGAAGTAAAGCATGGTGAGATTGCGATTGGATTTACACCAGATGAAGAAATTGGAAATGGTCCACGCTTCTTTGATGTAAAGAAGTTTGGTGCCAAGTTTGCCTATACGATGGATGGTGGAACAGTACGTGAATTATCAGATGAAACATTTAATGCGGCATCTGCAGTATTGCATTTCAAGGGACGTTCCATTCACCCAGGTTCCGCAAAGAATCGTATGATTAATGCCGCAAAGCTTGCATGTGAATACCAAGCAATGATGCCTGCACATGCAGTACCTGAACATACAGAGTTATGGGAAGGCTTTATCCACCTTCATGATATGAAGGGTGATGTAGAAAATGCAGAATTAGAATACATTATTCGTGATCATGATTATCAAAAGTTAACAGCGAAGAAAAGAGTTAATGTTAAAGGCAGCTGAATTTATCAATACAAAGTATGGAGAAGGTGCTGTCTCAATTGAAATCAAGGATAGCTATCGTAATATGAAGGAAGTATTAGATAAAGATCCAACTGCTGTTGTGATTGCGAAAAAGTCCATGGAAGAGTTAGGCATTCATATTCTTCAAGAACCAATACGCGGTGGAACAGATGGTGCACAACTTTCCTTTATGGGACTTCCATGTCCTAATATCGGCTGTGGTGGTGGAAACTTCCATGGTCGCTTCGAATATTGCGTGATTGATGAGTTAGAATTATCTGTACAAGTAATCTTGAAGATTATTCAGAACGTAGCAGAGGTGTAATATGATTTGTACATGTACGATTAATCCTTCGTTAGATTATTACATGGAGTTTTCAGAGCCACTTGAAGCAGGTAAAACAAATCGTTCTGATTTGGAATACTATGAAGCGGGTGGTAAGGGTATCAATATTTCTATTGTTTTAAGCAACTTAGGTGTACCATCACGTGCGTTTGGTTTCCTTGGTGGCTTTACAAAAGATTTCTATATTCGTCTATTAACAAAATATCAAGATATTCGTCCTAACTTCTCCTATATCGATGGAAATACACGTATCAATGTAAAGTGTAATTCTACAACCGATACAAACATGAATGCATGTGGTCCATATATTCAAGATAAAGATTTAGATAATCTAGCAGGAAAACTAAATACTCTGTATGAAAACGATGTACTAGTATTGGCTGGAAATACACCATCGTATACCGTTGAACATATGGTATCCATCTTAAAGAAGTTACAGGCAGATGGCATCAAGGTTGTATTGGATACAGATGCTCAACTTGTAAAGAGTATGTTATCAACAGGCATTTTCTTATTGAAGACAACAAAGGAAGAAGTAAAAGACCTTGTATCCTATCCTGTTGAAACAATCAATGATATGAGCCGTGCAGCGAAAGACCTACATGCACAAGGTGTAGAAAATGTCATGGTTTTAGATCTGGATGGAAATGCGATACTTGCTTGTAAGGAAGGCACTTTCCATTGTGATGTATTAGATCCAACAACGATTGTAAATACAGTAGGAACTGGAGATTCTCTCGTTGCGGGATTCTTGATGGAATATAACCGTTCCAGAAACATCGTTGATAGCTTCCGCTTTGGGGCATCTTGCGGTTCTGCGACTGCATACTCTAAGGGTATGGCTACGCGTGAAAAGATTGAATCTTTTTCCCATTCTGTTGAAGTAAGAAAAATAGATTGAGTTTTCTAAATTGTGCTATACTAAAACGCAAAGAAAAGAGGTATCAAATGAAAAAAATCTTAACATGCTTATTAGCAGTCGTATTACTAGCAGGCTGTTTCAATAAAAACTGATAGTAAGAAGAATACATCTTCCGACACACTAACGATTACAAATAAAGTCTCCTTGACATCTACAAAAGTAGATATGAAGGGTTACAAGTGGATTCGTAATGATGTTGCTGACTTCCAGTTAATTTCACTCAAGGAATCTCTACGTATGTTTGAAGAGGGTGGAACTGGTATTCTCTATTATGGATACACAGAATGTGCTTGGTGTAATCGTGCGGTTCCTGAGTTAAATGAAGTCGCAAAGGAATTAAACCTGACCATTTATTACGTTGATGCATCCGCAAAGGTTGAAAAAGAAGACTATAAAAAGTTGCTAGAATATATTGATCCTGTATTAAAGGTGAATTCTTCTGGTGAAAAAGGCTTCTATGTACCTGCGGTAATTGGTGTTAAAAACGGTAAGCTAGCTGAGTATCATGTATCACTCTTAGATAGTTTCGAATTATCAAGGATGATCCAAACAAGCAGTTATCCGATGCACAAAAGCAAGAATTACAGGATATCTATCGCAATATTGCAAAATCAGTCGCTGACTAATGAAATGAAGGTTTGACCATTGGTTAAACCTTTTTCCTTTTGAAGTGACATCCTACATTGAAGTGTAGCGATGATTATGCTATTTTAAGTGCAAAGATGAGGGAAGTATTATGCCGAAATTATTAACAGTTATTGTTCCTTGTTATAACGAAGAAGAAAACATCAAATATTTCTATGAAGAGTTTTGTGAGAATGATGCTTACTTTTTAAAACATGCAATCATGTATCAATTGATTTTCGTGGATGATGGTTCAACAGATGGAACTGTTACAGAAATCAAGAACTTACACCAAAAGGATAAGCGTGTAAAACTCCTCTCATTTTCTCGTAACTTTGGCAAGGAAGCCGCAATCTATGCAGGCCTACAACATGCCTCAGGAAACTTAGTTGCGATTATGGATGTTGACTTACAAGATCCACCATCATTACTCCCACAGATGATTGATGAAATTTTTGCGGGCGCAGATCAAGTTGTTGCTAGACGTACTGCACGCCAGGGAGAACCACGCATTCGTTCTTGGTTTGCAAAATTATTCTATAAAATCTTAAATTGTTTCTCACAGACAAAAGTAATGGATGGCGCAAGAGACTATCGTGTTATGAATACGCGCGTTGTGGAAGCTGTTCTTTCCGTTACAGAAAAGAATCGTTTCTCAAAAGGGATCTTTAGTTGGGTTGGTTTTAACACGAAGTGGGTTGCATATGAAAATGTACAGCGTAAATATGGTCAATCTAAGTGGTCATTTTGGCAGTTATGGAAATATGCATTCGATGGTCTAACTGCATACTCTACAGCGCTATTATCCATGTCTTCTTTTGTGGGAGTGCTGTTTTGTATCCTTTCATTTTTGATGATTCTATTTGTTGTGATTCGTAAGTTAATGTTTGGTGACCCTACTGCTGGTTGGCCATCACTGGTATGTATTATCTTACTGGCATCTGGACTACAACTATTATCCATTGGGGTGATTGGCCAATATCTAGCGAAGACATATATGGAAGTGAAGAATCGTCCAGTATATATCGTAAAAGAAAAACTATAGGAAACTTGCAATGATAAAGAAACAGCTATATGAATCGGATAGTGTCGATTTGAGGATTCGGGAAAGTGATTCCAGTTTCATTTTTTTAATCGTTCACCAAAGTCGATTGTTTATAGCATTTATCGTCATGGAGATTATGAGTGCATTGGTGAATGCGATTTACGCCTTGGCATGGATGATGAATTATACTATGCAGGAAATATAGGTTATCGAATCTATGATGGATTTCGTGGACACCATTATGCTTATTATGCATGCCAGCTTTTACTTCAAATCGCAAAAGAAGAATATCGTTTTCGCAATGTGATTATTACATGTTCCCCAGACAATATCGCAAGTGATAAGACAATACAATCCTTGCATGCAGAATTACTACAGACAGTGAATGTACCAAAGGGCCATTGGCTCTATCGGCGGGGAGAGAAAGTGAAGAACATTTATTTATTAACACTCTAATTTAGAGAATTAAAAAGGAGTTTGGTATAATACTTTTATGAAGAAATTATGGCGAGTACTGACAGGGCGATTAATGGTAGTCATCCCACTTATCCTATTACAGTTGGGATTTTTTGTAATCCTGTTTTATGGGTCTGCAACTTATGGGACTGCGATGCCGGTACTCGATATTTTGGCGTTAATTATCGCAATCTATATTATCAATCGAAGAAATGATCCTTCTTATAAAATCGGTTGGTTATTATTGGTTCTAGCTGCACCGGTGATTGGTGTTCCACTTTATCTGATTACAGGAAACCGTAAGGTACCTAAGAAATTACATCATGGAACCGTACGTGCAACACGTTCGCTTTCTGATTTAATCACAGCAGATGAATCCATACTGGATGATATCCACAATGAGGACGCAAAACAAATCTTCCGTTATGGTATTCGTGGTGGTGGATTTCCAGTTTATGAGAATACAACAAGCACGTATTTCAAGAGTGGTGAAGAATGGTATCCGGTTTTTAAGGAAGTTCTTTCTAGTGCAAAGCACTTTATCTTCCTAGAGTACTTTATTATTAATCAAGGTTGGATGCTAGATGATTTAGTTGCGTTACTTGAGGAAAAGGTTTCAACAGGGTGTCAAAGTTATCATGATCTATGATGACTTTGGAGCCTTGGATATTCCAATTCACTTTGATAAGCAACTACACAAACGTGGTATTGAAACGTATCGTTTCAATAAGATTCGTCCATCCCTAGCAGCCTTAATGAATAATCGTGACCACCGTAAGATTACGGTGGTAGATAACCGTGTTGCCTTTACAGGTGGCGTGAATATCTCGGATGAATACATCAATCGCCATCGTCGTTTTGGTTATTGGAAAGATAGTGCCATCATGATTGAAGGGGATGCAGTATGGTCCTTTACATGTATGTTCTTAGGGATGTATACCTATGTGCGTGGTACAAATGATAGTATTGACTACGAACAGTATCACTTGCAGTATGAATATCCTGCAAATACAAAGGGTTTCTATCAACCATATTCTGATACACCTACAGATGAAGAACCATTTGCGTTAAATGTGCATTTAAATATGATTCAACATGCAAAGGAATATATCTATATCGACGCACCTTACTTAATCCTAACGGAGTCAATGAAGACTTCGCTAAAAATGGCTGCGAAGAATGGTGTAGATGTACGAATTTTAACACCATATATTCCTGATAAAAAAACTTGTATTCCAGATTACCCGTGGACATTATTTCGATTTAATCTCAAACGGTGTTAAAATCTATGAGTACACACCGGGCTTCAACCACGCGAAGAATATGGTGGCTGATGACAAGCTAGGAATTGTGGGTACAGCGAATACAGACTATCGTAGCTACTTTCTACACTTTGAAAATGGCGTTGTGATGTATGATACAGATGCTGTATACAAGATGAAAGAGAATTTCTTAGAGGCGCTTGCAGTATCACAAGAAGTTAAATACGAAGATGTACGTGATACTGTATGGATTGTAAAAGTATTCAGAGCGGTTCTAAATGTTTTTATCCCACTAGTATAAAGAAGAGGTTATATGGAAAAGATTGGTTTAGTATTGGAAGGCGGCGGTATCCGTGGAGCGTATACTGCTGGTGCCGTAAAGTGGTTAAACGATAACAATATTACATTTGATTATGGTGTTGGTATTTCGAGTGGTTCGGTATATCTAGCGCTCTATTGGCAAAAAGAAACAAAGATTGCTTACGATTTGGCAACAAAATATTCTATCGCACCAGATATCGTTGGTTTTAAGGCGTTGTTAAAAGAAGGTCATTTTGTGGCATATAATCATCTATTCAATGATGTATTAAAGAAGGAAGCACATATGACAATTCAGCCGTTATTAGATCAAAAGGCAAATATTGAAGTGGGTTGTTATGTGTTAGATGAAGGCAAGACAGTATACTATGGCATTGATGAAATGGATGATAGTATGCAAGTATTGTTGGGTAGTTGTGCACTTCCAATCGCTTCGGCGATTGTAAACTATCGCGGTAAGAAGTTACTTGATGGTGGTATTACAAAGATGATTCCTATTGAGCGTGCTTTAGAACAAGGATGTACAAAGACACTTGTCATCACAACAAAACCAAAGGACTATGTTCGTAAGCCAGCAAGTAAGTTCGTGGAATTCTTAATGCGCATTTTCTATCATAAGTGCCCACAGATGGCTAAAGACTATCATGTCCGTCATTTAAACTACTATCATCAAGTTGAGATTATCAACCAACAAGTAGAACAGGGTAAAGCAGTACATATTCTACCATCACAGAATATCAAGGTATCTCGTTATAAGGGTGATGTTGAAAAGACAAAGGCCTTATATGAACTTGGCTACAATGATATGGAAGCTAGACGTGAAGAAATCTTGAAGTTTTTAGGTAAATAGAAAGAAAAAGTCCGATCATTCATCGGACTTTTCATTTAGATATTTTTGGTAATTCGTAGCACTTAATACATTTTCCTTTGGCATATTTTTCTCATCTGACCAACTTGCTAGATATAATGCATGATACTCATCATAAGTTAGATTGGAATCAACGATAGCCTTAGCTAGTGATTTGCCTAAGTAACGTAACTGGTTTGTTTCAGACTTATTGCCGGTAATCGCTGCTTTTGAAACAGGATAACGTAAGATAAATCCATATTCTGTTGCGTTTTCTTTGAGCCATTGATAGGTGTTTGTCTGTGAGAAGGCACCACCTTCATATGTAGGACTTACATCTGCAGCGTAACCTGTCTGCTGTTCGGATTGTCCAGGGATATCCGCATATAAGTTGGCTACATCTGCGTTATAGGAACTGTAGATATCCTTTAATGTTTGATAGGATACATATCCTGTTGACGCAAAGAATGGAACCTTGTTTTGGATACTTGCGGCAGAAAGTGCTTCAAAGTTCTTAGCTGCTTCTGCACGTAACTGTACACCTTGTGATGCGTATTGAAGATCGATTGTCTGTAGATCTTCTGGTGCGTATTCTGCTGGTAGATTATTCTTCTGATTCACATATACTGTGATGGAAGAAGGATCGGATACGATATTTTCTGTATTTGATTCAATGAACTTGTTTGATAATGTGAAAGAATCTTTGGAGTTTGTATCACGATGTAGAACACAATCATCGATATATACTTTTCATCCCATTGATAATCGAATACAAGTAGTGGTGTAATTTCCCAATACTCTAAATTCTTAAAGAGATTGAGAATCTGTGCTTGTTCATATCCCTTATCCTTAAGGCGACTTACAAGTAAGAAGTCTTCTGCAGTTAGTGCACGGTTATCTTTTACAGATGTATAAAGTTCTAAGTAATCCACATTCAGTGTCTTTTTATCAAGTGCATTCGCAAGTGCCACAGAGTAGTATCGATTGTCCAAGATTTCCTTTGTGAGTCTTTCATTTTTGATTTCTTTGATTTGCGTATTGGTATAGCCAAGACCCTTTAACTTTGAATTGGTAATCATATTTGGCAGTATGAGTGCTGTTACCAGAATACAAAGAACAATCATAAGTCCAATCAAAATTTCAGGACGAATACGACGTCTTGGTTTTTTGCGTTTTCTTGGTGGATTGATTGTACCGCTACTATGCTGTACTCTTTGGGGGATTTTTTATTATAGTTTGTCATAGTTCACCTCAAATTCTTTCCATATTGATGAAGTAGGGGTTGCTTGTACTACGATAGGTGTTTTTAAGGTTGGATGTGGGAATGTTAAGCGGAATGCATACAATCCAATCGTACCTTTTGTTGTATGTGGATTGTATCGTTGATCATGAATGAGTGGTAATTTGCGACTGGCGAATTGAACGCGAATTTGATGTGATCGACCTGTACCAAGTATGATGTGCACAAGGGACTGTCTTCCTTTTTGACCAATGACTGCGTAGGATAAATGACATTTCTTACCATGTTTTGCGTCAGTTACACTGACGGTATTGGTACGCGTATCCTTGGATAGATAATCTTCTAATATATCACTCTGCTTTGTAGGAATACCGTCGAGAATTGCGAGGTATTCTTTCTTTAGTTGGTGTGTTCGAACAGACTCGGATAAACGAGAAGCTGCTTTGGAGGTCTTCGCAAATACCATGACACCACCAACCGGTCGATCTAAACGATGTACAAGACCACAATATACGTTACCTGGTTTTTGATATTTCTCTTTGAGATATTCTTTACACATGGTTAATAAATCCATGTCGTGAGAATCATCTTCCATGACAGGAATATTGATTGGCTTTTCCACGCATAAGACGTGGTTATCTTCGTAGAGGACGTTAATCATTTTCTCTGCCAACTGCCATAGATTCCACATGGGAGTAGTAAATCGCGATTTGCGATTGGAAGGGCAATTTCGCCTGTTTCCACAATACCATTGGATGATCTGGCAAGATCATAGTACAAAGTGTGTTATCTAAAACGATGGAAGAAAAACCAGTTGTATAGCTGTTGATTAAGAAGAACAAAGCGTCTTTATCAAGGATTTCTGCACAAGCTTGGATTAGTTTAGTGACTTCTTTTTCAAACTTCCACATCTCTCCATTTGGACCTCTTCCATAGGAAGGTGGATCCATTAGGATACCATGATAGGTATGTCCACGGCGCTTTTCACGTTCAACGAACTTCAAGCAATCATCAACGATAAAACGAATTTTATTATTTTGAAGACCACACAAGTCACGATTTTCTTTTGCCCATTGCACCATACCTTTAGATGCGTCTACGTGCACAACTTCTGCAGCACCAGCCTTGGCACATGCCATGGTAGCACCACCAGTGTAGGCAAAAAGATTGAGAACACGAATCTCTTCATTTGGATATTTCTTGATTAGATCAGACATCCAATCCCAGTTCACTGCTTGTTCAGGAAATAAGCCAGTGTGTTTAAAACCGGTTGGGGATACCTTGAATGTAAGATCTTTATAATTGATAGTCCATGATTCTGGAAGCTTCTTGCGATACTCCCAATGACCACCACCTTTATCCGAGCGATGATAGATGGCATCTGTATCTTGCCATAGGTTTGTATTCTGCTTTGCTGGCCAGATTGCTTGTGGGTCTGGACGTCTTAAAACGATACCTTTCCACTGCTCTAATTTTTCGCCATTTCCTGCATCAAAGCAGGTATAATCTTTCCATTGATTTGCTATTCTTGCCATGGGGTTACCTCTTTGCTCATTATACCATGAACTGCACGCTTTCCTTAGGGGTTTCAGAAAAGAAAATAATATATTTACATTGTGCTACAGCCCCTCATTGAGGGTAGTCAATGGTATAATAGAACCTACGGGAAATAGATTCACCGAAAATATTATTTTGAATCAAAATGAAGTAATGCAGAATGTGGAGTGTGTAGTGATGATTGATATAAATAGTTTAAACGAAAACCAAAAGATGCAGTTTTATCCAAAGAAAAGTACCTCAGAATTATTGCGGGTGCAGGTTCTGGTAAGACGAGAGTTTTAACAATGCGCATTGTGCATTTAATTGAAGATGAAAATGTTTGGCCGACGAAGATTTTGGCAATCACATTTACCAATAAAGCAGCTAATGAAATGAAAGAGCGTGTTCGTAATATGCTTGCTAGTCAGACAAGTGCACCATGGGTAAGTACAATCCACTCCTTATGTGTACGTATTCTACGCGAAGATATTATTGCGATGGGATATCCACGTAACTTTACTATCATGGATACAGAAGACCAAAAGTCCGTACTCAAGGAAGCGTATAAGTTACAAGGAATTGATGCGACAACATATTCCTATAGTTCTATGTTGGACTACATTGCCAATAATAAAACAGCAGATATTACACCAGAAAGAGCGCTTGTTTTGGCAGGTGATTATCATGCGGATAAAGTAAAGGCAGAGATATATACGTTCTATGATAAGCGTCAAAGAGATTTATATGCATTAGACTTTGATGATTTGATTTTATGGACTGTACGCATGTTTGCTAAATTCCCAGAAATTTTAGAAAAGTGGCAAAGACATTTTAACTATATCTTGGTAGATGAGTTTCAGGATATCGATAAGAAACAGTATGAATTAATTAACCAATTAACCGGTCCTATGAATCACTTACTTGTAGTAGGTGATCCAGACCAGACAATCTATACATGGCGTGGAGCGGATGTGAATATCATTATGAATTTTGCTAAAGATTATCCACAAGCGAAAACAATCATTTTAAATGAGAATTATCGTTCTGTTGAGGCAATCCTCAATGGCGCAAATTCCGTTATCAAAAATAATAAATATCGTGTTGATAAAGAACTATTTACCAATCGTCAAAGCGATGAAAAGATCACCCATTATTCTGCAGCGAGCGATGAATATCAAGCAGCTTGGATTGCAGGTAAGATTTCTAATTTACATCGTGAAGGTAAGAGTTATCATGACATTGCAATTTTATATCGTTCTAATTACTTATCTCGTTCCTTAGAAAAAGCACTACTTGATGAAAGAATTCCATACATCATCTATGGTGGCACACGCTTCTATGAACGTCAGGAAGTTAAGGATGCACTATGTTACCTACGTATGGTAACGATAGCAGATGATCTTGCATTACAACGTATCCTCAATCGCCCAAAGCGTGGGGTTGGTAATAAGACGATGGATTTAATTGTGGAAACTGCACGCGCAAGAAATACTTCCATGTATGAAGTGTTGAAAGATACTTCTCTATTTAGTGGCAAGATGTTAACGACGATGATAAACTTCGTAAACATGGTCGAATCATGGCGTAAACGCGCAAATAGTGGTGAGATTGAAATCTTTAAACTGTTTGAACAAATCATTGAAGAAAGTGGCTATCGTGCGATGTTAACTGAAGCCAAGGAACAAGACCGCATTGAAAACTTAAAAGAATTAATTGATGATGTTAAAGAATTCTCTGAGACATATCCAGAAAGTACTCTAGATGAATACTTACAATTAGTGTCCCTCTATGGAGACCGTGAAGAGACACTGGCAAGTGACTTTGTACAGTTAATGACAGTCCATGCGGCAAAGGGTTTGGAGTTTGATACTGTGTTTATTTCAGATATGAATGAAGGTATCTTCCCAAATGAAAGAGCAGTAAATGAAAGTCATCGTGGTGTGGAGGAAGAAAGACGTCTAGCGTATGTTGCCTTTACAAGAGCTAGAAATAAGCTCTATCTAACCGAAGCAGGTGGATTCTCCATGATTCTTCAGCGCGTACGAACAACTTCACGATTTATCGAAGAAATCGATGCAGAATACATTGAACATTTAGGTTCTAGTATGCATGCAGGTAATGCACAAAGAGATGCTCGTTTATCAGAAAGATTATTTGATAATGGTGCTTCATCTTTTACACAACAGATGGCAAAGGCAAAACCTTCAGGATTAAAGAAGGGTGATACAGTCATTCATGCAAAGTTTGGTGAAGGCTTAGTCATCAGTATCAAAAAATGAGATTGCGGAAAATTGCATTCCCATATCCATTTGGTGTGAAGAAGGTTGCGGCAGGACACCCAAGCATCAAGAAGAAGACAGATTTAAGGAGTTAACATGAGCGAAGATAAATTAGAACTTATGCGACAGATGGTCGCGCAGTTAAATCAAGCAGCTGATGCATACTATGACGGTAAGGCAGAACAAATGACAGACTACGAATGGGATGCCTTATTTGACCGTTTGAAAAAATTAGAAGAAGAAACAGGTGTTGTGTTAGAAGACTCTCCAACAATGAAAGTCTCTAGTGATCATACTGCAGGTCAAAAAGAGGCTCATGAATTCTTGGCTTTATCACTTGCGAAAACAAAGAAGCCAGAAGAAGTTGAAAAGTGGGCTGAAGGAAAGCCTATCTGGATTTCATGGAAACTAGATGGTTTAACACTTGTTGTGACATACGATAATGGCAGGTTAAGTAAAGTTGTTACCCGTGGGGATGGACATGTTGGCACAAACATTACCCATTTGTCCACGGCAATCCATGGAATTCCACAGACTATCTCTGAAAAGGGACATCTTGTTATCCGTGGTGAAGCAGTAATTTCATACGAAGACTTTAATCAGTTTGTAATGGAGTCTGGTGAAGATTACGCAAACCCTAGAAATCTTGCGTCAGGTTCATTAACCCTAAAAGATATTGAAGAAGTAAAGAAACGTCAGATTCATTGGATTCCATTTACACTTGTGTATACGGAAGAAGAAATTACTTCTTGGGGCAAGCGTATGGACTATATGGAGAAGCTAGGCTTCCAAGTTGTTGAACGTGAGTGTGTAAAACATCCAACACTTGCAAATATCAATGCAGAAATTGAAAAGTTTACAAAGAAGGTTACGAATGCAATCAATCCATATCCAGTGGATGGTTTGGTTGTTGTCTATGATGATACAGAATATGCGGCAGGTGGTTCTGTAACAGGACACCATGCGACTAGAGCGGGTTTTGCATTTAAGTGGCAAGATGAATCAGTACTATCCAAACTCGAACATATCGAGTGGTCTTGTGCAGCATCTACCATTACACCAGTAGCAGTTTTTACTCCAGTAGAAATCGAAGGTACAACCGTCAAACGTGCATCTCTCTGTAATATTAGTGAATGCAAACGTTTAGGGATTGGAGATGCAGGTAGTGAACTTGAAGTCATCAAGGCAAATAAGATTATTCCAAAGGTCATCAGTGTTAAACAGGCTGTAGGAAAGTTCCATATTCCAGAAACTTGTCCTGTTTGTCATAGTGAAACAGTTGTAGATATGAGTGAGCGAGGAACAGAAACCCTCAAGTGTACAAATCCTAGTTGTCCGGCTAAAAAACTGAAGAAAATTCAATCGCTTTGTGTCAAAGGCAGGTATGGATATCGATGGTATCTCAGAGCAAACACTAGCAAGATTCATCAATGAAGGATGGATTACAAAGTATGGAGATATCTTCCGTCTCTCTAAACACCACGAAGAAATCACAGACTTAGAAGGCTTTGGTGAAAAATCTGCAGCGAATATCATGGAATCAATCGATCGAGCAAGAGAGATTGACGAAACAAAACTTGTTTATGCCCTGAATATTCCTTTGATTGGTAAGGATGTTGCAAAACGATTACTCTCTGTCTATCCATTTAGAGAGTTAGTTGATATCGCAAGAAATACAGAGACAACAGAGGTATTTAGTTCCATTGATGGAATCGGACCTGAAAAATCCAATGCTTTTTGTGAGTTGGTGCAAAGATCCAGAAAATATTGCACAACTTGAAGACCTGTTAGATGAAATTACAGTGCAGCGTTCCAATACAGTCGCAAGTGGTAATCTTTGTGAAGGACTAACCTTTGTTGTGACAGGGGATGTACATCATTATACAAATCGTAATGAGCTAAAGGATTATATTGAATCACAGGGTGGTAAGGTAACAGGGTTCTGTATCCAAAGCAACCAATTATCTAATTAATAACGATGTGACTTCGTCATCATCCAAAAAATACAAAAAGCAAAACAACTCAATATTCCAATTCTTTCAGAAGAAGAGTTTATTGCTCGCTTTGTAAAAGATTGATAACATTGATAAAATCGCTATTTAACGCTAAAATATATCAGCGAGAAACGAGGTATAAATCATGGTAGAAAACAAAGATAGAGAATACTTCCAAAAGTTAGCAAATCAACTGATGTTTGACCTATCAGACGAAGAAGCAGACGAACTAGTTAAGGAGTTTGGTACGTTAGAAAAGCAGTTTGCGATTATGGAAGAAATTGATACAGACGGTGTAGAGGAAATGATTTATCCGTTTGAAGAACCAACAACATACATCCGTCAAGATGAGCCAGATCATGTAATCTCTCAAGATGATGCGATGAGAAATGTAACGAAGAAATTGGAAGGACATTTTGTTCTACCAAAGGTGGTGAAGTAATGATTAAAGATATGGTAAATCATCCAGCAGATATTACTGCTCGCTGTGAAGAAGCTTACGCAAAAGCACAGGAATTACAAGATAAACTAAATGCAGTCATCACATTTGTTGATCCAAAGGATCAATTAGCACAACTACCAGAAGGTGGTTTACTGCATGGTGTTCCAATCGCAATTAAAGATAACGTAAATACAAAGGGAATTCGTACAACTTCAGGTTCACGTATTCTCTCTAACTACTTCCCAATCTATGATGCGACAATCACAAAGAAATTGCGTGAAGCAGGTGCAGTATGTATCGCAAAGGCATCCATGGATGAACTTGCGATGGGCGGTACAAACTTAACATGCTTTACAGGTGCAGCACACAACCCATGGGATACACGTCGTATGACAGGTGGATCCTCTGGTGGTTCAGCAGCACTTGTGGCAGCAGGTGTTGTACCAATGGCAATCGGTTCAGATACAGGTGACTCTGTAAGAAAACCTGCATCTTATTGCGGTGTTGTTGGTGTAAAACCAACATACGGAAGAATCAGCCGTTACGGTATTATTCCATACGCATCTTCTTTGGATCATGTAGGTTACTTTACAAGATCAGTTGAAGATGCATGCATTACATTAGAAGTATTAGCAGGACGTGATGATTTAGATGTTACTTCATCAAATCGTCCAGTTGAACATTACACAGAAGCGCTTAATGATAGCATCCAAGGTAAGAAGATTGCGATACTTGGTAATGTCATCGATAGCGTATCAAATCCTGAAACAGTGAAGATGTTTAACGAACTTGTAGATAAGCTCAAGGCAGCAGGTGCTGTGGTAGATACGTATCACTTTGATGATAAGCTCATGCGTGCAATCTTACCAACGTACTATACAATCGCTAACTGCGAAGCGGCTTCCAATCACTCTAACTTAGATGGTATTCGTTTCGGTGTGCGTGAAGATGGTGCAGATATGCAGGAAATCATGACAAACTCACGTACAAAGGGTTTTGGACCTTTGATTCGTAGAAGATTGTAATTGGATCATATGGCTTATTTGAAGCGAACCAAGAGCGTATCTTCCGTAAGGCACAGAAGGTTAGACGCTTGATTGTTAATGCGATGAAAGAATGCTTTCAGGAATATGATTGCATTCTCGCTCCAGCCAGTGGAACAATCGCACCATTTTATCGATGCGATTAATAACGATGATAAGTTATCAACTGACTACTTAGTGGCAGAAAACTACATGGCAATGGCAAACTTCTCAGGTGATCCATCGATGACAGTCCCAATGGGATTTGAAGAGGGTTGTCCAATTGGTGTAAACCTAACATGCCCTGCATGGCAAGAGAGTACAATGTTTACAATTGCAAAGGCAATTGAAGATATCACAGGTTTAAGGGATTTGCAGACGGAGGTGAAATAATGGAATACGAAGCAACCATAGGTATTGAAATTCACTGTCAGTTAAAGACAAACACAAAGATGTTCTCTGGTGCGCCAACTTCCTTTGGCCGCAAAGCAAATACTTGTGTTAATGAGATCGACTTAGGTCATCCAGGAACACTTCCATCAGTGAATGTAGAAGCAGTTAAAAAAGCCATTCAAGCATGTACTGCACTACACTTGGAAATTGATCCACTTCTAAAGTTTGATCGTAAAAACTATTACTATTCCGATTTACCAAAAGGATTCCAGATTACCCAACAATTCCATCCAATCGGAAGAAATGGATATATTGAAATTAACACAAGTGCCGGAAAGAAGAAGATACGTATCGAGCGTATCCACATGGAAGAAGATACAGCGAAGCAGTTCCACTTAACAAAGTTCTCCTTATTAGACTTTAACCGTGCTGGAACTCCACTTATCGAAATCGTCTCCTGTCCAGATATGAAAACAGGAGAAGAAGCAGAAGCTTACGTTGAGGCACTTCGTCAGACACTATTCTATATCGGTGTATCCGATTGTAAGATGGAAGAAGGTTCCATGCGTTGTGACGTTAACGTCTCCATCGCACCAAAGGGTTCTAATAAGTTAGGTGTTAAGAATGAAATTAAAAATTTAAACTCTATCTCCCACGTCGGTAAAGCTGTAGAGTATGAAATTCAACGTCAGAAAGAATTACTAGAAGCAGGAGAAGTGATTCACCAGGAAACACGTCGTTATGACGAAAAGACAAATACAACTGTCATGATGCGTCGTAAAGAAGGTTCTGTGGACTATAAGTTTTTCCCTGAACCAAATATTTTCCCAATTCTATTAGATTCTTCTTGGATTCAAGATATTCAAGAACATATGCCTGAACTTCCAGAAGCGAGAAAAGAACGTTATGCAAAACAGTATGCATTAAGTGAGCATGATATTCGTATCTTAATCGCTGATATGGAAATGTCCAAGTTCTTCGAAGAAGTCATGAAGTATACAATAAACGCGAAGGCTGTGTGCAACTGGCTATTAGGCGAAGTAAGCGCATGGCTCAACAAACATGAAACAAGCATTGATAAATCAGAATTAAAACCAGAAATGCTTGCCAAGATGATTGCATTAGTTGACGAAGGTAAAGTATCCTCCGCACAAGCAAAACAATTATGTGATGACTTGATGCTAGGTAAAGATCCAGAAGTAGCAGCTGAAGAAAAGGGCTTAAAACAAGTTTCCGATAGTTCAGCGTTAACTGCAATGGTTAATGAAGTACTCGACGCAAATACACAAGCAATCGAAGATTACAAGAATGGTAAGGGTCGTGCAGTAGGTTTCTTAGTCGGACAAGTAATGAAGAAATCTAAGGGACAGGCTAACCCAGGAATGGTATCGCAAATCTTAGAGGAAGAGCTAAAAAAACGCGTTCATGATTAAGACTGGCGTATTTCTCAGAAAAAGACTACAATAAGTACGGAGAGTAATATGACACAGAAAAACAGAAAACACGGATTAAAACTTGTGCATATTGTATTTACAGTATGCTTGATATTGATTCTTGCGCCAGCGATTTACTTTGGTTGGATGCTAACATCGACATATATGGATTCCCATTCACCAGTATTGGGTAACCGTTATGAAAATGATTTAAATCCTGCAATTACAAAGGATCAGCTAAAGCAAGTAGATGATGCAGTAGGTGCGCTTGAAGGCGTAACAGGTCATAGTGTACATCTAGCAACTGGTACATTGCGTGTATATGTTGATGTAGCAGAAGATTCAACAGCAGAAGCGGTTCAAGATGTGACAGGACGTGCTTATGAAGCAGTAGTTGCAATCTTAGATCCAAATGTATACTTCTCACAAGGCAATGATATGAAGATGTATGACTTAGAGATTCATACATCTAATATGAAAGATGGACGTGACAAAGATAACTTCATTTATGGTATCTTTACAAAAACATCCGCAATGAGTGCCCCACAATACCAATTGGTAAGTAGTCCTAAGAATGCGGAAGTTGCGCAAAGCTTAAGAGATGCAGTAGAAGCTAGAAAAGCAGCAGAAGCTGCAGCAGCTGCTGAAGCACAGGCTCAGAAAGAGCAGCCAAGCACAGAGAATACTGAAAATACAGAATCAACACAACAAACACAGCAGACTCAACAATAAGGGATACAACATATCCCTTTTTTAGAATATAAAAAGATGATGGAAAAAAACGAGAGATATGTCGCAACAGCGACAGGTTATTCAGAAGATGGTGCAGGCGTTACCCGTATTAACGGTATCGTCATTTTCGTACCAGGTCTTCTAAATGGAGAAGAAGCAGAAATTGGCATCACAAAGATGAAGAAGAATTATGGTTATGGCCGTATTATTAAAATCCTAAAACCATCAATGCATCGTATGAATCCAATCTGCTCTGTGTATAAACAGTGCGGTGGTTGTCAACTACAACATATGGATAGTGATGAACAAAATGCGTTCAAAGAAAACAAAGTCAAAGACTGTTTCCATAAGATTGCAGGTATGGATGTAGAAATACAACCAATTATCAAAGTAGAACCACATTGGAATTATCGTAATAAGGTACAGATACCAGTACAATGCAATGACAGTAAGGTGGAAATGGGGTTCTATGCACCACATTCCAATCGCATTGTGCAATATGATGTATGCCATGTACAAACAGATTTATCAAACGAACTTACAAATTACTTCCGTAAACAATTTGACATGCTTGCATGTGGAAGAGAGATGCGACATGTATTGATCAAACATGCACATAACACAGGGGAAGTGATGGTTGCACTTGTGGTAAGAAACTATCCATTCCACAATAGTGATAGCTTAATCAAAGATGTTCTAGTAAAGTACCCACAGATTAAGAGTCTTGTCGCTATCGTGAATAA
>CAKMPP010000034.1 GCA_927911475.1 uncultured Solobacterium sp. | reverse complement strand
GATACTTCATTTAGTAAAGCTTGTGATACTGGACGTAATAGACTAACATCCACAACATCTACTAGTACGCTATCTTCCATTTGAAGAATTTCTTTTACCTTGTACGTTGTTAATTCTTTTTGAAGATCTTCAATTTGTTTTTTATATACCTTATTTGTGTTGCGTAAACTCTGGATATTTTCTAGGATATCATCTTCTTTGCCGTTGAGAGTTTTACGCAATTCTTGAATTAGATTATAGTACTTCTTCAATTTAATATTTGTTGACCAACTAATAGTTGTATAGATACGTGTACCACGTGATGTCTTTTCGCTACCTAAAATGATAAAACTGCCGATTTGATTGACATTATTTACATGTGGAGTTCCACATGGTTGACTGTCGATATCACCAAACGTTACGACTCTTACTTCATCGTGATTTGCATATTTTGGATTTGGGTATTCGCTACCTTTATAGTATGTAAACTCTGTTGGGATATCCTGTAATAGGATATCATTCATAAAATTCTGGACTTCTTCTAGATGTTTTTCATCTAGGTTTTTGCTGTTGACTTCATACCATTGATTTTCTGGTGATGTTACACCAATCGCAACAATATAAAGACCCATCTTGCCATAATAGCCATCTAGTAAATGATATGCACTTTGTATGGTTGTATTAATGATACGCGTTTCTTTATCAACCTCCATGTGAATAGGGTTTTCTAATATGCCATCTACTTTGTGATAGAGGATGTCGTCTTCCCATTTTAAATCGATGACTTCTAAGCCATTAATAGTTCCTTTATCTCCTGGCATACCACCTTTTTCACCATAGAATACAGTCTCTTTGAAGGCGTAATAGCCGTCTTTTTCAGTTGCGATTGTTGTATCACAACTAAGGTTTAATAAATTATCATAGTGCTGCATAGGATACCTCCATTTTTATCATTATACTTGAAAAGAGAATTCCTGCAGATTAGGTTTTCTATGCGTATTTCAAACTGGTATAATACAAGCATGGGTCAAACAAAACGTACAGTTATCGGTATCCTAGCACATGTAGATGCGGGTAAGACGACATTAATAGAGAGTATCCTTTATCAAACAGGTGCGATTGGAGCATTAGGTAGAGTGGATCATCGCGATTCTTTTTTTTGATTTTGATGAACAAGAAAGAAATCGTGGGATTACAATCTATTCTAAAGAGGCTCACTTTGTTTATAAAGATATCGAAGTATATATCATCGATACACCAGGACATGCGGATTTTTCATCTGAGATGGAAAGAACTTTGTCCGTTTTAGATATGGCAATTCTATTGATCAATGGACAAGATGGTGTTCAGGCACATAGTGAAACAATATGGAAGTGTTTAGAGTATTATCATATTCCTACTTTAGTCTTTGTTAACAAGATGGATATTAGTTATTTTACTCAAGAAAAGTTACTTATGGATATTCATGCTAAACTATCCGGTAACTGTATCAATTGGTTAAACGAAGATAAGATGGAAGAAATTTGCTTTTCTAGCGATGTGCTCTTAGAGCAGTATGAAAGCAAGGGTTCTTTGACATCGGAAGAGATTGTAGAGGGTTTCTATCATCGTAGTTTCTTTCCGGTGTTCTTCGGTTCTGCATTAAAGCTGCAAGGCATTGATGTATTGTTAGAGGGAATTGCACAATTTTCAGTTGGTAGAAATTATCCTGACGATTTTGGCGCAAGAGTTTATAAGATTACCGTGGCAGAAAATCATACACGTCTAACACATGTAAAGATTACTGGTGGTATATTGCATGCGAAACAAAGACTTGATGAGGATGAAAAGGTAGACCAGATTCGGCTTTATCATGGCTCAAAGTTTAGCATGTTAGAGGAAGCATATCCTGGTATGGTCGTGGCATTAAAGGGCCTTGAACATTTCGAAGCAGGAGATGGTTTAGGCTTTGAAGAGACACAAAAACAACCAATATTAAATGCATATATGGATTATCGTTTGGTTTATCCTAGGGGTACAGATTTACTTGCACTTACGACGGCTTGTCGTGAAATTAGTGAAGAAGATCCTGCACTTGAAATGGATATCCAAAGTGAAACTGGGCAGATTGATGTACATATCATGGGTGAAATGCAGATGGAAGTCTTGCAGAAGAGAATCCTTGATCGTTGTGGAATTTCCGTAGGCTTTAGTACAGGTAGGATACTCTATCGTGAAACGATTGCAGAATCTGTAAAGGGTGCAGGTCACTTTGAACCATTGCGTCATTATGCAGAAGTACAGGTTCGATTAGATCCTCTAGTAAGAGGTAAGGGAATTTTAATAGCCAATGAAACTGGTTCAGATCAATTATCCTTTAACTGGCAAAATGCAATACTAAGTGCTTTACGTACAAAGAAACATCGTGGAGTACTAACTGGCAGTGAACTAACGGATGTAAAGATTACTTTAATTGCTGGAAAAGGTCATTTAAAACATACTGAAGGTGGAGACTTTAGACAAGCTGCTTCACGTGCAGTACGACAAGCATTGATGAAAACAACATCAATACTATTAGAGCCGTATGTACGGTTTGAATTAACTGTACCGAGTGAATTCTTATCAAAAGCATTATTTGATTTAGAAAGTAAAAAGGCACAGTTTGAAATACAGGATAGTGGAGATGGTCGCAGTGTCATCGTTGGCAGAGGTTGTATTCGTTTACTTGCCCACTATCAAAATGAAGTAAATGCTTATAGCAAAGGACAAGGAAGGTTTTCCTTCCAACCGGATGGTTATGATATGTGTCAGGATACTGATGAGATTGTGACTCAAATTGGTTATGATCCTGAAATGGATATGCGTAATCCTTCATCTTCTGTATTCTGTGCAAATGGTAGTGGCTTTACAGTGACTTGGGATAAAGCGGATGAATACATGGATATCGTAGAGGAAAAGGTAGAATCCACTTCAACTGTGCATCGCACATATCGAATTGAAGAGGATGAATTAAAGCGTATTTTCGAACGTTCAACATCTAACAATCGCAACTTTGATAAACAAAGCAATCCTATTAAAAAGAAACCTAAGGAAGAAAAGCCGAAAGTAATCAAACATTTACCCGCATGTCTTGTGGTAGATGGCTACAATATGATATTTAGTTGGGATATATTTAAAGATTATAAAGATGAAGAATTAGCAATCTCGCGTGAAAAATTATTGGATATTTTGTTCAACTATCAAGTGTTCACAGGAGAAAAAATGATTGTTGTATTTGATGGCTATAAAGTCAAAGATAATCTTGGTACAATATATTCACGTAAGGACATGGAAGTCGTGTACACATCCAGTAATTTGACAGCAGATGCGTATATTGAACGTTTTGTGTCAGATCATCAGAAAGACTATGACATTACTGTCGCAAGTTCTGATGGGTTGATTCAAAATGCAATCTTTGCGCAAGGTGCTAAGCGCATGTCCGCAAGAGAATTATTGGACGTATTACTTTTATCAATCATGAGATTGAAGAACAATTAACACATTCATAGGAGATCAACTATGAACTGTCAATAAAAAATATATTGAATTGACAGAGCATGACGAAAACAACTCCTAGGGAGGAGAAATTCAAAAAAGTTTAGTCAAGATTGAATGATTCGTTACATTTGAGCATGTGATAGATGGATTTGACCAATTTTTTGGCACAGTGTCCTAGTGCTTGATAGTGTGACTTCCCCTGATCTTCTGTCTTATGGCGGTAGTATTCAGCGAATGTATGATTATTCTTTACTACATTTCCAGCAGACCAGACTAGCGCATAGCGAAGTAGGCTATTTCCTCTTTTGGACATTCTGGTATGACTGGCAGTAAATTTTCCTGACTGTCTGATGACAGGATCCAAGCCAGCATAGGCAAGTATTTTACAGGGGGCATCAAAATCGTTTATATTTTTTATAGCAGACAGAATACAAGCAACACAGAAAGTGCCGATTCCAGGGATTGTCATGAGGGGTGAGCTCATAACATCCAGATTCGTATTGATTCTTTCCTCGATTGTTTGAATCTGATCTGTATAGAACTCGATTTGATGAACCAACTGTTGAGCTTGGAAGGCAAATATGTCAGAGGGGATTCCTACAGATATATCTGCCAAATCCTTCAGTTTTTGAGCCTTTTCTTTCTTGAAATGGCCTCTAGAAGCTTTGTGGAGAAGCTTGGTGAGAATATCAATTCGAGTTTTCTTTATTTGAGAAGGTAGAGGAAAAGAGTCAATCAAGCGATAGATTGTATTGGTGTGGAGGTTGTTATCAAAAAAGGAAGCCAGTTCAGGGAAGATCCGATCCATGATAGCTACAAATTGAATCTTACAGGTAGTTCGTTTCTTCATGGTATCCATCCTCATCTTACAAAGTTGATAAAGATCATCCAACCGTGCCGAGTCTCGCTGGTCACCTTGGATATTGTGGTTCATTAAAGCGAGGCATATCAACCTAGCGTCTACACTATCAGTCTTAGTGTTGCGTATATTGGCTTTTCTTAAAGCGGCGGTTTGAAGTGGATTAATTTCTGCAGTTCGATAACCAAGCGATTTAAGAAAGTAAGCAAGATTCTCCTGATAATGAGCGGTTGATTCAAAACCGATCAGGATAGACTCCTTGTTGTAAGGAGCAAGATGAGAGAGTAACAGATTGAAGCCCTTGTCGTTATTCTCAAAAGAAAAAGGTTTGGATACGACACCATCAGAATCCATGATGGCAGCGTAATGAAGTTCTTTGGCGATATCAACGCCGACGTAAACGTGCATAAAAAACAGATTACCTTTCTAGACCTGAGTCACCACGGGTAATCTGCTTCAGTATCCTTGCGAGACATAAGAACTCAATACATGTGTATCGGAACATCCAACCAATTAACTATGAAGCAGACTGTGGAGAGTAGTCTCCTGTATAAACAGTCCCAGTTGAAACTGAGCTGTAGGATATATAAACACTTACTCAGGACAGCTTCATTATAATAAAGGGCCAGAAAGGAGAGTATGATATCTCGTCTTCTCAGGACGAAATTATCATACAAG
>CAKMPP010000033.1 GCA_927911475.1 uncultured Solobacterium sp. | reverse complement strand
TATTAATCTTGTAAAAAAACAATGAATACAAAGCGTATCCATTGTTCGTTTTATAACTGATAAAGTTTTGTTTGACAACGTTCTAGTAGTTGGTAAATATCATACTCTCCAACTAGATTCATCACTGCCATGACAATTTCTAAACATCCATTCGCATCACTTAATGCATTATGGTGGTCCAGCTCAATTCCAATGTAGTCACATACATCATTGAGACGATGATGTTTGAGATTTGAAAAAACACGTTTACATAATTCTACGGTATCAAAGTATTCTATTACAGGTATCTTCTTACCTGTATTCAAACAAGTTTGTTTTAAACAGTTCATATCAAATCGTGCATTATGTGCCACGATCACCGCATCTTCAAAATATCCCGTTAATTCACGATAGATTTCTGAAAATGTAGGCGCATCTTCAACGTCTTTTGCAGTAATGCCATGAACACGAATATTGTAAGGTGAAAAATAACTAACGTTTTCTTCCGGTTTAATCAAAAGAGTAATAGTGATCAATGACCACTCCATCTTCCATTACCGCAATGCCAACTGAACAAACACTCGACATTTGATTGTTTGCAGTCTCAAAATCAATCGCAACGATTTTAGTCATCTTCTTTAATATGCTCGTATGTCATCTGGTAGATTTTTTCGATATGTTCATCTGCCATCGAGTAATAAACATTCTTACCAATCTTCTTTGTCTTTACTAATTTTGTTTTCTTTAAAGAAGATAACTGATGGCTGATGGCACTTGTACTCATCTGTAATAGTGCAGCTAAGTCACCCACACATAGTTCACTGACAAAGAGCGCGTTCATAATCTTGAGTCTAGTGCTATCACTAAACATGTCAAAGATTAAACTCATATCATCTACATCCGCTTCACAAATCATATTCGCTTTGCATTTTTCTACTGCTTCAGGATTTACTAATTTTGTCATACTCCCTACTTTCTATGATTCTTTTTCGCTTGCTTGCCTGGTGCTAAAGAATTTAACCATTTCTCTATACGATACTTCGCATAGACTTCTTGTTTTTCGACACTTCCATCCACTAGTGAAATAACGAGTTGGTCATAACTTGGATTCCATTCATAATGCCAAGATACCATATCTTCATAGTAGATGATGAAACACTCTGATTTATCATGACGATTGTAAAGCACAATGTAGTCCTGGTGGATTTCATATAGTTTACAATCTGGCAACATTAATAGCGAGAATAACGATACCATGATGACCATAACCCCAATCACCTGTAAATACGTACGTATCCATAAAAAAACTAATTCCAGCAATCATCGCAATCATTAAAAATGATGTTGGTTTTACATTGGAAACGTAAAAAGGAACGTCATCTTTTGGTAAATTTCTTACACGTATTTCTTTACGATTTCATAAAAACATTATAACACGCAGATGTTTCTCAGCGAATTAAAGTAATATTTGATATACTTTATAGCGGAAAAGAGGGAAACTATGAAACAACCAGTTACTTTTGAAATTACACATATCTGTAAACAATCCGGTGCCCGTACTGGTATTTTACATACACCACATGGTGATGTAGAAACACCAATGTTTATGCCTGTCGGTACACAAGCAACCGTTAAATTTGTATCCCCAGAAGAACTAAAAGATTTAGGTTCTGGTGTGGTACTTGCTAATACCTATCATTTATGGCTAAGACCAGGCGAAGATATTGTTGACCAAGCTGGTGGAGTTCAGAAGTTCATGAATTACAAAGGTCCTATGTTAACAGATAGTGGAGGATTCCAAGTATTCTCCCTCGCAGATCAACGTAAGATTACAGAAGATGGTGTTACCTTCAAGAACACTCTCAACGGAGATACACTCTTCCTCTCTCCAGAAAAATCAATCCAGATTCAAAATAAGATTGGCGCTGATATCATTATGTCTTTGACGAATGTATCCCTTACCCTGCCACACGTGAATATGTTGAAAAGAGTACAGAGAGAACATTACGTTGGGCACTTCGTGGTAAACAAGCACACACCCGTCCAGAAGAACAAGCGCTCTTTGGTATTGTACAAGGTGGTGACTATGAAGACCTTCGTAAATACTGTGCTGAAAAGTTAATTGAGATGAACTTTCCTGGATATGCAATTGGTGGTACATCGGTTGGTGAAGATAAAGAAACAATGTATCGTATGGTGAAGTGGGCTTCTGATGCCTTGCCATTTGATAAACCAAGATACCTAATGGGTGTTGGTGCAGTGAATGACTTATTAGAGGCAGTTAGCCGCAACGTCGATATGTGTGATTGCGTACTACCAACTCGTATCGCAAGACATGGAACCCTGATGACGAGTGAAGGAAGAATCTCTATCCGTAAGGCCATCTATAAAAATGACTTTACACCACTTGATCCAGAGTGTGATTGTTATACATGTCGTAACTACACAAAGGCTTACCTCAATCACCTCCAACGTACAAATGAAGGTTTCGGTACTCGCCTCATGTCTATCCATAACTTACGCTTCTTAGTGAAGCTTATGGAAGACGCAAGAAAAGCAATCAAAGAAGACCGCTTTAATGACTTCAAAGAGGAAACTCTTGCGAAGATGAAATTTGACCACAGAGGATTTTAATATGAAATGGAAAACAAGTGATTTTGATTACAACTTACCAGAAGAACTCATTGCGCAAACTCCACTGCTTGATCGCACTTCTTCTCGTATGCTTGTCATTCACAACACAGAAAAGAAATATGAAGACAAACACTTCTACGATATTGTAGACTACCTGCATGCAGGTGATATTCTAGTACGCAATAATACACGTGTTATCCCTGCTAGATTATTTGGTACAAAGGAAGAAACAGGCGCTCACGTTGAGTTACTTCTTCTACGACAACTTCCGGATGATGTTTGGGAGTGTCTTGTTGGTAATGCGAAGGTTGTAAAACTTGGTGCGATTGTCTCCTTCCACGATGGACGTTTGCGTGCAGAATGTGTAGAAATTGGCGAAAAAGGTTTACGAAAGATGCGTATGATCTACAATGGCATCTTCAATGAAATCTTAGATGAATTAGGAAATGTACCATTACCACCATATATCAAAGAGAAGTTAAATGACCCAGAACGTTACCAGACTGTCTATGCCAAGGTAAGAGGTTCTGCTGCAGCCCCTACTGCTGGCTTACACTTTACAGATGAAATCTTTGCGAAGCTAAAAGAAAAAGGTGTTACAGTCGTTGATGTAACATTGCATGTAGGTTTAGGTACTTTTAGACCAATGAATACAGAAGATGTCGAAGACCATGATATGCATAGTGAAGTTTACTACATGTCTAAGGAAGCCGCGGACACATTAAACGCTGCAAAGTCTAATGGTCAACGTATCTTTGCGATTGGCACAACATCTGTACGTACACTTGAGTCCGTATGGAATCGATTTGGTAAGTTTGAGGAATGTTCTGGTGAGACAAAATTATTCATCTACCCAGGATATCAATGGCATACGATCGATGGCATGTTAACAAACTTCCACCTGCCAAAATCAACTCTGATTATGATGATTGCGTCCTTTGCAGGATATGAATTTACTCTAGAAGCGTATCGCCATGCAGTAAAGGAGAAATACCGTTTCTTCTCCTTCGGCGATTGTATGTTAATTACCAATGAATGAGAAAGAAAAAGAAGCCTATATTGCCTATTTAAAAAATCGTAAATCTTCCACGAAGACAAACTATTATGTAGAGTCTCTCAAAGAGATGAAAAACATCAAAGCCAGCACAAACGAAAAGCCAAAGTTACTCTTGCATGCATGTTGTATTGTATGCGCATGTTGGCCTTTGGAATTTCTTCACGAAGTCTTTGATGTAACGATTATGTACAATAACTCCAACATCTGGCCAGCCTCAGAATATGACATGCGTTTATCCGATATGAAACGGTATCTGGATGAAAGATGGCATGGAGAAATTAAATGGTAATAGAGCCTTATAACTATGATGCTTTTGACCAAAAACTTTTGGCAAAAAGAAAAGATGATCCTGAAGGATGGCTACGTTGTTTCTCCTGTTACACTGAGAGAATGAATGCAGCGTTTGCCTATGCAGATCAAAATGGCTATGACTACTTTACAACTGTCATGACCTTCTCACGTCAAAAAGATTCTCAAAAGCTCAATGAGATTGGCCGCTCATTACAGCAGAAATATTCACACACGAAGTATTTCTATTCCGATTTTAAAAAAGGAATGGCCAACAACATTCTACAGAGATCTCTGATGCGTATTGTCTATACCGTCAAGATTATTGCGGTTGTAAGTATTCCTATGATTCTCGTAAAAAAGATAAGTGCGACTCCTAAGAATCGCACTTTTTTATTACTTCTCTAATACATCTAATTTTTCGTTTAAGAGTTCAATTAACTTTTCTTTTGTACGGATATTGTCCATTACTTCTGTATAAGTACCAGACTTCTTATTGATGACAATATCATTGTAGTAGTTACGGCCTAATGTTTCATAGTACTTAGATAGTTCACGTGAGTGATGACCAATCTCAGCACGAATTTCAGCCTTTTGCTTTTCAACTTTTAGCTTAGAAGTAAGACCTTCTGTGCTTTCTGTTACAACCTTTGTAACGTTTGTTAGTAAATCGGAAATTGTTTTTCCTAAATCATCGAATCCATTCTTGTTATTTTCTGACATGTCCTTAGTCCTTTCCGGCCCTTTCAATGAGGTCCCAAATAATAAATGCGATTTCTTCATTTGTAGCTTCGCCTTGGTCAATCAATTCGACAATACCACTGATTAAGATGTTTGCGTAATACTTCGTGTTGTCTAATGTCAACTCACCAAGTCGTACTCCTTCATCAAATAGTTTTGTTAAATCTGTGATTGCTTTATTCTTCGCTTCCAAGGTAGATCTAACACTTAAGTTAGATAGATCTGCACCATCTTCGCCATTCAGCTTTTCGTGTAATACGCGGAAAGACTTCACAGAGTTATTCACGAACTGTTGTAAACGTTCTGTATAATCCTCTTTATTCATGCTCTCCTGCATCATGGCATTAAATGCTTCGTTGTATTTATTACTGATTGCTTCAATTACATCATCTTTTGATTTGAAGTAATAGTAGAATAGTCCTTTTGCTACATCCATCTCTTTTACGATGGAGCTGATTGTTGTCTCTACAATGCCATTTTCTTTAAATAGCTTTTCTGCCGCATCTATAAACTCGTTTTTTCGTTCTTCGTTGTCTTTATTCTCTGGCATTTTTATTACCTCCTACATCTACTATAACTATTGACTGACTTTCAGTCAAGTACTTTGTGCTATACTTTTTCTATGAAATTAATTTGTCCAATTTGTCAGTCAAAATTAAATCGTTCCACCCGTGAAGCAATCTGTGAAAATAACCATCACTTTGATTATGCTAAACAAGGATATATCAATTTATATCGGTCAAATAAGCCATTTCATGGCGATAATATTGAGATGGTAAAAGCACGTACTGCGTTTTTAGAAAAAGGTATATATGCCTTCTTAAAAGAATATCTCGTTAACTTAAGCACTACTTTTCATCCAGAAGTTTTTGTCGATTTAGGTTGTGGTGAAGGTTATTATACTGATGGTTTTATTGCACAAGAAAAATATGGATTTGATTTATCAAGGATGCTTTAAAGCACGCTTCTAAAAATGATAAATCAACCCAGTATGTCGTAGCTTCTATCTTCCATCTTCCGCTTGAAGAATCATCTTGTGATGTGGCTGTCACCTGCTTTGCGCCTGCCGCAACAGAAGAATTACAGCGTATATTAAAACCAGGTGGTAAGTTTATCTTCGTTACACCTGGCCCAAAACACTTATTTGAGATGAAAGCAGTTCTCTATGATACACCATATGAAAATATCATGGAGGATATCAAAATAGACTTACAACTCATCCAAGATGAAATCATTGAGAATATTGCGACACTCGATCAGGAAACACTATATCAATTATTTCAGATGACACCGTATGCCTATAAGACGGCTATTGAAGATAAGCAGCGTTTACAAGAAATACAAAACCTAGATATAACTTGTCAGTTCCGTATTCGTGTATATGAAAAAGCATCCTTGTAGATGCTTTTTCATTTATACTCACCATCATAATCACTTAGCATCATTGTGTAATCTTGTTCTTCATCTTGTGTACGATACTTCGTTCCATTAAAACACAGTTCTCGTATCACCTTTCGCATCCATGCAGGTCTTCTACGATATGCCATGAACATCTGAGCTTCTGTCTGCGTCGGAAGAACGTCGTGTATTGCGCCATATAGATTGATTCCCATCAAATATGCAATATCCACTTTAAAATACTCGGCATATTTCATAATCACTTCAATATCCGGTCGAATCACACCATTTTCATACGCAGAAATCGATTGTGCCGAAACATTCAAAATACTTGCCATTTGTTTTTGGGTCATATGATGATTGATTCTTAGTGTTCTCATTTGATAGGTCATCAACCTCATTGCATCTTGTATAGTTTTCTTCATATCTCAAATATAGAAAATTTATACTGGTTTTTTATACTGAACTATAGGAATACTAGATATCGTTTTTCATTACATAAAAACTAGAATAATCCGTATTGTCTCAATCAAAGTCTTAAAAACCACCATTTCTTTCACC
>CAKMPP010000032.1 GCA_927911475.1 uncultured Solobacterium sp. | reverse complement strand
CCGGTGATGATGGCGCAGTGGCCACACCTGTACCCATCCCGAACACAGAAGTTAAGCACTGTAGCGGCGAAAATAGCGCAAGCAAATCTAGCACGTTGCCGGGTCATCGAGAGCATGGTTTTCCATCGCTCTCCCTTTTTTTATACTTTTTATGTAAAGTTAGTGCTGACTTATAGCGCTTTTCATAAATCGTATTATAATGATTTGGTGAGGTTTTCTATATGAATGAATTGAGATTAATTACAAAATCAGCTGATGAAACAAGAGAGCTTGGCGCTAAGATAGGTAAGCATAGTGAAGATGGTATGGTCATCTTATTAGATGGTGACTTGGGTGCTGGTAAGACTTGTTTAACACAAGGTATCGCCAAGGGATTGGGTATTAGTCGTAGTGTTACAAGTCCAACATTTACGATTCAAAAGATTTATCATGGTAAACTCTTGTTAAATCATATTGATGCATATCGTTTGGAAGGTATACATCAAGATTTAGGCTTTGATGAATATTTAAATGATGAAGGATTAACTGTTATTGAATGGTCACAATTTAGTCCTGATTTAGTTCCTGAGGAACATTTAAAGATATCGATTCAACTATTAGAAAATGGAGATCGTGAATTTACTTTCCATGCGATTGGAAAGCAGTATGAAGACTTATTGGAGGTTCTAGCATGATTACTTTATGTATGGATACAAGTCATATCTATTTATCACTTGCATTAATTCGTGATGATGAAATCATTGGTGAAGTACAGGAAGAATGCTGGAAACATCAATCTGAAGAAATTTTTCCTAAGCTTGAAGAGATGTTATCGAAGTTATCGTTAAAGAGTGATGATATTGATCAAATTGTAATTACTAAGGGACCAGGTAGTTATACTGGTGTTCGTATCGCAATGACGATTGCGAAGGTATTCTGTTCCATGACTCATAAGCCACTGTATACTCTTCCTACGATGTTGTTGTATGCGGGAATGGAAGATTGCCGTGTAGTATTGGATGCACGTGGTAAACGTGTATATACTTGTGCCTATAAAAATGGCAAGGCTGTTGAAGAAGAAAGAGTTGAATATATCAATGATCTTGAAAATGTGGTACGTGATGAAAAGCTCGTTGGTGATGGTCAATTATTTGGGAAAGAAACGTATTACCCAAACATGGCAAAGAACTTCTTGTTGTTAAAAAATGAGTGGCAGAAAGCAGAGAATGTGCATTTGGTTGTACCAGAATATTTAAAGTCATCTGATGCATATAACATAAATAAGTAATGATTCGAAAGATGGTAGAAACAGATCTAACGCAAGTTGTAGATCTTGAAAATATTTGTTTTCCAAAAGGTGGGTGGAATATCGAACAGTTTCGCTATGAACTTTTGGAAAATCCTTTCTCAAACTTATTGGTATTTGAAGAGAATCAAACGATTATTGGATATATTGACTGGTGGATTACTTATGAACAAGCACAGCTTGCCAATATTGCAGTATGTCCTACAAATCGAAAACAAGGTGTTGGACAACAGCTATTGAATGAAGCTCTTCAGAAAGCAATCGAAGAAGAGTGTGAGAATATGACATTGGAAGTACGTGTTTCAAATGAATGTGCAATCAAATTCTATGAAAAAAATGGGTTTATAACGGTGAATACTCGCAAGAATTATTATGAGGATGGCGAGAATGCATATCTTATGATTAAGCCCTTAGGAGGTTTATAAATGACATTGATTTTAGCTTTAGAATCAAGCTGTGATGAAACAGCGTGTGCAATTATTAAAGATGGAAAAGAAATTCTATCAAATATTGTATCATCACAGATTAATGTTCATACACAATATGGTGGCGTCGTACCGGAAGTCGCTAGCCGTATCCATGTTGAAAATATTTCGACAGTTATTGATGAAGCGCTAAAAAAAGCGAATCTAACAATGGATGATATTGATGCGATTGCGTATACACAAGGACCTGGTTTGATTGGTTCTTTACATGTTGGTGTACAAGCAGCAAAGACAATTGCTTGGACATTCCATAAGCCATTAATACCAATTAATCATATGACAGGCCATATCTGGGCAAATAACTTTGTAGCAGATATGAAATTCCCATTACTTGCACTAGTTATTTCTGGTGGTCACTCTCAGCTTGTTTATATGGAGAATGATTGGGATTATAAGGTTATCGGTACAACACAGGACGATGCGATTGGCGAAGCGTATGATAAAGTATCACGCGTTTTAGGTACAGGTTATCCTGGTGGACCAGTGATTGACCGTATGGCAAAAGAAGGCAAGGAACATTACAAACTTCCTTCTCCAAAGACAGATGGTATATATGACTTTAGTTTTTCTGGATTGAAGACTGCTGTATTACAGTTAATTCAACGTGAAGAAAAAGCGGGCAATGAAATTATTAAGGAAGATGTTGCGTATGCCTTCCAGGAAACAGCGTTAGAGCAACTAACAGGAAAGACCCTACAGGCTGTAGAAGACTTAAAACCAAAGATGCTAGTACTAGCAGGTGGTGTAGCAGCAAACTCAAGATTAAGACAGTTAATCACTGAGAAGATGCAAGCATATCCAGATGTACAGTTAGTCATTCCACCTATGTATTGTTGTACAGATAATGCGGCCATGATTGGTGCAGTAGGTTATGTAGCATATCAACATGGACTGTTTGGAGACCTCTCTGCAGCAGCAGATCCAGGACTCATGATGCCGGGTGAAGAATAAAAATTTTAGCAATTTTTTTCACAAATGATGTTAAAATAGAGAACGGTGATAAATATGAGCGAAAAGAAAGTGCCAAAGGCAACATTACAACGATATCCTGTCTATTTAAAAGCATTACGTAAACTACATGCGGATGGGATAAACAGAATTATGTCCAGGGAGCTTGCTGACTATGTATCTATCGAGTCAACAACAATCCGTCGTGACTTTAGTTTTTTAGGAAACCTTGGTAAACAGGGTTATGGTTATAACGTTGAAGATTTAATTAGTATTTTCTCTAATCAGCTCGGCGTAAATTTTGATGAGAAGATTATTCTTGTCGGTGCTGGTAACCTTGGAAAAGCGTTATTAAACTACAACCATTG
Source organism: uncultured Solobacterium sp. (assembly GCA_927911475.1). Lineage (GTDB taxonomy): Bacteria > Bacillota_I > Bacilli_A > Erysipelotrichales > Erysipelotrichaceae > Bulleidia. The sequence goes on along the minus strand of CAKMPP010000032.1, from coordinate 3,643 downwards.
GAACCATATTGTCGGTGAAATTGTTTGTGCATTTGATTTACACCCAGAAAATGTAAAGAAATCATCAGTACCTGTATATGGTATGGATGAGATTGCTGAAAAGATGCCAGAAGGCTGCCGCATCGCTATTTTGTGTATCTCACAAGATGTACAGAAGACAGTAGATTTATTGGTAGCACATGGTATTCAAGGATTTGTAAGTTTTGCGATGGAACATTTCTCAGTTCCATCAGGAGTATATGTACGACATGTGGATGTCGTATCGAGCATTCAGGAATTGGTATTTGAAACCAACGCAATGAATAACTAATGTAGAAATAAGAATGGAGATTGAATAAGTATGCCTACAGAAATGAGTATCCGCGAACTATATCAGTTGGCGAAAGATGGAACAACACTAGAACTAGACCAGTTGGATTTTGTCCAACTACAGGGATGGGTTCGTACAAACCGTGCTGGTAAAAATGTATCTTTTATTGCCCTAAATGATGGAACATTCTTTAAGAATGCACAGATTGTGTATTCTTCTGATACTCTTTCCAATTACGCTGAAGTCGCCAAGTACTTAACAGGTACAGCAATTTCTGTTGTTGGTAAATTTGTATTAACACCAGAAGCTTCTCAGCCATTTGAAATTCAGGCAACTGAAATCAATTTGGAAGGGGAATGTGATAGTACATATCCTTTGCAGAAGAAGAGACATACATTTGAATATCTACGTGAAATTGGTCATTTAAGACCTCGTACAAATACGTTCTCTGCTGTGTTTAGAGTACGTTCAGTACTAGCGATGGCAATTCACCAATTCTTCCAAGATCAAGGATTTGTATATGTTCATACACCAATTATTACAGGTGCTGATGCGGAAGGTGCAGGCGAAACATTTACAGTTACAACACGCGAAGATGGAAACTATGAAGAAGACTTCTTTGGAAAGCATGCGTCACTCACTGTATCTGGCCAGCTACAAGCCGAAGCATATGCGATGGCATTTAGAGATATCTATACATTTGGCCCAACTTTCCGTGCTGAAAATTCTAATACAACAACACACGCAGCTGAGTTCTGGATGATTGAACCAGAAATGGCATTTGCGGATTTAGATTATAGTATGGATGTTATTGAAGATATGTTGAAGTACTGCATTAACTACGTTATGGAAATGTGTCCAGAAGAGCTTGCATTCTTCAATGAAAGAATTGATACATCTCTATTAGAACGTCTTGAGCATGTAAGAACTTCAACTTTCAAGCGTTTACCATACACAGAAGCAATTGAAATCTTAAAGAATGCGGATGTGAAGTTTGAAAACAACAACATTCACTGGGGTATGGATTTAAATACAGAACATGAACGTTACATTACAGAAAAGGTTGTTAAGGGTCCTACATTCTTAATTGACTACCCAGAAGAAATTAAAGCATTCTACATGCGTCGTAATGATGATGGTAAGACAGTAGCCGCATGTGACTTATTGGTGCCAGGTGTTGGTGAACTTGTTGGAGGAAGCCAACGTGAAGAAAGACTTGATATTCTCGAAAAGAAGATGGAAACTCTTGGTATGAGTACAGAAGGTTACCAATGGTATCTCGACTTACGTAGATATGGTGGTTGCCAACACGCAGGTTTTGGTTTAGGGTTTGAACGCTTAGTAATGTATATTACAGGTATGGAAAATATTCGTGACGTTATTCCTTTCGCAAGAACACCACGAAACTTAAACTTCTAAAAGAAATGACAATATGGGAGTGGTACTGCAAACGGCTGCCACTTCCATTTTTATGGAGGTAACGATGTTATATCAAGTTAGTAAAGCCTCAAAATATTATGGCGTCGATACAATCTTTGAAGATGTTAATTTTGAGATTAAAGGCACAGAGAAGATCGCCCTTGTTGGCAGAAATGGTTGTGGAAAGACAACCTTTTTGCGCTGTATGTGTGGGGAAGAACAATTTGACAAAGGTACCATCTCACAACAAAATAATTCCGTGATAGGCTACTTGTCACAGAAGGTATTACCGCATGATGAAAGAACGGTTGAAGAGGAGTTACGTCGTATATATGAACCCGTATTTGCGATGCAAGCAAGAATGCATGAATTAGAAAAGCAAATGGAAATAGATGCGAGTGAAAAGATTCTTGCGCAATACGCAATGGTTCAAGAACAGTTTGAATCGATGAATGGATATCATTGGGAATCGGAGATGAAAACAGTCTTTACACGTTTTGGATTTCCGATTGAGGATCTTCAGAAGAAAATTGGTGAATTCTCCGGTGGACAAAAAACACGTATTGCATTTGTAAAACTGCTATTATCAAAGCCGGATATCTTATTGTTAGATGAGCCTACAAACCATCTGGATATCGATGCGATTGAGTGGCTAGAAGGGTATGTAAAGAATTATCCAAAGGCAGTCGTAATTGTATCGCATGACCGTATGTTTTTAGATCATACAGTTGAAGTTGTATATAATATGGAATACGGGAAGATGAAGCGCTATCCGGGTAATTATTCCAACTATGTCATCCAACGTGAAAATGATATTGAGCGTCAACAATCCGCATACGCAAGACAACAGAAAGATATTCAACGCTTGGAAGCACTCATTGAAAAGTTCCGTTATAAAAAGAATAAAGCAGCTTTTGCGCAATCAAAAATGAAATACTTGGATCGTATGGAACGTATTGAAGTTGATCAGACGGATGATAAAACATTCCATGCTAAGTTTACACCCCGTGTAAAGGGTGGTGAGAAAGTGCTAGAAGTTGAAAATCTTGCGATTGGATATGATCATGTCCTTACGACAATTTCAATGAAGATGCGGCGTGGTGATAGAATTGCGATTATTGGTCCAAATGGCACTGGTAAATCAACGTTTGTAAAGACACTAATGAATATTGTTCCTGCTTTATCTGGTAGCTTCTTATTTGGTCATCAAATTGAGCAGGGATACTTTGATCAGCAGCTTGCACAATTTTCTTCTGGCAAAACAGTACTAGAAGAAGTGTGGGACGAGTATCCGGATTTGGATCGAACAACTGTTCGAAGTGTATTAGGTCAATTCTTATTCTCTGCAGATGATGTATTTAAAACAGTTGATGTTTTATCGGGTGGAGAAAAGGTAAGACTCTCCTTTGTAAAACTATTATTACAGCACGCAAATATGTTAATACTGGATGAACCTACAAATCACTTAGATATTCCAGGTAAAGAAGCACTGGAGTTATCCTTAAAAGGATTTACAGGTTCAATATTATTTGTTTCACACGATCGTTACTTCATTCAGCAGATGGCAACAGGTTTATTAATTCTTAGTAATGATGGTTGCAAGTTTGTAAATCAGACTTACGATGAATACATGAACCAACAACCATTACAAGTTAAAGAAGTCAAACCATCAAATGATGAAATTATTAATAAAAAGGAAGTAAAGAGGGCGCTATCTCCAGAAGCACGTCGTCGTGAGATTGCGAAACTAGAACGCTTGATTACAGAAAAGGAAGCAGAGCTAGAAGAAATGCGTGAGCTTCGCTTTGAACCAGAATATTATCAAGATTATCAAAAGATGAATGACTTAGACCAAGATATCGATGATATTCATAATGAATTGGCGCATCTAGAAGAAAGATGGGCATCATTATA
>CAKMPP010000031.1 GCA_927911475.1 uncultured Solobacterium sp. | reverse complement strand
GAAAAAACACAGTAGAGTTTCTACTGTGTCTTTAAACATGAATTATTTACCCTTTTCAAGAGCTAGTGTTCTAGTTGTTAGATCACAAACCTCAGCTGGTCCATAGTACTGAATTGCACCTGGGTATGTGTAGCATGTTTCCTTAGCCCACTGTTCTCTGTGTGCTTCGAAGAACTTGAATGGCTTACCATCGAGTTCAACAAGTGCCTTTCTGATAACTGGCTTGTCTTCACCATGTCTTCTTTCGATGTTCATCATCTTAGTGATTGGCATACCACCAGCTACCCATTCATCAGCTGACTTAGATAGGTTAGAAACCTTTGACAAGTATCCATTGTAACCATATTGGATTAACATAAATGCGTTGTAACCTAATGAATAGCAGTAATCTGCGTCAAAGTTTGATGGGAATGCACATCTTCCTTCATAACCGAAGAAGTGGTGTAAAGCATTGAACTTACCCTTGTAAGAACCTGCAGCCTTTCTCTCTTCTAACTTAGCTTTCACGATAGCAGAGAATAACTTCTCAGATTCAATGAGAGATACCTGCACGTTTCCGTGTGGGTCTCTTTCTAAGAATAACTGCTGTTGGATTCCTTCTGGAAGAATTGCAAATACTGACATTGCTTCCTGAGATAAACCTTTTTCAATAAATGCATACTTTTCTTTCCAGTTTGGTAAAGCATTGAATGTTTCTGCCTTACTACCAGCAAGTAGTTCATTAATTTCAGCGATTAATGCAGAGAACTCTGGAACGAATTCAACGACACCTTCTGGGATAATTGCAACACCGAAGTTCATACCCTTAGCAGCTCTAGCCTCTACAGAGTCAGCGATATAGTCTGCAATCTGTGATAAGGACATCTTCTTTTCCGCAACTTCTTCAGAAATTAAGCAAACGTTTGGTTGTGTCTGTAATGCACATTCCAAAGCAACGTGAGAAGCAGAACGGCCCATTACCTTAACGAAATGCCAGTACTTCTTAGCAGAGTTAGCATCTCTTTCAATGTTACCGATAACTTCGCTATATGTCTTCGTAGCTGTATCGAAACCGAATGAACATTCAATATCTTCATTCTTTAAGTCACCATCGATTGTCTTAGGACAACCAATTACCTGTACACCAGCATCATGCGCTGCAAAGTACTCAGCTAAAACAGCAGCGTTTGTATTGGAGTCATCACCACCGATAATAACAATCGCTGTGATACCATGCTTCTTACAAACTTCAGCCGCAACTGCAAACTGCTCTTCTGTTTCAAGCTTTGTTCTACCAGAACCGATGATATCAAATCCACCAGTATTTCTATACTGATCGATATAAGCATCATCGAAAATTAAATAATCATCTTCAAGCAATCCACTTGGACCCTTCTTAAATCCATATAATACATTCTCAGGATTTGTTGCCTTTAAAGCATCGTATAGACCGCACACTACGTTGTGTCCACCAGGTGCCTGTCCACCAGAAAGGATAACACCTACAACCTGCTTCTTAGCTACGGATGTATTTTGTCCCTTTTGGAATGTAATTTCTTTCTTACCATAAGTATTTGGGAATAAAGCCTTGATCTTTCCCTGATCAGCAACGCTTGTTGTCTCTTCCCCTTCCAAAACTGAAATCTCAGAGATACCGTTTCTTAGCATCTTTGGAAGCTTTGGTGCATACTGATATCTAGCTTTTTGTAGTGGTGATAAATCTGTCATATTTTTACTCCTTTTTGATTTAAACCTCATTATTAGAATACCACAACTTTTTTGAAATAAACATACAGAAGATTTGCCCGATTGACTCATATTTAACCATGATTTTATAAATAGAATACCGATATAAAAACATCGCCATAATAGCGATGCTTTAAAGATTTATATTTGCTTTTGAATATACTTTACTACTTTGGTTAGTTTACTCTTCTTCCATTCTCCATCATCAGCCGTTTTGGCAAGTGGATAGATGATTTGGAAGTCGAGTGCCTCCCCCTCTACACGACCACTTCGCTTAGGATCCAAGAAGTTTTCTTCCCACTTCTTTTCACTTGCATTCTGATATTCCTTTGGATTCAAGTAAATTAACTGTCTCTTATATGCAGAAATCATCATCTTAGCCGCAAGTGCTTCTAAGTGTCGATACTCTTCTTCTTGTACATCTACAAAGATATCAGGCAATTTTGCGGTACGCACATGTTCTAACTCACGATTGATACGAATACCACATGCATCCCAAGTAAACTTCTTTTCAGTGAAGTTAATTTTAACTAGGAGTCCATGCTCCGTATTGTATTGTGCACGTTGATAATCTGTATCGAAAATAAAATTTCCAAGGGAATAGAAAATCACTTTATCCCCAACACTCTCATAATTCATTGGTACATGCGGATGATGTGATACCACAATATCTGCACCCATCTCTAAGAATCGATGATAACGGTCTCTTGTATAGGAAGATGGAAGCGAAGTAAACTCTTCTCCACCATGACAAACAATCACACACCAACGGCATGTCTTTTTGATTTCATCCAATATTTTTCTGGATGCGTTCCATATCATTCCAAAGAAGACATCCAGCACGATTTACATCCGCTGGTTTACAACCTCTACGATAACCAACACTGAACAAGCCAACTCCACCAGCCTCGTCAAACAATAGTGGTCTAGCAGCTTCGTCAATATTCATGCCTGCACCAACTGTTTGAACATGATTTTTATCTGCAAGTTTTAATGTTTGTGCAACACCTTCTTCACCAGCATCTAAGATATGATTATTACATAAACTCCATACATCTGCATGCATGCTATTCAATACTTTAATTGCCTTTGGATTCATTGCATGAATGAGTTGTTTCACACCAGATGTATCATCTTGTGGTGGCAAGTCAATGAGTGCCCCTTCCACATTTGCTACAACATGATCACCGCTATGCAAAAAACGCAAAACACCATCTGTAATCAGATGTTTATCTTCCCATTTTTTATCCATGTACTTATCAAAGCCAATATCGCCTGTAAATACAAATGAACTCTTCTTTTTCATCTCGTCACCACGTTATTAATCTTTCACATCATAGTATAAGTTTAGTTCTCTTTCAATTCTAATCCTTTACTAAGAGATTATTCATCTTTAAATTGTAATTGTCACAAAGACACTATTCTGTCCTTTGATTACTTCGAAACCAGCTTCTTCATAAATTCTGATTTCTTCCTTTTTCGTTTGCATCAACCAAGGTCATCATTGTGTTTAATCCATTCATTTGAATGGCTTTTGATAAGAGTGCTTGTTCATATCCTAAGTTTTGATACTCAGGTAATACAATTAAGCTATATGGCTCATTTTGTTTATAAGCATATGTAACATCTAAATATCCAACTAACTGTTCTTGATGAATTGCCAATAATACTCTAAAACGATCGAGTGCAGATAACACCTTTTCTGCTGTCCAATAAGTTTCCTTAACGTGTATATCAATATATGCCTGTTTCCACCTTTTGCTATAGAGTTGAACATCTAACGTATATTCTTTATTTGTTGTTGATCTAGCAATCATTCTTTGTTGTTCATTTTCAAAGATTGCATTCTTTGAGGTAAGTATATTCTTTAACAGGATATTTTTCGGATTTATGACGAAGTCACAACGATATCCTTTATAATTCTTCTCTAAATATTTAAATAGTTCATTGTATGCATGTTCAGACTTTGATAAACCAATTATCATCTCAATATATTTTTCGGTAGGTAAAATCAGTAATACGAATATTCCATCAATACTACCATTATAAATATTTGCATATACATGTTGGTCTTTTTTCTCAAAAGCACCATACAGATTGTTACTATCATACAAATAATGAGGATCAACATAGCATGCATCACTACATATATCTTTAATAAATGCCTCATATTCATCTAGAGAAGTAATTTCTTCTATCATTTTTGATTACCTCGTTTTTTTCACTTTTTCTATTGTCTAATAAACTGATGATCAATACCTTCATTTGTATCATCTGAAACATATCTTTCAACACGCATATGTAAATCATATTTATCACGTAACTTTGCAATCTCTATCATCATTAGTGAAGCGTGATGAAAATCAAATGTACCCTAATTTAACTTCATCCTTATTATACCTAAACTAACAATATTATAAAAAGCATTTCAGTAATGAAATACTTTTTATAATATTTATTAATTTAAACGTAAGTGAATTACCATGGTTCGTTTTAATCTATCTGAAAAAAACATCATAATCTTGGATATAAGTTTTAATCCTCTACATTGTTTCAGAGCATCCGTAAAGAATCCACTTACACTAACAAGTCTTGTTTTAGTTTCCTTTGCGAATTCATTTGGATTGTCTATCGCAAAATGCATCTCTGCATTCACATTACCAGTTCTTCTAACAAATATATTTGCGCGCTTTAATCCAATACTATCTGTTGCATCAAATACCATTTCACATTTTGGAATACTACTTTGTATTTGACGGATAAAATGGATAATTCTATCTTTTGTAAAATATTGAAATACGCCTGCTAAAACAATCAATGTATGTTTAGAAGTATCTAAGTATTTAACCCACTCCATTGAGAACATATCACAACCAATAAGTATCTCATTTTTATCATGACCAAGAAGTTTTTCTCTCTCTGCAATTACATGTTCCAAATCTACTTCATAGAAGTTAGAACTATTATTTCTAATGCGGAAGTATGCTGTTTCTAAGCCAGCACCCAGAAATACAACATTGCATGCATGGTTATTTTCTAAAAATGAAATAATCTTTTTATCAATGATCTGCTGTCTACAAACGCTAGCCATATTGACATACTCAAATGTATTCTGCGCAATTGTCCTTAGAGAGATATTATGTTCAAATAATAATGCTTTTTCATCATAGAAATAATCAGGAAATCTCTTAGATGCATATATTCTCGCATATAAAGGGATGTACAAGGTATCTTCTACTCCTTGTAAGGAACTTGTATCATTCATAACTTTTTCCCTTTCCATGGAATACAACGGTTTACGCGTTGAAGGTATTGGATATACTCTTGTCCATATAAATCTTCTAACCATTTTTCTTCTGTTGACTTCATTAGTACAGTCATTAATCCCCAGTAAATAATTGGTAATAATAACAATACTAAATTTCCATAAATCAATAGAACTCCTGTGCACACAAACATGAACGCACTATATACTGGATTTCTTACATACGCATAAACACCGGTAGTTACCAACTCATTCTTTATGATATGTGTATCAAGCCTATCGATTATAACTGCCCTCAGCCAAAGAGTAATTCCAATAGTGAAACACAAAATACCAATTAGGACACATATCCATCGTAAAATAGTAAATGTAATGGTTGGAATTATGCCTGTAATAGAAAGAATGATACCTAGAACTGTCATCAAAATAATAGTGATAACATACAGTGGTCCAACACCTAAAATTGGCAGATGATCTTTTTTCATATTTTTCACCTTTCAATAATTTAAAATTCAGTTAGCTATTACTAACTGAATTTTAGCACTATTGTGATTATCGTACAATTATCCTAAAAATGTTTCTTCCATTAATTCTAAGCTTTTGAATGGAATATATTGATCAGGTTCAATCCCTTTATCATTTACACCATTCCCATTTTTAGCCGCATCTGTCTTTGAGATTGGATAAGTAAACTCACAGTTTTTTATAACGTACTTTAATTGGATTTAAATAATCAATATTACCCATTGTAGGTCTACCAATCAATTTTGCACGTCCTTGTTCTTTAGCAATACGCACAAACTGTTCTGCCTCATTTTCACACCAAGT
>CAKMPP010000030.1 GCA_927911475.1 uncultured Solobacterium sp. | reverse complement strand
CTTCAAGAGAATTATGAAGATGGTAGTATCATACTACCCAGTTCTATTCCCACTAATTGTGTTATTGATTATTATCAATGCAGTCTTGGGTGCACTACCTTCCATTTTCCAGCAGAATGTCATCGCTGTATTACAACAAGCGTGGGAGCAAGGTTGGACTTGGGAAGTTACGAAACCATATATTGTCAAGTTAGTTGGAACACTTGCGCTAGTGTATCTTATCGCATTAATTATCGGCATTGTATATACACAGTTAATGGCGTTCTTTACACAGGGCGTTCTACACAAGATACGTAAAGAAGTATTTGCACATATGCAGAAGCTGCCTATTCGTTATTTTGATACACATCCACACGGTGACATCATGTCTCACTATACAAATGATATCGATGCAATGCGTCAGATGATTTCTCAGAGTTTCCCACAGCTATTGATTTCAATCGTTACAATCATCACAATTATCGCTATCATGTTCTATTACAGTATTCCAATGGCATTCGTTATCTTAATTGGTGCTGCAATTTCCATTGAAATTACACGTAGGCTTGGTGGTCTTTCTGCGAAGTACTTCATCTTACAACAAAAGGCAACTGGCAAGACGGAAGGTGTCATTGAAGAGATGGTGAATGGACAAAAGGTAATTAAAGTCTTCAACCATCAAGCAGAGGCAGAAGAAGCCTTCAATCGAGCAAATGATGAACTCTTTGAGGCTTCTAATACCGCAAACCGATATTCCAATATCTTAATGCCGGTATTAAATAACGTAAACTACCTCATCTATGTATTTGTAGCAGTGGCAGGTGGTATCTTTATTCAAGAAAAATTTGCGAACTTCTCAATTTCAGGATTACCATTTTCGATTGCGGTTGTAGTGCCATTCTTAGGAATGTCACGTCAGTTTGCTGGTATGATTCAGCAGATTTCTCCACAGATTAACTCAATCGTAATGGGTTTAGCAGGTGCGGAGCGCGTATTTGAACTCCTTGATCAAGAGCCTGAAGTAGATGATGGAATTGTTACACTTGTTAACGCAACAGAAAAAGATGGCGAGCTAAAAGAAACAAATGAACAGACTGAAATTTGGGCTTGGAAGTATCCACATGAAGATGGCACAGTAACATATACAAAGGTTGCGGGTGATGTTCGTTTCGCAAGTGTAGACTTTGCATATAATCCAGATAAGATGATTTTGCATGATGTAACCTTATTTGGTAAACCTGGTCAAAAGATTGCCTTTGTCGGTGCGACAGGTGCTGGTAAGACAACAATCACAAATCTGATTAACCGTTTCTATGACATCGCAGATGGAAAGATTCGATATGATGGTATTAATATCAATAAGATTAAGAAGTCTTCCTTACGTAAGTCTTTAGGAATTGTGCTGCAGGATACTGTATTGTTCACAGGCACTGTTATGGATAACATCCGCTATGGACGATTAAGTGCTTCAGATGAGGAATGTATCGCAGCCGCAAAACTTGCGGGTGCAGATGGCTTTATTCGCCATTTACCAGAAGGCTATCAAACAATGTTGAATGGTGATGGCTCAAATCTATCACAAGGCCAATGCCAGTTATTGGCAATTGCTAGAGCAGCAGTTGCCGACCCACCAGTTATGATCATGGATGAGGCTACTTCTTCCATCGATACACGTACAGAACAGATTGTACAAACTGGTATGGATCGTTTGATGAATGGACGTACTGTATTTGTGATTGCACACCGTTTATCTACCGTTAAGAATTCAAATGTAATTATTGTATTAGACCATGGACGTATTATTGAACGTGGTACGCATGAAGAATTACTTGCTCAAAAGGGACAGTACTACCAGTTATATACAGGTGCGTTTGAGTTAGAATAAAATGAAAGGATATGAAATTTTTAACATTCATATCCTTTTTTGTCTGTTAATTTATCTAAGAAATGCATTAGTTGTATAACGGGTGGACGCAATTGATTAAACTTCGGGTAAGCATAACTAATATAAAAATTTAACTTATCCTTCTTAACGAAAGGGATTTTGATTAATGAATTATCTGAATCATCAGTTGACATCTCTGTTAGAAGTGAGATTCCTAGGTTGTGTGAAACCATTTGCTTGATAAGGCTGATATCATCTGATTTAAAATAGATATTTGCTTGATAATCATATCTTGCATTAAGTAAATCAAAAGCCTTTAGGTGTACATTATGTTCATCCAGTAAGATGAAAGGCTGCTGGAGAATATCTTCGAAAGATAGTTCTAATTTGCTAGATAAAGGGTTGCTTTTCGAGACGAGAATAAAGATTTCTTCATGGAATAATTCTTTAATTATAAAATCTCTGTGTTGTAAAGGATCGATACTACCGAGTAACGAAAAATCTAATTTACCACTCAGTAACTCCTCCCAAAGTGTAATTGAACCACCACGAATTGGATAAATATCTTTGAAGAATGAAAAGTCACTACAATCATGATATTTTGCAGTTAAATAGTTAATGATAATTGGTGGAAAACCGACTGCACATTTAGACTCAAGGGAACGTGTAATATCTTGTTGAGTTAATGAAAAGTCATTTAATAACTGTTTACAATGAGACGCTAGTATTTCGCCCTGTTTTGTCAATTTAACAACACGATTTATACTATTTTTCTCAATAAGACTACATTGGTAATACTCTTCAATTCGTTTAATGGCATAAGAAATCGTAGGTTGACTAACATGATATCGTTTAGCAACCTGCGTAAATGATTTTAATTGTGATAGTTGATAAAAATAGTTTAAATCACGAATATTCATCTGTATTTCTTCCTTTGTTATGAATAAATTTTATCATAGCTAAGGTGTTTGACTATAACAAAAATTCTCAGCTATAGTAGGGGTGCTTTCTACATAAGAAAGTACGGCACATACATAGCTTAGTCAAGATTGTCGATGATATCTTCAAAAATACGGATAAAAGTAGCTTGTTGTTGTTTTGGAAGCTGTTTTAGCTTCATCGTCAATCGTTTCAGATTAAGGGTATTTTTTGAGTTTAAGTCTCCCTCCAAACTGTTAAAATTGAAAAACTCTTCGACCGTCAAATCCAGAGCTTTAATAATTTTTTCAAGTGTTTGAACGTTGAGATTTTGTTTCTTATTCTCAATCTGATTGATGTACTTTAACCCCAAACCAGCTTTTTCGGATAGCATCTCTTGGCTAAGTCCTCGTATTTGCCGATGATAGCGTATTTTTCGTGCGATATAGTTTGTAAGATATATGAAATTACTCATGTTCCAAGCATACTGTAATTTACGAAAATGTATAACCCTGATTAATAATACTAAGTATGATATTTAATACTATGTGTTAAAATGAATATAATTATAGAAGGAGGTGTACATATGAGTGCACATGATATTTTAAATAATCCATTTTTAAACAAAGGAACCGCTTTTACATTAGAAGAGCGTGAAAAATTAGGACTAGTGGGTATGTTACCACCATACGTCCAAACAATTGAAGAACAAGCACGACAGACTTATGCACAGATGGAGACAAAGGCAAATGATTTAGAAAAGCGTTTGTTTCTGATGCAAATCTTTAATACGAACCGTACACTTTTCTACTATATGTTCTCTCAACATCTAGCAGAGTTTAATCCTATCGTTTACGATCCAACAATTGCAGATACAATTGAAAACTATAGTGATCTATTTATTGATCCACAATACGCTGCGTATTTGGATATTAACCATCCAGAAAATATTGAAGCCACATTAAAGAATGCGGCTGGTGATCGTGAAATCCGATTGATTGTTGTTACAGATGCAGAAGGTATCTTAGGTATCGGTGACTGGGGCACAAATGGTGTGGATATTTCAGTTGGTAAGTTAATGGTATATACAGCAGCAGCTGGAATTGATCCATCAATGGTATTACCTCTTGTTATTGATGCTGGTACAAATCGTAAAGAATTACTTGAGAATCCTAACTATCTAGGTAATCGTCATGAGCGTGTGCGTGGGGATCGTTATTACAATTTTATTGATCAGTTTGTGCAGACTGCTGAACGTCTGTTCCCTAAACTATATTTACACTGGGAAGATTTCGGTCGTTCCAATGCTGCAAACATCCTTGAAAAATATCGTAAGCAAATTCCTACATTTAATGATGACATCCAAGGTACAGGTATCGTAACACTTGGTGGTATCTTCGGCTCACTAGCAATTACTGGCGATAAGTTGGCTGATCAGGTTTATCTTTGCTTTGGAGGAGGTACTGCTGGTGCCGGTATCGCATCTCGTGTACTACGTGAAATGGTTGCAGAAGGTGTACCTGAGGAAGAAGCATATAAGCGTTTCTTCATGGTTGATAAACAAGGACTGCTCTTTGATGATATGGATGATTTAACACCTCAACAAAGACCATTTGCCAAAAAGCGTTCAGACTATCCTAACGCAGATAAGCTAACGGACTTATTAGAAGTTGTTAAGACCGTTAAACCAACAATTTTAGTTGGCACTTCAACAAAACCAAATACATTCACAAAGGAAATTGTTGAGGAAATGTGCAAGATTACAGAGCGCCCAATGATTTTCCCATTATCAAATCCAACAGTATTAGCAGAAGCCAGTGCTGAAGATCTTATCACATGGTCAGATGGAAAAGCATTTGTCGCAACTGGCATTCCTGCAGATACAGTATCCTATAAGGGCGTTGATTATGTGATCGGTCAGGCAAATAATGCATTGATTTATCCAGGTCTTGGACTTGGTATGCTTGCATCTGAAGCTAGTCTTTTAACAGATGAAATGATTGGTGCTGCAGCACACTCCTTAAGTGGTATCATCGACCAATCTCAACCTGGTGCACCTGTACTACCACCATTTAAGTATGTCGCAGATGTTTCTATTAAGGTTGCAGAAGCTGTTGCTAAAAAGGCACAGGAACAAGGTCTAGCACGTGCGAAAGAACAAGATATGGCAAAGGCAGTGCGTGATTTAAAGTGGTATCCAAAATACTAGGTGATCCTTATGGTCTTCCTACAATCTTTAGAGAGTATATTGCCCGTCATTATTTTAATTTCGCTAGGATATATCCTACAGATAAAAAAATGGTTTGATATTAGTTTTAGTGATAACATCTCAAAGTTAATTATGAATATTGCTTTACCAGCATCTATATTTGTCTCGGTAATGGAATATCTAACAGTAGATCGCCTCATTAAACTTTCAAGTGGATTGGTTTATGTGGCTCTAGCAACAATTTTTGGATATATTATTGCCTATATACTTGTTAAGGCTTTGAAAATTAGAGCCGGAAGACGGGGCACGTTTATCAATACTTTTGTCAATGCAAATACCATTTTCATTGGTCTACCTTTAAACATTGCATTGTTTGGTGATAAGGCAACAGAATACTTTCTTGTTTATTACATCATTAATACGATATCTACTTGGACGTTGGGCATCTATTTGATGACAACAGATAGTCAGGTGCAATCTAAAACAACAGTATCGTTTGACTGGAAAAAATTATTACCACCACCACTTATTGGATTCCTTGTGGCAATCATATTCCTACTTGCTAAGATTCCAGTACCGCAGGTAATGACAAAAACACTAACCTATGTTGGGAATATTGTGACACCACTTTCACTCATTTATATTGGGATTGTATTAGCGAAAGCTGGACTAGCAAGTGTGAAGTTTGATAAAGATTCTGTGTATGCACTTTGTGGACGTTTTCTAATAGCACCTTTATTAATGATGATAGTCTTAAAGACAATTGGCACAAATTTACCAAATTTAGAGGCACAAACATTCATGTTGCAATCGGCAGTTTCATCTCTTGCTGTAATGCCAATTCTTGCGCATCAAGGAAATGGAGATGTTGAGTACGCAACCAATATTGTGACTTTAAGCACGGTACTATTAGTAGTTGTCATACCATCTTTGATGAGTATAATGCAATTAGTTATTTAAATGAAAATGAGTATTTTATTCATAATTTGAGAAGATTTTTTCTCAATAAATGATTTGATTATGTGAGAAGAGTCTCTTAATATTGTGGAGTTTACAACTGCTTTGTTGACTTACTCTAAGAGTAAATTTAGGAGTACTAGCAATTACTAATTATGATAAAAGCCTAACTGATATGAATTTCAGTTAGGCTTTTAGATGTTACCAGAACAGTTTTTTTACGTTCTTTTGCTTTGGAGACTAAGTCGTAGTCTGTCAGAAAGTTTAGTGGAAGACCTTCCACAACTGATAAAGCACGATTTAGATTTTCTTCTGTTAGGAAATGTTGTGGATTATGAATATCAAGGCCGATGATAATAGGACATTTCTTTTTAGCAAAAATCTCAAAAAATTCTCTTGTTGGATAGGCATAACGTTCTCCATCAAGATATTCCTTTTTACCTATGCGTACACCAGTACCACAATTTAGTTCGAGTGGAATGTCATAGTATCGTGATATGTCTGCAATCTTCTCTGCAGCGTTTAGTACGCTCTCATCAATTCTAGGATATTTCCAGAGAAATACATCTGGATGAGCAATATAATCACACATATAATGTTGGCAAGCTTCCTCTAAGCATGTTACGTAGCGTCCAACTTGGTCTTTGTTGTCAAATTCATATACACTATCTTTATCAATGGTTAGATTGTGTTGTCCTAAAATAATATAATCTAATGTCTTTCGATATTCACGAATGGTATCCCATTGACTTGGATAATACTCCACTTCCATACCTAAATGAATATCGATTTGAGGTGCGTATTTATCCTGTAAAGAACGAATAGATTGATAATAATCAGGAATTTGTTCAATATTCATACGTAATCCAGGACATGGTGTAGGATATGCGGCATGGTCACTGAAACCAAGGGTTTTTAGACCTGCTTGAATCGCAGCTTGAACATACTCTTCATCTGTACCGATCGCATGACCACAACGAGCTGTATGCGTATGATAGTTTGCTTTAATCATTGGGGTATACCTCCAAAAACGATGAAATTATATCATTCCTAACATAGTTTGACAAAATATCTAAAAGTAATATCATAATAGTTGAGTAATTGTTCAAGTGTTACATGTGTAAGAGGTGTTAAGATGGAATATCAATATCGTGTTGTAGGCATTGATTGTGCAGATTGTGCCGCAGAATTAGCAGAGGAAATCAGAAAAATAGAGGGTGTACTAAGTGCAGATATCCATTTTCTGCAACAAAAACTGTACTTTGTATGTGATGAAGAAAAACATTCTGTAATTGAGCAGAAGGTTTTTTGATATTATTCATGAGGATGAACCTGATGCAGTGATTATCGCTCTCAGTGAAGAGACAAAACATCTCTTTAAATTTAATATTAAGAATATTGATTGTGCAGATTGTGCAAATGAAATAGCAGAGAAGGCAATGGAAATTGAAGGCGTAGAACATGCGGAAGCTGACTTCATGCATGCAATTTTACGCGTACAGTTTGCGACAATTGAATATATACGTATTGAAAATGCACTACGTGAAATGATCGCTAGAGAAGAGCCGGACGTTGAATTTTCGCGTTATTATGCAGAGCAGAAGGTTGAAAAGAAAGAAGAGCATAGTACACAAGTGATGATTATTCGCTTGGTATTAGGTGCATTCTTATTTGGACTATCATTCATCCTGACGGGGATTACAAGTAATATTTCAACATTAGTTGCTTATATTATTTTGGGATATGATGTTATTTACAAAGCCTTTAATAATCTAAGACGAGGAAATTTATTAGATGAGCATTTCTTAATGACAATGCTACATTTGCGGCATTGTATCTGAGTGATTGGAAAGAAGCGACGGGTGTCATG
This sequence comes from uncultured Solobacterium sp., assembly GCA_927911475.1. Taxonomy (GTDB): domain Bacteria; phylum Bacillota_I; class Bacilli_A; order Erysipelotrichales; family Erysipelotrichaceae; genus Bulleidia. Next base: position 20,587 of record CAKMPP010000030.1, on the reverse strand, counting down.
TTGTTCTATCAGATTGGAGAGTTCTTCCAAGATTTAGCAGTAGATCATTCTCGTAAATCTATCGCATCTTTGATGGATATTCGACCGGACTATGCATCTGTACAAAGCGGAACAGAGTTTATCAAAGTTGATCCTACAGAAGTGCAGATTGGTGAAATTATCCAAGTGAAACCAGGAGAACGTATTCCATTAGATGGTATTGTTGTGTCAGGAAGTTCTTCTTTGGATACTGCATCTTTAACAGGAGAATCCAATTTACGTGATGTGGATGTGGATGATGAAGTTATATCGGGTGTTGTAAATACAAGTGGTGTACTATTAATTCGTACAACAAAGGAATTTGCACAATCAACAGTATCAAGAATTCTGAGTATTATTGAAGAGAATAATGAAACAAAGTCAAAACAAGAAAAGTTCATTACAAAGTTTTCTCATTACTACACACCTATCGTGGTCACATTAGCAGTGATTGTGGCAATTATAGTAAGTTTAGTAACTGGTGATATGAATGAGGGTATTTATCGTGCTTGTACATTCCTGGTTATCTCTTGTCCATGTGCATTAGTCATTTCTATTCCACTTTCTTTCTTTACTGGTATTGGTGGATTATCCATGCATGGCATCATGTTAAAGGGAGCCAATTACGTCGAAAAGATTGCGGAGATTCGTACAATTGTTTTCGATAAAACAGGGACTCTAACAACAGGACAGTTTGAGGTAAGCCAGTTACTGGATAGCTTAGATGACACAAATCTGATGAAACTTGCAGCGTATGCCGAAAGTTATTCAAATCATCCAATCGCAAAAGCGATACAGTATGCATATCAAAACGAAGTGGATCAAACAAAAATTTCTGATATGCAAGAAGTTGCTGGAAGAGGTATTTCTATTACTTTAGAAAACCATCATGTTCTTGTTGGTAATTATAAAATGATGGCAGAAAACGGTGTGGATTGTAAAGAATATACAGATCCAGGAACCTATGTATATGTAGCAGAAGATGGTGTCTTCTCAGGCTGTATTTTATTGAAGGATACAGTTAAGAAAAATGCAGCTAATGCAATACGGAACTTAAATAAGAGACATGCTTGCATGATGGTATCTGGTGATGCAGAAGAGATTTGCCAAGAAGTAGGTAAGGAACTAGGTATCAATTCGATTTATGGTGGATGTTTACCAGAAGATAAGATAACATGCGTAAATACTGTTAAACAGAATGGTGTTGTGGCATTTGTGGGTGATGGAGTTAACGATGTTCCGGTTATGCGTACAGCGGATATTGGCTTTGCGATGGGATCACTTGGAAGTGATGCGGCAATCGAAGCAGCGGATGTGATTATTACAGATGACAATCTAAACAAGATTGATACAACCATTCAACAGGCTAAGAGAATTATTCGTATTGCAAATCAAAACATTGTTCTTGCGATAACGATTAAAGTTCTTGCGCTCGTTTTAGGAGCACTTGGTATTGCGAATATGTGGATGGCAATCTTTGCGGATACAGGTGTTGCAAATTTTGTGTGTCATTAACTCTGTTCGTCTTCTGCATATCAAGGAATAATTAGTATTCCTATATTTGCAAGTATGGTAAAATAATCTTGTGGTAAAGGAGGTTATCTGATGAGTATACTTGATATTATGTCGGTGATTATCCTGGTACTTGTAATCGCATTAGGCGTGCTATATTGGCAAACGAAAAGGAGCAAGAAATGAAAAGATTTATAACTTTAATTTTAGTGAATGTAGCTTCACTTTGGTTGATTGATCGTGTTATGAGAACAATGTACATTGGAAATGCCAATACATTATTCTTCCTGGCATTTATTCTTGTAATTTTAAATGCAACATTAAAACCATTAATGAAGTTGGTATTCTTACCATTGACATTCTTCAGCTTTGGGTTCTTCTCGCTGATTATCAACGCAGCAGTATTATCCATTGCATTCAGTTTTGCACACGGTTCATATATGATGGGATTCCATACAGCGATTATCGCAAGTATTCTATTATCTATCGTGAATGCGGCTATTAATTCATATCTTGAATAACATCGTACGAAGAAGTACGATGTTTTTTTGATTAAACGGTAAAATAAAGGCAATATCTGATATAATTTTTATCGATATGAGAACAGTAATTCAAAGAGTAAAACATGCCAGTGTTACCATCGATGGAGTCGTAAATGGGAAAATCAATCAAGGTTTTCTATTGTTAGTAGGAATCAAAGATGATGACACAGAAGCAGTTGTAGAAAAAATGGCAGATAAGATTGCCAAAATGCGTATTTTCGATGATGAAAACGGAAAGATGAATCTAGCATTACAACAAGTAGGAGGTGCGATTCTGTCAATTTCACAGTTTACGTTATTCGCAAACTGCAGAAGGGTAATCGCCCAAGTTTTGATGGGGCCGGAAAGCCTGAGCATGCCAAAGCGATGTATCTGTACTTCAATGAAGTATTAAGACGTTATGGTCTACAAGTGGAAGAGGGTATTTTTGCGGCAGAGATGAAAGTTGAACTGCTCAACGATGGACCAATCACAATATGTCTAGATTCGGAGGATTTAAAATGACACAAATTATCTACGGTAGTGAGTTATCTGCCGAACTAAAAGAAAATATGCGTGCGAAGGTTGAGGATTGGGTATCTACGGGGATGAGAACTCCATGTCTTGCGGTTATCCTTGTAGGCGATAATCCAGCATCTGAATCTTATGTGCGTGGTAAAGAAAAGGCTTGTGCAGCAGTTGGTATTAAAACCAATACAATTCGTTTATCTTCTTCTATCTCCCAAGAGGAATTAGAGAAATCAATCTGTGATTGTACGAATGATGATACGGTTGATGGTATCTTGATTCAGTTACCATTACCAGAAGGTTTTGATGAAGATAGAGCAATTGCGTGTATCGATCCACAAAAAGATGTGGATGGACTTCATCCATTAAACTTTGGAAGATTCTTTATGAATCAACCATCCTTTGTGCCTTGTACACCACTTGGTATCATGGAACTCTTAAAGCGTATGGGATGTAGTCCAAAGGGTAAACATGCGGTGGTGATTGGTCGCTCTAAATTGGTAGGAACACCAGTTGCGAGGTTATTACAGAATGCAAATCGACAGTCACAATCTGTCATTCCCATACAGCAAACTTAAAAGAACTTACAAATTTAGCAGATATCTTAATTGTCGCAATAGGTAAGCCAAAGATTATTGATGCCCAATATGTTAAAGATGGTGCGTATATAATTGATGTTGGTGTAAACAGTGTTGATGGTCACTTATGTGGTGACGTAGATTTTGAATCGGTAGCTCCTAAGGCAGGTGCGATTACACCTGTACCTAAGGGTGTTGGTCCAATGACAATATGTATGTTGTTACAAAATACAATCACTGCATATGAAAAGAGGCAGGGACTATGATTAGTGATTTTAATTTAAACGATACAGTTGAAATGAAAAAGGAACATCCATGCAAGAAGTCCAAGTATTGGAAAGTCATTCGTATGGGTGCAGATATTAAGATTAAGTGTTTAGGTTGCGGTGCTGTTGTAATGTTTCCAAGACACGAATTTGAACGTAAGCTAAAGAAGATTATTGAAAAAGCACCCCAAGAATAAGAGGAAAGAAAAGAGGGATCATATATGTCATTAACAGCAGGTATCGTTGGCCTACCAAATGTTGGTAAATCAACTTTATTTAATGCAATTACAAACAGTCAGGTTTTAGCGGAGAACTATCCATTCGCAACCATCAATCCAAACGTTGGTGTGGTAGAAGTTCCTGATAAGAGAATGGATGACTTCGTAGAACTCTTCCATCCAAAGAAGACAATCTATACAACATTCGAATTTACAGATATCGCAGGCCTTGTAAAAGGTGCTTCAAAGGGTGAAGGTCTAGGAAACCAATTCTTAGCAAATATTCGTGAGACAGATGCAATCGTTCACGTTGTAAGATGTTTTGATGATAGTAATATTGAACACGTAGAAGGTTCTGTTGACCCAATTCGTGATATTGAAGAAATTAACTTAGAACTATGCTTAAGTGATTTGGATACAGTCCAGAATCGTATTGGTAAGGTGGCTAAGAAGGCACAGACATCCAAGGATAAGGATGCTATAGCTGAATACACATCCTTACAGAAGTTCGAAAAGTTATTAGAGGCAGGAACACCTGTACGTCTAGGTGACTTAGAAGATTCTGACCGTGATATGTTAAAGAACTATGGTTTATTAACATCAAAGCCAGTGATTTATGTTGCGAATATGAGCGATGAAGAAATTGGTGATCCTGAAAGTAATGCATACTACCAGAAGGTAAAGGCATTTGCGGAAAATGAAGGTAGTGAATGTATCGCTATCTGTGCCAAGATGGAAGAAGAACTTTCAAGTCTTGATAAAGAAGAGAAGATTGCATTCATGCAGGACTTAGGAATTGCACAATCTGGTTTAGATAAGATTATTCGTGCTGCATATCACTTGTTAGGTCTAAGAACATTCTTCACGGTTGGTGAACCTGAGTGCCGTGCATGGACTTTCCATGAGGGTATGAAAGCTCCTCAGTGTGCAGGTGTTATCCATACAGACTTTGAAAAGGGATTTATCCGTGCGGAAATCTATAGCTACGAAGACTTAATGGAATATCGTACAGAACAATCTGTTAAGGAACATGGCAAGATGCGCATAGAGGGCAAGGAGTACTTGATGAAGGATGGAGATGTAGTCTTCTTCCGCTTCAATGTATAATTCATCTCATTTTCACAGTGAATCATGATAAAATAGGAATAACAATAGGAGGCTCTTATGAAACTGATCTTAGCAATTGTATCCAATGATGATGCATCTGCAGTTTCTGCTGCACTTACAAAGAATAATTTCTATATGACACGTTTAGCAACGACTGGCGGATTCCTACGTGCTGGAAACACAACCATTATCGTTGGTACGGAAGATGAGCTTGTAGATAAATGTATCGCAGTCATCGGTGAAGAAGCGAAGCGTCGTACAGAAATTGTCCCATCAACAGCATCATACGATGTTGGTAGATATGCGTCTTTCCCGGTTGAAGTACAAATCGGTGGAGCGACAATCTTTGTATTAGACATCGAACAATTCAAGAAACTATAAAGCAGGGTTACCTGCTTTCTTTTATCCTTTAGGAAAGGAAGATAGTATGACAGTATTATTTGTAAATGCGGCATTCCGTGAAAATTCAAGAACATATGACTTGGCACAGAAGTATTTATCAACTCTTACAGATACTGTGGAAACATTGAATCTTGGTGAAGAAAATATACGACCACTTCAAAAAGCATCTTTAGAGCAGTATTGTAAGGATACTCGTAGCCATGATTTTCAAGATGAAATGTATCGTTATGCCAAGCAATTTGCCAAGGCAGATGAGATTGTGATTGCGGCTCCATTTTGGAATTTTGGACTACCTGCTGTATTGCATGCATATTTAGAACTAGTATGTACGCAAGGTATCACCTTTGACTTAAATGAAGCAGGCGAGTATTACAGTCTTTGTCAGGCGAAGAAGTTGGTGCTGATTTTAACAGCAGGAGGAAATGTGCCTGAAAATGATTGTGCAATCTCCTATCTACAAACATTATGCAAAGAGTTCTGGAAGATTGAGGATGTAAGATATTACTACGCAGATGGAATTGATCTTGTGGGCGTAGATATAAGTGGAAAGTTAGAAGCAGTTATCAAGCAGTATGGAAATTCATAAAAGTAAAATAGAAGATATCCATCAAATCTTAGAAGTGATTCGTGATGCGCAGAAAAGTATGTGTGATAATGGTATCCCTCAATGGCAAGATGGATATCCAAATGAAGTGATTATTTCCCGGGATATACAAGCGGGAAATAGTTATGTACTTGTGGATGGAAAACGTATTGTTGGTACTGCATATATCATTGCAGGACACGAGCCAAGCTATGACTATATAGAAGATGGCCAATGGTTGAATAATCATCCTTATGTCGTTGTACATCGCATTGCGGTACGTAAAGACTACAAGGGCAAGGGTGTTGCTCGTTATATGATGGAGTTTGCGGAAAAGATAGCGATAGAACATCAACTACAGGATATTCGTATTGATACACACCATGATAATATTCCAATGCGAACATTTTTAGCCAAACTAGGTTACCATGCATGCGGAACAATATACCTGGATAATGGAGATAAGCGTATTGCCTATCAAAAAAACATTTTAAAAAGAAAAACGCACTAGTTAGTGCGTTTTATCATGTCTATGAGAATTTTAGTATCGTTATTTTCGGGATGATGAATGACTTCATCTAAACATGCATGTAATACATCTGCGATTTCTTTTCCCTGATAACCAAGCCCTTTGATGGTATTACCGTCTATCGCAAGATGCTTTAGTAGGTAGGGTTCGCTAGCATCTTGTATTTCATGATAGTATGCAAGCATGTTATATCTTGGGTAATCTTTATCAATTGCATAGCGATATGTATGATAGATATCGAATGGAATATTCAGTTTAGATAAGAACTGTTTTAATTCAATCTTGGATATAAGACTTTTTGTTGAATGTTTGATACAGTTTAGAATCACAGTTTGTTCTGCGCCTGAATATTTTAGACGTTCTAAGATTTCCTTTACGTTAGGGATATCCTTGAGTAGAATTGCCATGCGAATATTTGCGTCAAGCGGAGATCGAATAATTGCGTTTAAAGTGTATTGGATTATGCTATTGGTTAATTCAGGAATAAATATCTGAATGACATCACTATATTCTGAAAGGATAGAAGGGAGGGTATTTGTTTCTAGAATACCAACCCACTCGTTATGAATGCGTTCTTCTGAGATATAGTGTAGTAAATCTTTTTGTTTGTGTATTGCGGTTGCAGTTTTCTCTTCGATTTTAAATGAGAGTCTTCCTGCAAAGCGTAATGCGCGTAGAATACGCAGTGCATCTTCATCAATACGCTCATGTGGATTACCGATGCAACGGATTATTTTATGTTGTAAATCATTAATACCACCAAAGAAGTCGATTAAGCCTTCGCTATTGTTATAGCATAGTGCGTTAATCGTAAAGTCACGACGTTTACAATCTTCCTCGATACTCTTAGAGAATGAGACTCCAGATGGATGGCGATGGTCTTCGTAGATATTCTCACTCCGGAACGTAGTAATTTCAACAGGCTGTTTATTAGACAGTACAGTAATAGTGCCGTGCTGAATGCCCGTTTGAAATACACGGTAGTTAGAGAATACTTGCAACATCTCTTGTGGAGTTGCATCTGTTGTTAAGTCGTAATCGTGGATTGGTAGTTCCAACAATGCATTACGAATTGCACCACCAACAACATATGCACTATAACCATTTTGATTTAACAAGTTGATGAGAACTTGGATGTAATCTGGAATCTGAATTTTCATAATTCTATTATAGTTGGATTATTCAAGAATGGATATAAATCCTCATAATAGTGTCAAATATCGCATGAAATGCGCGTATTTATCTGATTTCTCCTTTTATTTCATTCCACAACATCTTATGATTATCATAGAACATAAATGATTTAGGAATAAAAACAATTTACTATAAGGAGGATTTTAAATGAGAATCGGACAATCGACAGATATTCATCGCCTAGCAGAAGGAAGAAAACTCATCTTAGGTGGTGTGGAGATTCCTTCAGAACTAGGACTTGTAGGACATAGTGATGCGGATGCGTTATGCCATGCGGTTGCGGAAGCTATCCTTGGTGCACTTGCATTAGGTGATCTTGGGAAATGGTTTCCAGATACCGATCCAAAATGGGAAGGTGCTGATTCAATAAAGATTCTTACGCAGGTTGGCATCATGATGCGTGAGCGTGGATATGTGATTGGAAATGTTGATAGTCTTATTATGATTGAAAAGCCAAAGATGGCACCACATATTCAGTCTATGCGTGAGAATATCGCAAACGCTTTAGAATGTCATCTGAATAGCGTCAGTGTGAAAGCAACACGTGGAGAAGGCTTAGGTTTTGTTGGGAAGTCGGAAGGTGTACAAGCACAAGCAGTTGTACTTCTTATAAAGGAGGACTAGTTTATGTTTGCAAAAACTTCTGAAGTAAAAGTATTACGAGACCCTGTACATGGATATGTACATATTGATTTGCAGGTAATCTGGGATATTGTTAATAGCAGTTGGTTTCAACGTTTACGTCGCATTCGTCAGTTAGGTGGTGCTTATGTTGTGTACCATTGTGCAGAGCATACTCGTTTTTCTCACTCCCTAGGAGTGTATGAAATTGTGCGTCGTATGGTAACAGAGGTTCCGGATATCGTTAGTGCATTAAATGAATATGATAAGGTAACGATTATGCTGGCAGGTTTACTGCATGATATTGGTCATGGTCCATATAGTCATGCCTTTGAAGCTGTTACAGGAACATCACATGAAGAATTTACTTGTCGTATCATTGAAGAGAATACAGAAATAACAAAAATCATAGAGTCTTGTGCGAAGGGGTTAGCAAAGGATGTTGCGGATGTCATCCGTCATAAGAGTAAGAATCCATTACTTGTGCAGATGATCAGTTCGCAACTAGATGCAGATCGTATGGATTACTTATTGCGTGATGCATACTTTACAGGTACAAAATATGGTGAGTTTGATTTAGAGAGAATCTTACGTACGTTACGTGTCGTTGATGGCAACCGCTTGGTAGTAAAGGAAAGTGGTGTATACGCAGTGGAAAACTACATCATGGCTCGCTATCATATGTATTGGCAGATTTACTATCATCCAGTAGCACGTAGTTTTGAAACCATTCTACATCTACTTTTTAAGCGTTTAAGAGATTTAAAGAGTGTTAGTGATCCAGCTATCATTCCATTATTTAAGCCTGTTTTAACAGGGAAGAAGATTTCTTTGAAACAGTATTTCATGTTAGATGAATATGCATTTAGTTATGGTTTCTCAAGATTATGTGAACATAAAGACCCAATCGTACGTGATTTTGCGTTACGTATTCGAGACCGTAAATTATTTGCGTATGCAGAAAGTAATCCTGCAAATAATCGTAAACTTCGTCATCAGTTAAAGAAGGCTGGATATAACTTGGATTATTATTGGTCAAGGATGAGGTGTATCAAAAACCATATGAACCATATACAGATAGTAGAGGAGATGCAGTTTGGGTAAAGAAAAAGGATGGTACGATAGTGGAAATGTCAAACGCATCCAATGTTGTATATAGTTTAGTGCATGGACCGGTTCATGATGAATTTAGTGTCTACTATCCAAAAGGAGTTGAACAGGCCAAATGAATCAAGAAGAACGTGCAAAAAAGTGGACAAAGGATATTCCTGAATTAGATGGGTTAACATTACAACAGCGCGTTACGATATGTAATCAAGTATCAAAGTATATTATTTTCTTGGTTGGGCTATGGCTAACGCTTTTCTTTGTGGTCGTTTTCGTTATACTTTCCAGTGCAGATACAAACTCTGCTCTATATAATCTACTCAATCATACAGCAGAGGCTATTAATACAATTTTCAATGGTGGTCCAAGTAAGCGGTACATGGTAGCACTACTTGAAAGTTTGCCATATATTTTACCATTGCTTGTAGTTTTGGTAGGACCAATTTGGCTTATGATGACAGCATTCCGTAAACAAATGTTGCTTTCGGCTGCCAGGAAATTATAGTTTGATTGGTTGAAATCATAATATATACAAAAAAATACACTGTTATTTACAGGATATAACGAAAAAGCACATGTATAATAGTGTTAAAAGAAAAAATGCTCAATCGGAGCAAATGTGAGGTAAAATATGAATCCAACATTTATGGTGGCGGGGATGCTTGTTGTATGGGCTATTGCATTTGTGGTATTTATCACACTTCAAATGAAGCGGAAGAACGCAGAAGCAGAACTTGTTGCGGCAAGTACAACAAAAGCTATCGTGCATTTCTATGGAGATGTTTCAACAATCGATGGTAAAGATGCGGCTATATATTATCCAATCAAGGGGCAAATGCTAGATACAATCATAGCGTTAGAACCAGGTCATCATACCTTTGTGGGTAGTTTTCAAATGACAGAGAATGGCATTGTAGTAAAAAACAAAAATTACTACGCAACGGATATTGAGTTTGAATTTGATGTCGAAATGGGCAAGACGTATAGGGTCGGTCTTTATAAAAATGCGAATCATGAAGAAAAAGTGATAATGACACTTCCACTTACTGTAAGTGGATTTGGTGCAAAAACACTATATCTTATCGCCTTCAACGAATAATTTAATAAATTACTTCCATCAATCATGATGGAAGTTTTTTTATGGGCGCAATGGTTGACAGGAGACTAAGTTCGCATATAATCATTCACGGAAGGTGAATATGCGTATAACGGTCAAACTGATACAACATGATTTGTTGGAAGATAAGAAACAAATCTTATTGGAAACAAATGCTTTATATGATGGAAATACATTACGCTATCGCGAGGAAAACGAACGGGGATCGCATCAGGTTTACTTCGGTGATGATTATATTTCTTTCGAGCGAAAAGCAGATGTTCATACAAAAATTACTCTCTTTGATGATAAAGATGGAGAAAGTGTTGTGAACTCTCAGTACGGAAAATGTACATGCAGACAAGGCTTTGTCATGCGGAAAAGTGTGATGCGTATTGGAGTGTTGAGTATCAGTTGATTATGAATAAAGAGGTCGTACTTCATCAGAATTTACGCTGGGAATTTATCCCAGTAAAAAATATTTGACTTTATTTGTAACTTGGGGTATAGTGCCATGGCGAAGCAAGCATATCATGCATTTGTATAAAGGAGATTTACAATGGTTAACAATGAGACTATGACGGATGTAGCCTACAATTGGCTCAAAAAAAGAAAAAGAGAAGTAGATTTCTCAAAGATTTGGGATGAAATTGTAAAGACAATGGATATTCCTGAAGATAAAATCAGACGTAAAAAAGCACAGTTCTATAGTGACTTAATGTTGGATAATAGATTTGCTTCTTTAGAAAATAATAAGTGGGATTTACGTAACCGTCGTAAGTTTGAAGAGGTTCATATCGATACATCAGAAATCGAACTTGAGGATGATGAATTAGATGAGCCAATTGAAGTTGCTGGTCTAGATTTACCAAAGGGCGATGACGCATTCGATAATTAAATGATAAAAGGCTGAAAAAACAGCCTTTTTTTATCATGCTACTTTAAAAATGTTCAGAAATAGTTTAATATGAAAACGCTAAATAAGGAGGAATAATCTCATGGTATTAGTTTCAGCAAAAGAAATGATTGAAAAGGCTCATGAAGGTCATTATGCAATTGGTGCTTTCAACATCAATAACATGGAATGGACAAAGGCTATCTTAGCTGCTTGCCAGCAGGCAAACTCTCCTGTCATTCTTCAGGTTTCTGAAGGTGCAGCGAAGTATATGTGTGGTTTCAAGCAGTGTGCAGATATGGTTAAGAACATTCATGACCATATGGGTATTACAGTTCCAGTTGCTTTACACTTGGATCACGGAACATTTGAAGGTGCTAAGGCTTGCATCGAAGCAGGTTTCACATCTGTAATGTTCGACGGTTCTCACTATGATTTCGCAGAGAACTTAGAGAAGTCAAAGGAAATCATCAAGTTAGCTCATTCACAGGGTGTATCTGTAGAATGTGAAGTTGGTGGTATCGGTGGTACAGAGGATGGCGTTACATCTAACGGTGAATTGGCTGATCCAAAGGAATGCGCAGAAATCGCTTCATTAGGCGTTGATTTCTTAGCTGCAGGTATCGGTAACATCCACGGTGTTTATCCAGCAGACTGGGCAGGATTAAATTTCGAAAGATTATCAGAAATCGATGCTGCTGTAATGGTAAGCCATTAGTATTACACGGTGGTTCTGGTATCCCATTTGACCAAGTACACAAGGCTATCACAATGGGTGTATCTAAGATCAACGTAAATACAGACTTACAGATTGTATTTGCTAAGGCAACTCGTGAATACATCGAAGCTGGTAAGGACCAACAGGGTAAGGGCTTTGACCCACGTAAGTTACTCAAACCAGGTGCTGACGCAATCGTTGCTAAGGTAATCGAAATGGTTAACCAATTCGGTTCCGCTGACAAAGCTTAATTACAAATTGAGTGATATAGAGGCTCACGTGGGCCTCTTTTTTCTATCTCGTTGTATAATGATTGTGCAAACTTTTGCATACATCTAGAATGGATACGAAAATTCATGTAAAATGCTGTATATGATAAAAGCGGTATTGTTTGACATGGACGGTATTCTTTACGATAGCGAATACTATTATATGCAAGGGACAGTTGCACAGATGCGTGCGTATGGATATGAAGGGCCTGTAGAGAATATCTATCAAATCATCGGCACAACAATGCAGAAAACATATGAGATGTTGTATAAAATGCTAATGGTAAAGTCCCTCTTGAAGTGATTCGTGAAAATAATGAAAGATACTTTAATGTGGAACACCCAATCCACTTTGAAGAGATTATGTTTCCAGGTGTACCGCAAGAATTACAACAGATGAAGAAGATGGGCTTAAAGTTAGCGGTATGTTCGGCCTCGTCATATGACTTGATTGTGACAAGCCTAAAGGAAATGGGAATCTTGAGATACTTTGACTTTATTGAAAGTGGAGAAAACTGCAAACGTTCAAAACCATATCCAGATATCTATTTACTTGCCCAAGAGGCACTACAAGTACGTAAAGAAGAGTGCTTGGTTTATGAAGATAGTAAAGCAGGGATACAAGCAGGTATCTCAGCTGGAATAAAAACCGTTGCGAGAATTGATGATCGCTTCTACCAGGATCAATCAAAAGCAGATATACTTGTAAAGGATATACACGAGCTGACGGAGTTAATCAGAAAGGAAAATACATATGCAGGAAGTAATTAAAATTGAAGGTGGACATACGCTAGAGGGAGAAGTCACAATCTCTAGTGCAAAGAATGCGACAGTAGCACTGATTCCTGCTACCGTACTGGCTCATGGACCAGTCACAATCGTTGGGGTTCCGCAGATTGCGGACGTTGAATCCCTAACAAAGATCTTAAATTTATTAGGTGTTCAAGTTGAAGCACGTTCTTCTGATCATCTGATTATTGATCCTACAAATATCCAAAATATTGATTTAGTAGATGATGCAGTCACAAAGCTACGTGCATCGTACTACTTCATGGGTGCTTTGTTAGGTAGATTTGGTCGTGTATGTATGAAGATGCCTGGTGGTTGTTACTTAGGTCCAAGACCAATTGACTTACACTTAAAGGGTTTTGAAGCCTTGGGTGCTAAAGTAACGTATGACAAGGCTTGTTATACCATTGAAGCCAAGGAATTAAAGGGTGCGAAAATCTTCTTGGATATTGCAAGTGTTGGCGCAACTATCAATATTATGATGGCTGCTGTATATGCAAAGGGTCGTACAACGATTGAAAATGCTGCGAAGGAACCAGAAATCATCGATGTTGCGACATTATTAAACAAGATGGGTGCACATATTCGTGGTGCAGGTACAAATGTCATCACAATTGATGGTGTTGATCAATTGATGGGTTGTTTCCATGAAATTATTCCAGACCGTATCGAAGCAGGAACATTCTTAGTGATTGCGGCTGCTTGTGCTAAGAAGATGGTTATCAAGAATATCATCCCACAACACTTAGATGCCTTAACTTCTAAGTTACAGGAAATGGGTGTTGATATGGATATTGATGTAGACCGTATTACAATCCGTCATACAGATAAACTAGTTGCGACGGATGTTACCACAAGACCATATCCTGGTTTTGCGACTGACTTACAACAACCACTTACAACGCTGATGACACAAGCACATGGTGAATCCAAAGTTGTAGAGACAATCTACGTAGAGCGCTTTAAGCACTGCGGAGAATTACAACGTATGGGTGCAGATATTGAAGTATCAACAGGCTCTGCTAGTATCAAAGGCCCAAGTTCTTTATTTGGAACCAAGGTTGTTGCGACAGATTTACGTTGTGGTGCAGCGATGTTAGTGGCGGGTCTACTAGCAGAAGGTGTCACAGAAATCCATGATGTATATCACATCGATCGTGGTTACGCTGAAATCGACCAGAAGTTAAAAAATCTAGGTGCAGTGATTTGGCGTGAAACTGTTGAATAAAAAGATTGCACGAAAAAAAATTGTTATGGTAGTATAAATAGGCAATTTAGCACTTTCTTTAAGCCAATCAGAGGCTTAAGGCAGAAGGGAGATAAAAATGAAAAAAGATATTCATCCAACTTATCACAAGGCGAAGGTAGTATGCACAAGCTGTGGTGCAGAATTTGAAACAGGTTCTGTATTATCTGAAATTAAAGTAGATACATGCTCAAACTGCCATCCATTCTATACTGGACGTCAGAGATTCGCACAGGCTCAAGGACGTATCGAGAAGTTCAATAAGAAGTACGGTATGAAATAAAGCCGGTCCGGTATAATTCCGGACCTTTTTCTTTGAATACAAAGAATATAATCTATGTTAAAGTTGTTATGGAAAATATGTGGAGAATACTATGGACGCAGTTAGAACAAAATTAAGTGAAATAGAAAAACAATATAAAGAAATCGTAGAGAAGCTGATGGATGAAAAGGTAATGTCAGACCCTAAGCTTCTTACAAAATTATCAAAGGAACAGGCAAGGCTTACACAACCTGTTGAAGCGTACCACCAACTTCTAGAGCTAGACTCTCGTATTGCACAAGCAGATGAGATGTTAAAGGAGAATGATCCTGAACTCAAAGAGATGGCGCGTATGGAAAAGGATGAGTGTGAACCAGAACGTGAAGCCTTGTTAGAAAGAATTCAGCACTTACTTGTGCCACGTGATCCAGATGATGACCATGATGTCATTATGGAAATCCGTGGTGGCGCTGGTGGAGATGAAGGCAACATCTTCGCTGGTGACCTATATCGTATGTATAGCAAGTACGCAGAAAGCAAGGGCTGGAAGGTACAGGTTTTGGAAGCTTCTGTCAGTGAAGCAGGTGGATATACGCAGATTATCTTCTCTGTAAAGGGAACAGATGTGTATAAGGAATTGAAGTTTGAATCTGGTGTACACCGTGTACAGCGCGTACCAAAGACAGAGACACAGGGACGTATTCATACTTCTACCGCAACAGTACTATGTCAACCTGAAGCGGAAGATACAGATATTGAAATCGATCCAAAGGACTTAACAATTGAAACACACCGTGCTTCTGGTGCCGGTGGACAGCACATTAATAAGACAGACTCTGCCGTACGTATCGTACACGTTCCAACAGGTATTACAGTAAACTGCCAAGATGGACGTTCACAGATTGAAAACCGTGAGACTGCAATGCGCTTAATTCGTGCACGTGTATACGAAGAACTCAAGCGTATCCAGGAAGAAGAAGCTGGTAAGATTCGTCGTGCCAAGATTGGTACGGGTGATCGTTCAGAAAAGATTAGAACATACAACTACCCACAAAACCGTGTTACAGACCACCGCATCGGTTTAACAATTACACAGTTAGACCGCATCATGGAAGGTAAACTTGATGGTGTTATTGAGGGCTTATTAGCAGAAGAAGAAAAGAGAAAACTCGAGGAGACAGCAGTGTGAGTACATTTGCGAAAACAATTAAGCAATACGAAAAAGAGTGTCTAAAAAATGATATTCCTGCGGAAACTGTCATGGCATATCTTTTAGAAATCTCTCAACGTGAACGCTATGATTTGTTTATGCATATCGATGATGAGATGCCAGAAACACTCGCAAGTGAATTCCATGCAGGCATGGAAAGAATCTTAAAACAGGAACCAATGGCGCATGTATTAGGTTACTCATGGTTCTATGGATATAAGATGATTGTCAATGAAGATGTATTAATTCCACGCTGTGAAACGGAAGAACTCTGTGCATTGATTTTATCTCGTATTGATGAGATCTTCCCGGTAAAGGAAACTGTAGAATGTGCAGACGTTGGGACTGGTTCTGGTGCCATTGCGATTACAGTTGCAAAAGAAGAAAGTCGTGTGAAGATGCACGCAACAGATATTAGTGAAGAAGCTTTAGTCACTGCACGGAAGAACGCAGAGAATAACGAAGTCGTAATCGACTTTACTGCAGGAGATATGTTACAACCATTAATTGACGCAAACCGTCATTTGGATGTACTCATTTCCAATCCTCCATACATACCGCAGGATGAACAGATGGAAACCTCTGTTGTGGACTTTGAACCTCATGTAGCCTTATTTGGTGGTGAGGATGGACTAAAGTTCTATCGTATGATTTTTCAGGATTGTAAGAAAGTTCTCAACGAGAAAGCATTTATGGCTTTTGAAATGGGATGGGATCAGCGCGAGCGTATGAGCAAACTAGTAGAAGAGATGTTACCGGAAGCTCGCTTTGAAATCCTTAAAGATATGAACGGCAAAGACCGTATGTTGTTTGTATATTTTAATTGTTAAAAATGGAGGAGGATACTCCATTTTTGTCTTTTCAGATAAATTTAACATTCAAAAATGAATGAACATAGTAAAATAGATACGCTAGGAGTTTAAAGTATGACAAAGAATATTCTTGAATGGCTAGAAGCCTCTTGCCTAAAACATCCAAATAAGATTGCAGTCGCAGATGAAACCGCAGAGATGACATATGAAGAGTTAGTGAAAGATGCCAAGATTCTTGGTACAAAGCTTGCGACATATATTCAACCTCGCCAAGCGGTTGCGATGTATATGGAAAAAGGTAACACTACACTTGCGGCGATGTATGGTGCTGTCTATGCGGGTGGATTCTATTCACTGATTGACACAAGACAGCCAATTGGACGCATTGAAAAGATTTTGGAAGTATTAAATCCAAATGTTATCTTGAGTAATGAACGTTTCTATGAGGAAGCGCGTGAGAAATTAGGGCCTACTGTTAATATTTTGAAAGTTGAAGATATTATCCGTGAAGGCAATATTGATGAAACATGCTTGCAGGTATTCGCAAACAAGCAGCTAGTACAGATCCTCTCTACGTAAACTTTACGAGCGGTTCCACTGGTGTGCCAAAGGGTGTTGTTGTTGGGCACGGATCTGTCATTGACTTTATTCCGGAATTTGTGAAAGTCTCTGGAATTTGTGCAGATGACCGTATTGCTAACCAAGCACCGTTTGATTTTGATGTGTCAGTGAAAGATATTTATAGCAGTATCTATGTTGGCGCTAGAGTAGAACTCATTCCACGTGAATTCTTCAGCAATCCAACGCATTTGATGGATTTCTTATGTGATCATCAGGTGACAGTATTAACATGGGCTGTTAGTGCAATGTGCTTTGTGTCCATTATGAATGGATTTGGTTACCGTAATCCTGAGACGATTCGTTTAGTTATGTTCAGTGGCGAGGTTATGCCAATTAAGCATTTAAATATCTGGATGAAGAATTGTCCAAAGGCAGAGTTTATCAATTTATATGGACCTACAGAGATTACATGTAACTGTACGTATTATCGTTTAGAGAATCGTGAATATAGTGCAGATGAAATTATTCCAATTGGGTCAGCGTTTGATAATGAGAAGGTATTCTTACTATCTGATGAAAATAAATTGGTGGATACACCAAATGAAAGTGGAGAAATCTGTGTGGCGGGGGCATGTCTAGCGTTAGGTTATTATCATGACGGTGAAAAGACAGCGTCTGTATTCGTACAGAATCCATTAAATACTGTGTACTATGAACGCATGTATCGTACAGGCGACCTTGCAAAATATAACGAGCATGGAGAACTTGTTTATATTGGACGTAAAGACTTCCAAATCAAGCACCTAGGGCATCGCATTGAGTTAGGTGAAATTGAAAGTTTAGTGCAAGGACGTAGTGGTGTTGTGCGTGCATGTGCAATCTATGACAGCAATAAGAAGCGTATCTACTTATTTTGGTTAGGTGAGCGTGATCAAAAGGAATTACATAATGAACTAAAGGTTGTTATGCCAAGCTACATGGTACCTAACAAGTTAGTACACTTGGATGAGATGCCAATGACAAAGAACGGTAAGATTGATCGTGCTGTATTAAAGAAGATGGAAGGAATCGAATAATGCAAGAAAAAGAACTAAAGTATATCGCAGAACATTATCAAACACCTTGCTTTATCTTTGATTTAGAAGCAGTAAAACAACGTGTTTCAAAAATGAGAGAAATTGTAGGTGGTGCATATCGCCTATGTTATTCCATCAAGGCAAATCCATTCTTGATTCCGACGATGGCAGAAATCACGGATAAACTAGAAGTGTGTAGTCCAGGTGAGTTGTCTATCTGTAAAGCTCTGCATGTAGAACCAACAAAGATTCTATACTCAGGCGTTAATAAGACCGAAGTGGATGTCACAGATGCGATGGAATATGGAGTGATTCACTACACAGCAGAATCTCTATTGCACATGGATATCGTAAATGAAGTAGCTGGGAAGTACCAAAAGAAAGTTGAAATTCTACCTCGTTTAAATGCAGGTAGTCAGTTTGGTATGTCCAAGGAAGATTTATTCTCAATCTATGCAAATGAAGAAAAGTATCCAAACGTGATCGTAAAGGGTATCCACTACTTTGCGGGTACACAACGCAAGAAGAATGATAAACAAATCAAAGAGTTGGATATGTTGTTAGAATTAATCAAAGAGATTCAAACAACATTCAATCGTAAAGTAGAACAGATTGAATACGGACCAGGTCTATCCGTTCCGTTATTCAAAGGCGATGATTTTAGTGATACACTAAAACCTCTTGAGAATATCCATGCAAAGTTAAAAGAGCTATCTGAGGTTGTTGATTTAACAATTGAAATGGGTAGATTCTATTCCACATTCTGTGGAACATACCTGACTCGTGCAATGGATTGTAAGTCTAATGAAGGCGTAAATTACTGTATCGTAGATGGTGGTATGAATCATCTAAACTACTATGGCCAGATGATGGGTATGAAAGTGCCACACATTCAACACTTGCACGCATGTGATGATCGTACAGAAAAGAATTGGTGTTTGTGTGGTAGTCTTTGTACAACGGCAGATGTACTAGTCAGAGATGTAACACTGCAAGGGTTGCATGCAGGTGATTATTTAGCCTTCAATAACTGTGGGGCGTACTCTGTTACTGAAGGTATTCACTTATTCTTAAGTCGTACGATGCCGCTAATTCTATTGCGCACAGCAGAGAATGGATACATTGTCGCAAGAAAGATGCAAGAATCTTATCCAATCAATACAATACAAAATTAATCAAAAAAAACATTCTCTACCTGTCATTCAAATAGAGAGTGTTTTTAATTTGGGTGTATACTAAAAGTAGATATTCAACTATTATGTTCAACTATCATTACACTGCTATCATTTATCTTTTGCATATTTCTAATTTATAAAAGGAGAGTTTATGAGAAAAAAGATGTTATTGTTCCTATGCGTGTATTTAGCTGCTTTAGTTTTGATGGGTATCACGATACAACTGTATATTAAGTTTTATTTAACCGATATAAATATGAATATTCCGAAGATATCGGTATTATTCACAATTCTAATTTTAGTGATACTAGTATTACTTATTTTGGCATATTTAATATATCGAAAAATACCAAAAGATCAGGAATAATAGAAAGGTTCTCTTGCAAAAAGAGAACCTTTTAAAAACGAATTTATTTATAAATTTGAAATACTTTGTACAATTGCGATAGCGATGTTTGCATCATGTGAGATACTCACTTCAAGTTCAGGATGGTCTTTGATGTAAGGTTTTCCACTTTCATCATTTAGGATACTGTACTGTAGGTAATCTTTATCCTGGGTTGCCTTGAAGATAGCTTCTTTCGCCGCAAATCGTCCCGCAAAGTATTGTTTTTTCTGTGTGGTAGTATGCTTTAAGGAGAATTCCACCATTTCGGATTGTGTTAAAACATGTGAAATGATGGGTTTTTCTAAGTCAATTCGAAGCATATCTACGATGTCTACGCCTAACATGGTATTATTATTACATAGTTGCGTGTATTTGGCGAATGCTTGCACACTCAGTCAATCGACTGTAAAATATTGCAGAGGTTAGTATGAAAGAAAAGAAGAATAAAAAGAAATTATCTAGAGTGGGAAGAATCGTACTCGACATCATCATGGTGGTTTGTTTAGGTGTTGCGATTTTTTCTGGCTATCAGTTATATAAAGGTCTAGCAAGTTATAACCAAGCAGGAAATGCGTATGATAACTTACGCAAAGATGCCGTTACAACAAAGAAGGACACGGATAAAGATGATACAGCTTCAACATTAGATTTCCAGAAGTTGTTATCTCAAAACCCAGATTGTGCTGGTTGGATTACACTTCCAAACTCTAATGTAGACTATCCGGTTGTGTTTGGCGCTAGTACAGATGAAAATAAGTATGGTAATAGTTACTACTTGGACCACTTATTTGATGGTACATACAATCTAAGCGGAACTGTATTTATTGACTACAATAATGGCAGAGACTTTACACATAAGAATACAGTCATTTATGGTCACCATATGTTAAATGATTCAATGTTTGC
>CAKMPP010000029.1 GCA_927911475.1 uncultured Solobacterium sp. | reverse complement strand
AAATCTATGAACAACAGTTAGCAGCGAAAGAAAACTATGGTTTCAATGCGAAAACTGGTGAATGGGTTGATATGTATGAAGCAGGTATCATCGATCCTACGAAGGTAACTCGCTCTGCATTATTAAATGCCGCAAGTATTTCAGGTCTATTTATCACAACAGAAGCCGCAATTGCACAGCTTCCAGAAAAAGAACTACCTGTACCTCCAGCAATGGGACAATATTAAAAGATAGCTTAGGCTATCTTTTTTTAGGGACTTGCAATTTGTGGAAAGATATCTTATCTTGTAAAAGCAATCAGAATGGAGATTACAATGAACGTTTACGATTGGGATGATACAATCTACCATGGTGATTCCACTGTGGGTTTCGTGAAATATCTATGGCTACATCGCCCTAAAACTTTAATCAATTTACCACGTACAGTTTGGTTTGGACTTTTATATGTACTACACATTGTGCCTAAACTAACTTTCAAATCAAATCTATATCGCATGTTTCGCTACGTAGAAGATATGGAAAAAGTAGTAGAAGACTATACGAGCAGTCATTTAGACCATGTAAAGCAGTGGTATAAAGATACACAGAAAGAAGATGATGTAGTTATTTCTGCTTCTCCAGAATTCTTAATTCAATCTTTCTGTAAGAAGGTTGGTATAAAAACATGCATGGCAAGTGTAGTTAATATGCATACAGGTGAGTATAATGGACTAAATTGCCACGGAGAAGAGAAGGTGCGTCGTTATCGTGAAGTATTCAACAATACAACGATTGAAAACTTCTATTCTGATTCTTACTCTGATACACCACTTGCAAGAATCGCTACGAATGCATATCTTGTAAAGGGAGATAACTTACTTCCTTGGGATAAGAAATAACCGGTTTGTATCGTTCATATAAAAAAGGGGGGCAAATATGAAAAAGAAAGAATATATTGCACTTGGAATCATAGTTGCTTTATCTCTTGTGCTAATTATGATATTTAAATTTGTGCCTACAATGATAAATAGGACAGATAATTCAATTAATGGAGCACCAAATGAACAAGCAAAAGGTGAATGGATTGTAGTTGTATATCACGGAGAAATTGTTCAGTGGTTCGATTCTGGTGTTGATGCCACATATACGGTGAAAGGTAATGTGGGTAATTTAACAATCGAAGTAAAAGATGGAAAGTGGCATGTAAGTAAAGTTGATTGTCCAAACCATAATTGTGAAAAAATGGGTTGGGCAGATGTAGATAGCATCCTTCCAATACAATGCATACCTAACGGCATATATATCGTATCTGCAAATGCAGTTCAAAATTAAAATTATATTTAAATAATGATAATCGCATAAACTAAAAGAGATATCCGTACAGATATCTCTTGTTTTTGTATGTATGCAAGCATACACTTAATTATTATTTAGCGTTTTGTGCTTGTACAGCTGTTAAGGCTACTACACCAACGATATCTTCCCAAGAACATCCACGGGATAAATCGTTTACTGGCTTAGCGATACCTTGTAACATTGGTCCATATGCTTCAGCCTTAGCTAAACGCTGTACTAACTTATAACCGATGTTACCGCAGTCTAGGTTAGGGAAAATTAATACATTAGCTTGACCTGCAACAGGTGATCCTGGAGCTTTGCTAGCTGCTACGCTTGGAACGATAGCTGCGTCTAGCTGTAGTTCTCCATCGCATACTAAATCTGGATATTGTTCGTGTGCAATCGCAACTGCATTACATACTTTATCTACACATGCATGTTTTGCACTACCCATTGTAGAGTGGGATAGGAAAGCAACCTTTGGATCAGCTCCTACAAGAGTTTTAAATGTATTTGCTGTATCGTTAGCGATAGCTGCTAGGCTTTCGCAGTCTGGATCTTGGTTTAGACCACAGTCTGCGAATGCAAATGTTCCATGATAACCAAATTCGCAATTTGGAACGTCCATGATAAAGAAGCCTGAAACTAATTTTGCACCTGGTGCTGTACGTAAAATTTGTAATGCTGGACGTAATGTATTTGCTGTAGAGTGGCAAGCTCCTGATACAAGACCATCAGCTCCACCTGTCTTTAATACCATGACACCGAATGTTGTGCGATCGCTTAATAATGCTTCACGAGCAGCTTCAGGAGTCATACCCTTAGCTTTACGTAATTCATATAATGTGTTTACATATTCTTCTAACTTGTCAGAAGTTTCTGGGTTGATGATTGTTGCACCATCAATGTTAACGCCATATTTCTCGGCATCTGCTTTTACAGTTGCTTCATCACCGATTAAGATAATGTTCGCTGTTTTTTCTTCTAAGATTTTAGCAGTAGCACGAAGTGTTCTTTCATCTTCTGATTCTGGTAATACAATTGTTTTTATATCTTTTTTAGCTCTTTCTTTAATTCCGTCTATAAATGACATACTAATTTCCTCCTTGAACATTAAAATTATCACGCTAACTGTGAAAAAAGTCCAATTATATGGTCAAATTCATGAAAAAAATATGAATTTATAAATTTTGTGGAAGGATTGAAATTTATAAATCTTTCAAAGTGCTATAATAAAACCAATGAGTTGGGGGAATATATGTCAACGTATACAATTCAAAATTCACTTGTGTCAGTAACGATTGATGAACATGCAGCTGAAATACATAGTTTCTTTGATCGTGAAACGAATATCGAGGCAATGTGGCAAGGTGATAAGACTTATTGGGCTGGAAGAAATCCAATCTTATTTCCGATGGTTGGTAAAACTTGGGATGGTATCCTCCATATTCAAGGTAAAGAGTACCGTACTGGAAACCATGGCTTTGCTAGAAATAGTGAATTTAAATGTATCAAGCATACTGATACTCAAATCGTTATGGAACTTTGTGATAGTGAAGAAACACTAGCACAATATCCATTTCGCTTCCGACTTGAAGTTACATATACTTTAGAAGCTAAGAAGTTAGATATCACATATCGTATTGAAAATAGAGATGATTGCACAATGCCATTTAACTTTGGTTTACATCCAGCTTTCAATTGTCCACTCGAAGAAGGGAAAGCATTTGATATGTACCACTTAGAGTTAAATCAAAAGGAAGTAGTGGATGATCAAGAAGTAGATGTGATTGTTTTGGACAAAGATGCTTTAAAGAAAACAATCATTATCCAAAACCCACGTAGTACATGCACGAAATTAACAGACGGTACACATGGTGTACAGGTGGAATATCAGGGTTATCCATGGCTAGCATATTGGTCACCATATGCACCATTTATATGTATTGAACCATGGTACTCTCATACAGATTTTGAAAAGAATGAAGTTCCGTTTGAAAAACGTGAAGGAACAATTTTGTTAGATGTAATGATAGCTGGCAAACAGCGTATTCAATAACACTATTCTAAAAAGAAGGAGAAAGAAAAATGTTAAAAATTGTTATCGCAGATTCCTACGACCAAGTAAGTGAAGAAGCATTCAAGATTATGCGTCAGGTTGTAGAGAAGGAAAATCCAGTATTAGGATTGGCTACAGGTTCTACACCAGTTGGTTTGTATAAGAAGATGATTGCAGACCATAAGACAAATGGTACATCTTATAAGAATGCTATTACATTCAACCTAGATGAATATGTTGGTCTACCACGTAATCACGAACAGAGTTACTACACATTCATGCATGATAATCTCTTCAATGAGATTGACGTTCCTGAAGAGAATATTCATATTCCTAATGGTGAAGCAGCTGATCCTGAAGCTGAATGCGTACGTTACGAAAGTGAAATGGCCAAGTATGTTGTAGATGTACAAATTCTTGGTATTGGTTCTGATGGACATATCGCTTTCAATGAACCAGGTGCTGCCTTTGACAGTTTGACACATACAATGGAACTAACAGAACAAACACGAAAGGATAATGCTCGCTTCTTCGGTGGTGATATTGAACAAGTTCCAACACTTGCAATTACACAAGGTTTAGGCACAATTATGCGTGCGAAGAAGATTATCTTAATCGCTACAGGCGCAAATAAGGCGGATGCAGTATACGGTATGATCAAGGGTCCTAAGACAACAGAATGTCCAGCAAGTATCTTACAGGATCACCCAGATGTAACTGTTATTTTAGATGAAGAAGCTGCCGCAAAAATTAAATAGATGCATAATTCTTTTGTATCAAATAATATTTATGTAATAATATGCTCACGGAGGTATTCAAAAATGGATATTATTAAGAATAAAGCAGAATATGATCAAGTATTAGCTGGTAACAAATCAGTATTTGTAGACTTTTACGCTGACTGGTGTGGACCATGTAAGATGGTAGGACCAGTTCTTGAAGAAATTTCTAAGGACTATACAGACATTAAGTTTGTAAAGGTAAATGTTGATGACAATCCTGAGATTGCCCAACAGTATGGCATCATGTCTATTCCTACAATGATTGGTTTCAAGAATGGCGAAAAGGTAGCTTCTTCTTTAGGATTCATGCCAAGAGAAGAACTTGAAGCTGTTGTTAAGCAGACTTTATAAGAGTGTCTAAAAAGCAGATGAAAATCTGCTTTTTTTCATCTTAAAAAAGACTTTATAAAACGTAAATTATAGTATGTTATTCTTAATTTGTATCAGGGGGTTTCTTACATGTTACAACTGAAGAACATTGTAAAGAGTTACACGGTAGGAGAACTTACACAAGTTGCCTTAAAGGGTGTCTCTTTAAATTTTAGGGAAAATGAATTCGTGTCAATCCTAGGACAGTCCGGTTCTGGTAAGACAACGATGTTAAATATTATTGGTGGATTAGACCGTTATGATAGTGGTGATTTAGTCATTAATGGTGTATCTACAAAGAAGTATAGAGATGTTGATTGGGATGCGTACCGTAATACTTCAATTGGATTTGTATTTCAAAGTTATAATCTGATTCCCCATCAGAATGTACTTTCTAATGTTGAGATGGCATTAACTCTTTCTGGCGTTTCACGTAAAGAAAGAAAAAGACGTGCGACGGAAGTGCTAGAAAAAGTTGGGCTCAAGGATCATGTCCATAAAAAGCCAAATCAATTATCGGGTGGACAAATGCAGCGTGTCGCAATCGCGCGTGCTTTAATCAATAATCCAGATATATTACTTGCGGATGAGCCAACAGGGGCACTTGATACAGAGACAAGTATTCAAATCATGAATCTTTTAAAGCAGATTGCTGAAGAGAAGCTTGTTATCATGGTTACACATAATCCTGAACTTTCAGAAGCGTATTCAACGCGTATCGTTAACTTAAAAGATGGACAAATCATCAGTGATACAAATCCATATGACGTACCAGAAGGAAGTATCGAAGAAAAACTCGCAAAGAATCCGAAGCGTATATCAATGTCATTTTGGACATCTTTGGGCTTATCATTTGCCAATCTTCGTACAAAAATTGGAAGAACAATTTTGACTTCTTTTGCAGGTAGTATCGGTATTATTGGTATTGCTTTGATCGTAGCCTTATCAACAGGAATGAATCAGTATATTACACGTGTACAGAAGGAAACGATGACTTCCTATCCAATTACGATTTCTTCACAGACAGTGGACGCAACTTCAATTATGCAGTTACGTGGACAGATGATGGGCTTATCTTCTCAAAAAGAAACAAAAGCAGATGATGGAAAGGTCCATACGGACTACCAATCACTGAAACAAAGTGATGCCATCACAAATAATCTGATTCAAAATAATCTAGCAGAATTTAAGAAGTATCTTGATGATTCTACTTCTGAGATTCACCAATATGTAGGTGAAAATGGAATTATCTATAGTTATAACGTTAACTTTGGTGTATATGCGCAAAATCCAAATCAACAACTCATCGATACAAACATTGAACTAGATGGAGGAAATGGAAGTTCTAATCGTCCCCGCATGTTTAACTTTGCAAATATGGGTGTAAGTAACCAATCTGCGAAGAACTTCTCAGAAATGGTAGCTGGTACAAGTGGACAACCTATTTCATCTGTTGTAACAGATAATTATGAAATGGTGTCTGGTTCTTGGCCAAATGCCTATAACGAAGTTGTAATGGTACTAAATGAAAATAACAGTATCCCAGTACAATCCATGTATCAACTTGGATTTATCACAAAGGAACAATTTACAGCTGCAAAAAATCAGCTGGCAAACAAACAAGATGGAGACGACTTTACACTTAACTATGAGGACATGCTACAGAAGACATTCTATCTTGTGCCATCAAGTGAAAACTATGTAAAAAATGAGAATGGTAGCTATCGCCAAATTAAAAATCCAGAATATGATGCGGCCGGATTGATGAATAAAGCGATTCCTTTAAAGGTAACAGGGATTATTCGCCCTAAGAAAGATGCGAAAAATGCGACTATCAATACTGTTGTCGCATATACGAATCTATTAACCAATCATGTGATAGACCGTGCAAATCAGTCGATCATTGTACAAGCGCAAAAGAATACTCCAGAAATTAATATACTAAATGGAGTACGCTTTCGTGCTGCAACTGATGAAGAGAAGATACAAGATACTAAAGATTACCTATTAAATCTCAGTAATGAAGAAAAGGCAAATATGTATCAATTGATTATGTATTACGATGGTAATAGTCAAAGCCAAGCAGATAACACAAATGATTTTGATATGAATGCTTTATCTAGATTATCGATAAGTCCAGAAATGAGTATGGCAAGTATGCTGGAAAACTATCTAAATGATAGTCCAAATACGACAACTCTTCTTACGATTTACAATGATTATATTAGTGGTAAATCGTTAGAGAAAAATCTCGCATCATTTGGGGCGGTGAGTTATGATTCGCCATCTAGTATTAGTATTTACGCAGATAGTTTTGAAAATAAAGATGCGATAGGGAAAGCAATTGAAAATTACAACAATACTGTTGATAAAGATTCAAAGATTTCCTATACAGACTATGTTGCCTTAATGACGTCATCCTTAACGACTATCATCAATGGTATCTCATATGTACTGATTGCGTTTGTGGCAGTATCTCTGATTGTTTCATCTATTATGATTGGTATCATTACATATATTTCTGTAATGGAAAGAACGAAGGAAATTGGTATTCTTCGTGCACTGGGTGCTTCTAAGAAGAACATCTCACAACTATTTAATGCAGAAACATTTATCATCGGCATCTTCTCCGGTATTCTTGGTATCGGTATTACACTGCTACTATTAATTCCGATTAATAATATCATCCAAACAGTATCCAAGATTGAAGATTTAAATGCAGTATTACCACTTGAATCGGCAGGAATCTTAGTTTTAATTAGTATCGTCATTACTGTAATTGGAGGGCTCATTCCTTCACGTAGTGCAGCGAAGAAAGATCCTGTAGAAGCGTTACGTACGGAATAAATAAAATCACCATGCAAAAGTGTGGTGATTTTTAGTTATTTCCTATGAAGGAATGAGTGGTTGATAGTATAATCTTTAAGAAGAAACGGAGATCATCACATATGAAAAAAGGTTATATTAATTGTAATATCTGGCAAAATCCAGCAACTGCTTTTGCGACGAGTGATGAATATATTATTAAAGTAGGAACGAATCAAGAGATTGAGGAATTACTCTGTAAAGAAGGTGCAGAAATCGTTGACTTAAAGGGTATGTTCGTTGTACCTGGTTTTGTGGATAGTCATATGCATCTAGCAGAACTTGGTATGTACTTATCCAATGTTGTATTGGATGATTGTCGTTCAAATGAAGAAGTTGTTGCGAAGGTAAAAGAAAAACTTGTGACAACAAAAGCAGGTGAGTGGATTATTGGTCGTGGATACAATGAAGAATCTTTTTCGGACCATCAAAAGCCAACAAGAAAGATGCTTGATGAAATAAGTACAGAAGTACCAATTGCCTTAACACGTGCGTGTGGTCATGTTTTATCTGCAAATACAGCTGCTTTGAAAGCTGCTGGAATCACAGAACATACTAAGGTAGAAGGTGGAAACATCGACTATGAGAATGGTTTTGTGGAAGAGAATGCATTAAATAATATTCACAATGCATACCCACAACCAGATGAAGAAAAGATTAAAGAATACATTCATATCGGTGCAAGTTATGCAAACAAGTTTGGTGTTACAACGGTTGGCAGTGATGATTTCTTAGCAGTCACACATAACTATAAACCAGTGTTAAGAGCCTTTGAATCTCTGGCATTCAAACAAGATATAACGGTGCGTGTCAATGAACAATGCGAGTTCAATAATCCAAAAGAATTTTCAAAGTTCTTAGATGATGGTTATACCTTTGATGTAGGTGATGACTATTTCCGCATTGGTCCATTAAAGTTGATTACAGATGGTTCATTGGGTGCTAGAACAGCATATATGAAGAATGCATATGCAGATGATCCAACAACGAAGGGAATCGCATCCTTGGAAGAAGATGTCATTGAAACCTACGTGCGTCTAGCAAATGAGTTCAATATGCCAACCATCGCACATGCGATTGGAGATGCGGCATTAGATAATGTACTGCATGTATATAAAGATACAGTATTAGAGGGTAATCCTTTACACCACGGTATCGTACATTGCCAGATTATGAGACCTGATCAAATCAAGCAAGTACTTGAACAGAAATTGGCATGTTATTTCCAATCGATCTTTATTGATTATGATGCGCAAATTCTAAAAGCTAGAGTCGGTAAGGAACTTGCAAGTACTTCCTATCCATATAAAACGCTATTTAAAGGAACACTTGCATCAAATGGTTCAGATGCACCAGTAGAAATGCCGGATGTATTAAAGGGAATTGAATGTGCAGTCACAAGAAAATCAATCTCTTATGATGCATGCATGAATGAAGAAGAATGTCTGACAGTTGATGAAGCGATTGCTTCCTTTACAATAAACGGTGCCAAGATGTTATTCATGGATCATTGTATCGGTGCAATCCAAGAAGGATATTACGCAGACTTCGTTGTATTAGAAAAGGATATTCGTACAATACCTGTTTCTGACATCCATCGAACAAAGGTAATGTTAACAGTGATGGATGGTAACACGGTATACTCTAATGATTAGAAAAATTGAAGAAAAAGATATACCAGTTATTCTAAATTGGTATAACTGGTATATCAGAAATAGTACTGCGACATTTGAAACAGAAGAATTAACATTAGATGAATTTAAACAACGAGTTGATTTTATCACAGAAAAATATCCATGGATTATTTTAGAAGAGGATGGTAAACCGGTTGGATATGCATATTATTCTGACTTTAATAGTCGACAAGCGTATGCATGTACAGTTGATTTAGCAATCTACTTAGACCCTAATGCATGTCATCATGGTTACGGTAAAATCTTGATGAACGAGATGATAGAGATTGCTAGAAAGTCTGGATATAAGAATATCGTATCACTTGTAACAGCGGGGAATATCGCAAGCGAAAAGCTACATGAAAGATTTGGCTTTATCAAAAAGGCAACGTTTGAAGACATTGGCTATAAACATAATCAGTGGTTAGCAGTTAGTTATTATTATTTACAACTAGAAAGCGAATAAAGAAGAAAAGATATATGAGAAAAATCATTCTTGCAGGTGTTTGTTTACAAGCGAATAGTAGTACCTTTACAAGTGCGATGCAGGAATGTGAAGCACTCTGCAAAGCGTGTGATCTAGAAGTGATTGGAACGATTACACAACAATCAAAAAGTATGGATCCCCATACGGCATTCCGTACAGGGAAATTAGAAACATTAAAAGCGATGTGTGAGGAGCTGGGTGCTGATGGTATCATCTTCTACAATCCCTTAAAGATACAGGTCAGTGAGCGTATCTCTGCGTATTGTGGAGTCAATGTGATTGATCGTACTGCGCTAATTCTAGATATCTTCTCAAAGCGTGCACGCAGTCGTCAGGCAAAATTGCAGACAGAAGTAGCACGTTTACAGTATGATTTACCACGTGTACTACATGCGGATAATGATAACGAACGTTCACGTGGTGGTGCAGTCACAAACCGTGGTGCTGGTGAGATGCGATCATCCATCATCGCCGCAAGATACCAAAAGAAAATCAGTGACTTAAAAGAAGAGCTACGAAAGATAGAGGTACGTCGTTATCAGGATGAGCGAAGACGTCAAAAGACATTATTGAAACGTGTTGCCTTAGTTGGTTATACCAATGCTGGCAAGAGTTCCTTATTGAATGCAATTCTTTCCATGCAAGAGTCTGGTGGACAAGAAGTGCTAGAACAAGATATGTTGTTTGCAACCCTAGATACCAGCGTTCGTATGGTCCAAAGTAAGCATAAGAAATTCTTGTTGTATGATACGGTTGGTTTTGTATCAGACTTACCACATGGACTCATTGAGGCATTCAAGAGTACCCTGGATGCCGCTAGAGAAGCAGATTTGTTAATCCATGTGATTGATGTAGCTGATCCTAGTTGGCAAGAAAAGAGTACTATCACCCAAGAAACATTAAAAGAGATTCATGCGGATGATATACCACAGATTCATGTGTTCAATAAGGTAGATAAACTCGCACATCCTGAAAGAGTAGATGGATTAACCATCTCTTGTCATACCAAAGAAGGTTTAGATACATTATTGGAAGAAATTATTGAAAAGATTTATCCGGCAGAAGAAAGCATTGTATGTAAACTAGGCTATGATAAAATAAGCATGTTCGATACATATAAAGCAATCTTAGATATGGATATCTTAAAGTATCACGATGATGGTTTGATTGTTCGAATCACAGGTGAGAAAAAGATGTTACATGTTTTTGATAAGTATCAGATTAAAGGAGAATAAAAATGGGAAACACAGTTTGGGAAAAACTCAATAAAACAGAGTTACAGAAACTACACGCATTTAACGAAGACTATCGTGTGTTCTTAAGCAACTCAAAGACAGAGCGTACCTTTGTGACTAACTCTGTTGCGTTTGCGGAAGCACATGGTTTTAAGCCAATTGAAAAGGCGAAGAAGCTAAAGGTAGGTGATCGTTATTACGCTGTAAATAAGGGGAAAAACGTTATCTTATTTGTAATAGGTAAAAAGCCATTAACAGAAGGTATGAATATCTTAGGCGCACATATCGACTCACCTCGTATGGACCTTAAGCAAAAGCCAATCTATGAAAAGGATGGCTTAGTATTAATGGATACACACTACTATGGTGGTATCAAGAAGTACCAATGGGTAGCACGTGCAATGGCACTAGTTGGTGTTGTATGTAAGAAGGATGGCACAACAGTTGAAATCAATATTGGTGATAAGCCAGGTGATCCAGTTGTGGGTATATCAGACTTATTGATTCACTTAGCTGCTCAACAATTACAGAAGCCAGCTGCGACTGTCGTAGAAGGTGAAAAATTAGATCTATTAGTAGGTTCTATTCCTAAGAAGGATGTTGAAAAGGATCCTGTTAAGGCATATCTATTAGACCTCTTGAAGGAACAATATGATATTGAAGAAGATGACTTCCTCTCAGCAGAAATCGAAGTTGTACCTGCTGGTGAAGCACGTGATTATGGTTTAGATCGTTCTATGATCTTAGGTTATGGCCATGATGATAAGGTATGTGCTTATACATCTCTTCGTGCAATTGCAGAAATTGATAAGCCAGAACGTACATCTGTATGTATCTTAGTAGATAAGGAAGAAATCGGTTCAGTAGGTGCTACTGGTGCCCAGAGTGACTTCTTTGAACATGTTGTTACAAAATTATTAGACAAGCAAGTTGGTGCAACACTTGTAAACTTACATGAGGCTCTTGAAAATAGTGCCATGTTATCAAGTGATGTATCTGTTGCGTATGATCCAAACTATCCTGAAGTATATGAGCCAAAGAATTCAGCTTACTTCGGAAAGGGTATTTGCTTCAACAAGTATACAGGTTCCCGTGGTAAGTCTGGTTCAAATGATGCAAGTGCTGAATTTATGGCACAGATTCGTAAGTGCATGGATGATAACAACGTTATGTTCCAAACTTGCGAACTAGGTAAGATTGACGTTGGTGGAGGCGGAACAATCGCTTATATCCTTGCCAATAAGAATATGAATGTTATCGATGCAGGTATCTGTGTTCAGAACATGCACGCTCCATTTGAAACAGTATCCAAGGCAGACGTATACGAAGCATATCGTGCATATATTGCTTTCCTTAAGGATATGAAATAGTATTGGTATAAGGGGGTTAATTATGGAACTCAAAGAAACAGTATCATTAGATCAATATCAAAACGTTGTTGTATTATATCGTGATGAAAACGGTGCGTTATTCATCGGTAATACTTATGACTATCATGGACGTACTCCAGATAGCCGTTACCTCAGTATCATGTACCATGAAAGCTTAGACGAAACACTAGGCATTATGGCTGCTTGGAACTATTTGGATGATAATAGCCCAACAATTACATTAGTTCCTGTACCAGAGATGTCACTCGGTGTAGATGACTTCTTGACTGCACACAATACAGGTTTAAAGTGGGATGAGATTGAATATCATGAGGTATCCAGTTATCCAAAGATTGAAACATATGTACGCTTATCACCTGTACGTCGTGGAACAGCCGTTGGCTTTGTAATGAAGTAATCTAGTTTTAATCCTAGAAGGACTATAGTCCTTCTTTTTTGTATGAAATAATATTTGAATTATGTGTAACACGATTACTATAATGAGCAGAAAATGATAGTATAGATGCGTTAGGAGAACAGAAATGAAAATTACTTTTTATCTTGTTCGTCATGGAGAAACATTGTTTAATCATTTAGGTCGTATGCAAGGATGGTGTGATTCCCCATTAACAGAGCGTGGAATTGCACAGGCGTATGAAACTGCTGGTCAACTCAAAGAAATTTGGTTTGATCACATTTATACTTCACCAAGCGAGCGAGCTTGGAATACGGCGGATATCATAGCGAAAGATAGAGAGGTTCAACCAGTTCTACTATTAGGATTGCACGAGATGAGTTTTGGAAGATTGGAAGGGGTTAGACATACAACGCATGAAGAAGAGATTCGTCAATGCCGTGAAAGCTTAGATTATAGTTCGGCAGGTGGTGAATCCCCAGCAATGATGGAAGCTCGTATCCGCAATACGTTACGTACGATTATTGATGAATCTGAAGATGGTGATCGTATTTTACTTGTAGGTCATGGCATGTATCAAATCTGTACAATGAAGTACTTGCTGGGTATTGATCTTGAAACTTTACGCCAAGAATGTGATGAAGCAGGTCGTAGTATGATCCCAAATGGTGGAATCATGGTATTTACATATGAAGATGGTGAATACCAGATTCAACAAGTACCGGTAGAGCCAAAGAACTTCGAATATAAGATGGAAGATAAGACAGTACATCTCTACTATGTAAGACACGGGGAGACACTGTTTAATCACTATAACCGCATGCAAGGAAGAAGTGATAGCCCATTAACTGCACAAGGAATTGACCAGGTGAAGTTATCAGGGAAAGCATTACATAACATCGATTTTGCGTTTGCATACTGTTCAAGTGCAGAAAGAGCACGTGATACTGCAGCATATATCTTAGAAACGCATGATATTAATGCAATACCAAATCGTGATTTAAGAGAGATTGACTTTGGTACCTATGAAGCTAGAGTACGTGACTCTATCATGGATGAATTATATCAACGCTTTAACCCACGTGTTGACTTTAGTGATGTCGGTGGGGAAAGCGAAGAACAGGTGATTGAACGCATCAAGCGAATATTGAAGCTTGCGGTTGCACGTGCAAAAGATGGAGAAAATGTACTACTTGTTGCACATGGTTCTCTCTATATGACGATGATAAAGCATTTATTCAATATCTATCGTGCGGATTTAACTGAACAAATGAAGGCGAAAGGGAAACATATCATGCCGAATGGTGGAATTGCAAAGTTCACTTTTAGCCAAGGAACATATCTGTTAGAGCAACTGATGGTAACACCAGAAGAATTTATGGAGGTAAAATAAATGGGATTATTTGATATCTTTCGTACAACAGACATTAATGAAGAATTAAAGATAATGAAAGAAACACCAGGGGCAGTACTACTGGATGTTAGAGAAGTGGATGAATATGAAGAAGAACATATTCCAGATAGTGTAAATATTCCACTATCTAATTTGGAACAGATCAATAACATGCATTATGCAAAAGACACACCACTATTTGTGTATTGTCATAGTGGTAGAAGATCTGGTGCAGCAGTCATGATGTTAAGAGGAATGGGTTATACAAATGCCAAGAATATTGGTGGCATTATGCATTATAAGAAAGCATAGAGGATAAAATATGAAACCCTGTTTAATCATTGGTTCAACAGTTTGTGATATCATTATTAACTTGCCAGCGATACCATCATCTGCGCAGGATGCGAACATCTATGGTCAAACATTACAGATTGGTGGTTGTGCATTTAATGTAGTATCGATATTGCATCAACTATCTATGCCATATACATTTCTTTCCCCTGTAGGTACAGGTGTATATGGAAAATTTGTGGAGACAGAATTACAAAAAGCAGGTATTATTACCACTATCCGTACAGCGCAAGAAAATGGTTGTTGTTATTGTTTGGTTGAGGATAGTGGAGAAAGAACATTTCTTTCTTACCATGGTGCAGAGTATACATTTCGAAAGGAATGGACAGATTCACTAGATCTTTCATCTTATGGATATATCTATGCTTGTGGAATCGAGATTGAAGACAAGGATGGTCCACGTATTGTAGATTGTTTAGCATCGTGTGATGGTCAGGTTGTATTTGCGCCAGGCCCAAGATATGCACATATCTCTCAAGAAATCATGAATCGAATCTATGCACTTAAACCAATTTTACATGTGAATGAGATAGAACTACATGGTTTAAGTGGTAAGACAGATATCCATGAAGGTCTACAAGAACTCTATACACGAACTGGGAATATTGTGATTGTTACCTTGGGTGAAAATGGCTCTACAAGCTATGATGGTTCAAACTTTGTACATGCACCATCAAAGAAAGTAACTGTAGCTGATACAATCGGTGCAGGAGACTCACATGTAGGTGCAGTAATCACTGGCTTATGCATGCATGCGGATATGAAAGATATATTATCGTTTGCGAATGATATAGCAGGGGCAGTTGTTTCTAAAAAAGGAGCAGGTTTAGAACCTGCATCCGCATTAGAAATATATCATCAATACTTTTAAAAAAAGACCACACATTGAGGTGACCCCTAAAAGTTAGACTTTTTACGAGATGACTTTGGTCATCTCTTTTTTATGAAGTTAGAAGATGTTGTCTGTATTGAACAGGACTCATCCATCCTAACTTTTCTTTTATTCGTTGCTCATTGTAATAATTTATAAATCTTTCTATTTTTAACTTCAGTTCATCGAAACTATAATACATGACTCCATAGTATATTTCTTGTTTAATCAGTCCAAAGAAATTTTCCATAACTGAGTTATCAAGGCAGTTTCCTTTTCGAGACATACTCTGGAAGATTCTTTCTTCTTTTAATCTACGTGTATAAGCGTTCATCTGATATGCCCATCCTTGATCAGAATGAAATGTTCTTCTATATGGGCAGTCTGTAGTGATTGTAATAGCTTTCTCCAAGGCATTCATCACGTTTTCTGCAGAAGGTCTCTTACCAATTTCGTAACTAAGTATCTCACCACTACACATATCCATAAATGGATCTAGATAAAGCTTATGTATTGTCATATGACCCTTTTTATCGACTTCGTAATACTTGAATTCAGTTGTATCAGTTGTTATTTTCTGATGCGGTATATGTGTCTTGAAGCGTCTGTGAATTCTATTAGGCGCAACTCTTCCAACTGTTCCTCTATAAGAACTGTATTTTCTGCTTTTGCGAGTATAAGACGTTACCTGTAAGTGAAGCTTTTGTATGATTCTCTGTACTTTCTTTTTATTAATGGTATATCCATTGTTGCGAAGTTCTCCAACGATTCTACGGTAGCCATAATCCTTATTGTTTATACGAATTTCTTGTATGTTTTCTTCAAGCTTTTTATCAGGATTTTCTCTATCAAATCTCTTTTGCCAATACATATATGTCGCTTTTGGCATTCCGGTATAAGAGAGAAGGTCTTTTAGCTTGAACTTTTGTCGGAGACTGTTGATGACGAGTGCCATTCTCTCATTTTTTTCCTCGTCCTCTAAACGCAGCCTCCTCAGTTCTTTTAAAAATGCATTCTCTATTCTTAATCGAAGAAGTTCATCTTCTAATTCCTTTATGTGTTCTACACTTGTATTAACAGAGGTCTCTTCTACGAGTTTGTTTTGAGTCTTTCTATCTGTCTTATCCATAGCTTTCCTTCGACCCTTTCGGCGTGATTTTAACGCATCAGGACCTGCTATACGAAAGCGATTAACCCAGTTGCTAATCGTAGCTGGGTTCTTAATGCCATTCTGTATAGCTAACTCTTGATATGTGATTTCACTTGTTAAATACAACTCTACAATAGAAAGTTTCATTTCGAAAGAATAAACTTCATTCTCTCGTGAGCGCAATAAACCATCATTCCAAATGCTTTATAGTTTTTCACCCATTTGTGTAGCTGGGATTTAGAACTTAATCCATATTTTTTAGAAAGATATAGAATTCCTCCTTTACCATTCAAATATTCTAAAACTATTTTTTTCTTGAATTCAAAACTATGTTTTGTCATAAAAAATACCGACCTCCATTCGTTAGATTCTTGGTCTAACTTTTGGGGGTCGGTACAATAACGGTAACCTTTTTTCTGGCGCTTCTCTAAAGAGGCGATATATGTATGCACGTAGGGATGGCTTTACATTAGGATATAACATCTTTATCGCGATAGAAGCGGAAGAATTCGATCGATGATTGCGG
>CAKMPP010000028.1 GCA_927911475.1 uncultured Solobacterium sp. | reverse complement strand
GTTCAAGATTATAAGTTGTATTTCTAAACAATCAAATTAGTAGACTAAGTTCTAACTAATATATAGTTTTTAACATGTAGTGGTTAGTAGGTTAATAATGATTTATTTTAATAGCGATCTACTGGTAATAGTAGATCTTTTCATTTTGTTTTTATGATTATACCTAGTACTTACAGTACATTGTTCCAATTTCTGTTCTAACTATCAAATCATAACTCTTTTGTATAGTAGTATCGCTTACCTGTATATGGATATTCTTTTAATGCAAACACCTCTTTATAACCATGCTTTTCATAAAATTCTGGTGCTTGAAAATGAAATGTATTAACAAAAGAATACTTACACCCTCTATTGAATGATTCAAGTTCTGCCATTTTAAGAATTTTTGAACCTAGACCTTGTCTTCTAACATCATCTCTTACATACAAATATTCAATCTCAAGCCAATACCCAAAAGTCTCCGCTACAATTCCAGCAATTAAATTCCCATGATCATCTTCTATATAAATGTTAAGGGATTCACTCTGTGACGGTTCTCTATTAGAACGATTATATGCACGGATTAAATTTGCTAGTTCTTGTGCTTTTTCAGATTTAATATTTTCTAATTTCAATTTCATACTATTCTCCATATTTTAAATTCATTCGCTACAAAGATTTAATATCTTTGGACTGACAATTCCTTAAACGTTTAAATAATAAATATATTCCTAAATTATCTATAGTATGACTATCCCATAAACATAACCATCGGTCCATTGATTTGTTTCAATAACGCATCTTCATTTCCATAGAATACATATAGAAAAAATATC
Organism: uncultured Solobacterium sp.; assembly: GCA_927911475.1. Lineage (GTDB taxonomy): Bacteria > Bacillota_I > Bacilli_A > Erysipelotrichales > Erysipelotrichaceae > Bulleidia. The sequence goes on along the minus strand of CAKMPP010000028.1, from coordinate 5,313 downwards.
ATATTTAGCACAATTATAAATGACTCGCACATCTACAGTTTAAAGATAGATACGAGTCATTCTATTATTTTGCATTCTTTCCTTTAAATAATAATACACGATCATCAGTCTGAATCAGCGTACTACCTGTTGCAGGTATAATTTCATCATTTCGATTGATTGAAATAATCAACTTATTATCTGGTAGATTTAAATCACGAATATATTTATGATTCCATGCATGATGTTCTGTTACCGTAAATTCTATGAGATCTTGTCCATTTGGATCAAAGTATTCTTCTCCACTCCAAACAATAATATCATGTGGTTTTAATACAAGACTTCCATTCGGAACCAATGGTTTCTCATCACGTATTACCTTCGCAATGATTAAATGTTTATCTAAAGATATATCTTTAATCTGTCGATGTGCAAGAATACCACCTTCATCAACTACTGACTTTACAAATGTAATATTTCCTTTTCCTACATAATAATTAAATGTTCTTAATACTTCATTACGAGGATCAATCATGTGTAGCTTTTCAGTTACCCACTTCATAGAGGAACCTTGTATGAGTGATGATATTAAGCAGACTCCAAAGACGATATGAAAAATATCCACAGAACTTGATGTATACTGATTGACTACCATAATTGCAAAGGCAATCGCAGCTGCACCACGAAGTCCTCCCCAAGAGACTAGCCATTTTTGATTTAATTTCAAATCAAACGGTAACATCAAACCAAATACTACGAGTGGTCTAACAATAAAGATAAGTACAACTGCAATAACAATCGCAAAGAATAAGTTTGCTAAGATGTGTGCAGGTGTAGCTAGTAATCCTAAGATAAAGAACAATAGGATATTCATAATGTTAGATACACCATCAAAGAAGAACGTTACCTCTTTCTTTGCGATAAATACTTGATTTCCTAAAATCAAACCGAGGGTATAGACGGTTAAATATCCATTTCCATTTAATAACTCACTAATCGAGAAAGATAATAGTACAACCGCAATGATAAAGACAGTAATAAATCCACTCTTTTGAAGATCTGTATACTCCATGAATTTACGTACAACATAGGCAACGATGACACCAATGAGAATGCCCCAGAAAATCTGGAAAAATAACATTGTGCTAATAGAAATCTGTTCCCCTTTAATTAAAGCTAAGAAGATACAAGTCAGTGTAAACGCCATCGGGTCGTTTGAGCCACTTTCAAGTTCTAAAAGAGATGCTGTATTGTACTTTAAATTCAAATTCTTTGAAGAGAGAATATTTGATACAGATGCATAATCCGTAGAGCCAATGATAGAACCTATCAAGAAACTCTCTACCCAGCCAAAACGAAGAACAAAGTGAATTAACGTTCCCGTCAGTAATGACGTAAAGATGACTCCAAATGTGGATAGAATTAATGATTCGATTACAACAGTTCTTCCGGCTTTCCAGTTTGTACCAAACCCACCATAGAAGATGATGATTAGTAACGCTATTTTTGAGAAGTTTTCTGCAAACTGATAATCTTCAAACTTATACCCAATAAGACTACTTATGATACCTAGAGATAAGAACAACATCAAAGAAGGAATCCCAGACTTCTTTGCTATCTGAACCGCTATCAGAGCAGCTAGTAATATGACTGATATATATAACATACTCTATCCACCCCCTATTGTTGTCATTCTATCAAAATTCAGTATATCTTTCAAAGCACAGATATACATACATGCATGTATCAGTAATGTATTATTCCTCTACCACAATAATTCTTTTTAAATTGCAATAATAGAATATAAATGCAGTGAAGACGATTGCAACAAACACAGCTATAATACCTGGCACCAAAAAATCACTTGAAGGATCAAAACCCTTAAAAATAATATATCCACCACGAATTAATCCATGAAACACCATCGCCGCAATAATACCAGAAATGAAGACATGTAAGAATGTTCTTCTTAATAACATTTTCTTTGCGGATTCAACCTCATCAGCTGTAACCTCCGTCTTATTTAAACCTAGTTTCATGATAAGAGATTCTTGTTTAATCTGAGAGTAAATAAAACTGATCAATAGAATTGGCGTTAAACAATCTCGATTAAAGCAAATAGATAAAATCCAACCACCAATCATGCTAAAACTAAATAACATGTACATATTGTTTCCAAAGTTATACAATTCTTGTTTTAACATACTCATCTAACTCAGTTGTGATGCCATAAAAATATTTTATAAATTCTATTTGTAAATTCTTTTTCATTCTTATTCTCCTGTTGTAGTATCCCAAAATAAGGAATTTAAATCTGTGTGTAAAGCTTTTGCAAGTTTAATACATAGTTCTAAACTTGGATTATATTTATCATTTTCAATCATATTGATTGCTTGCCTTGATACATCTATCTCTCTAGATAACTGTAATTGAGACATATTTAGTTTGACTCGAAATTCTTTTACACGATTCATAACCACCTCTATAAATGTCAAATATATTTGATATACATAAAGTATCATATGTTTAAATCTATGTCAAATATAATTGACATAGATAGGAATTAAAAAAACTATAGCCAACTTAAATTAGCTATAGTTAAAATCAATATTCGATATAGTTACTATTTAATTAAACCAAACAAATCATTTAAGGCTTCTGCCATTGTTGGGTGTGTGAAGATCTGATTTGCGAGTGCTGTATATGGTTGCTTGGCAATCATTGCAGTTACGACGATATTGATTACTTCATGAGATTCTTCACCAAATAATACAGTACCTAAAATCTGATTTGTATCTGCATCTACGATTGCCTTATAAATACCAGTTTGATTGCCAAGAATCTTTGCCTTTGGAATTGCAGTAACTGGTAATGTGGCTACCTTGATGTTATATCCAGCCTGACGTGCTTCCTTCTCACTTAGACCAACTCTGGAATAAGTTGGATGTAAGAATGCTGAAAATGCAATTGGTTGTCTATCATTTCTTGTATAAGCACCACTACCATCTAAATAGCTCTTTACAATACGATAGTCATCTAAAGAAATGTAAGTAAACTGTGGTCCACCATTTACATCACCCATCGCAAAGATATGTGGCTTATTTGTTTGTAGGTGTTCATTTACATTTACAAATCCACGTTCTGAAAACTTCAACACCTGCATTTTCTAAATGAAGTTCTTTTGTATTAGGAGTTCTACCTGTCGCAACAAGTAATACATCTGAAGAAATCTTACCAGTTTCTCCATTTACTTCATAAGATAGAGTGACTGTATTTTCATCTTGTTCAACGTGCTTTGTATCTGCACCAAAGATAAACTCAACACCTAATGACTTATAGGATTCAAATACAGCGTTTGCTACATCGTCATCTTCTCTAGCAAGTAACTTTTCTACCTTGTCAATAACTGTAACCTTTGTGCCAAACTTTGCATAAGTAGCCGCAAATTCTAGACCGATAAAACCACTACCCAAGATTGTTAAAGTCTTAGGGAAATCCTCTAGATTCATAAGTGTTTCACTCGTATGAATTCTCTTACCTACTTCTAAGCCTTCCACAGAAGGAATAAATGGCTTAGCACCTGTATTGATAAAGATACGATCTGCAGATACTTCCTCTACTCCATTTTCTGTCTGAATATTTACTGTATGTTCATCCTTGAATGAAGCAAGTCCATCAATAACTTCGATGTTACTATTCATCGCAACCTTGTCATAGTTTGCCTTATTGAGTTTAGCAATCAATGCTTTCTTATTGATAACTGCATTCTGATAGTATTCTTCATTACTAACTTGGCTGTAACTTCTACGATCAGCTGCAGTTGCTAAAAACTTAGAAGGAATACAGCCAACATTGATACATGTACCTCCATACATGTTAGGTGACTTCTCTACTAATATTGTTTTTTCACCTTTATTACCTAAGTAATTTGTTAGTGTTTTACCAGCCTTACCAAAACCAATAATAATATTTTCTACTTTCTTATTCATAATTAGATACCTCTCTGCTTACGATTATAGACCACCTGATTTAAATTCTTTAATAAAATGCTCAAAACTTAAAAATACCTTATTCTATCTTTACTAGAATAAAGGTATAAATATTTGAATTCTGATAGTATCTAGAATTTAATTTGTGGTTCGTTCTTTTAGCCAAGTCATAATTGAATTGGTAACTTCTTTTGGTTTTTCAACATATACTTCATGACTTGTATCTTTTATAAATTGGATAAAGATGTGATTCATATTGTCGTGGTTAGCTTCAATTTTATCCTTCTTATATTGATATACAAAGTCAGGATGATCCGATAACAGTAATAATGTTTCTGCATTCAAACCAGCATGAAAGATATCAATATAATGTTCTCGAAGTAAGCTTGTTAGTTTAGATATCGTTTCCACATTCATATCTAACTGATTTTCTTTAATATAAGATTTTGTCATCGCAATATCTTCTTCAAGCGTTATATTCATCAAATCGTAATCGATGATACCTCCATCTAAGATGATTAGTTTTTTTGCTTGTAAGAAAGAATGATAACGAATTGCTATATCAGCACCCATCGAAAAAGCAATCACATTAGAACCAACAGGAATTCTATCTGTTAACCATTCTATCAAATCTTGCTCACTCTGAATCTTTACATCTCGGTTTGAATACTGTCCTGGTATATCAATAAATTGTACTTCATAGCTGAACTGATTCATCTCTTTTCAAAGTCTTGAATCGTTTCTTTTGTACTACCTAAACCTGAAATAAAATAAAACTTTTCCATATTTTTCTACTAACATTTTCTGATACGTTCTTCTAGCGAAGAACTATATCTAATTCGTCTTCTTACTTTCTAGATACAAACATTCCATACTCTTTTGGAATTTCTATAACTCCTTGTTGGTCATAATTGGATATTAATCTATACAACTCTTCTTTTGAATAATTTTGCCAATCATTCATTTCCTTAAAGGATCGAATATACTCCACTAAATCAGAATGATTGCTAATGCGTAACTTATCTACATACTCCAACTTTTCTACACTAGGAAACCAATGTTCAAGTATGTCTTTGCCATTTTGTAAGGTAAATGTATGTTGACGTTCTGTTTGAACGTTTAACATTTGATTGATGAATGATTCCACCCCATTTTCACCATACGTAGCACAGTAGAATATTCCATTCTTTTTTTAATACTCTTCTGATTTCTGATAAAGCCTTATCCAGATTTGGAATATGATATAGCATCATATTAGCAATAACGATATCAAATCTTTCATCTTCATACGGTAACTCTTCCGCATTCACAACCTCATAATGAATATTTGAATATTCTCCAATAT
>CAKMPP010000027.1 GCA_927911475.1 uncultured Solobacterium sp. | reverse complement strand
GGCAACAGAATTATCAATTACTTTTCCACGTCCGTTAATAGCTTCTGGTAGATCCTGCAATATTTCTATATCACGTTGTAATAGCACTAGTTGTCCATACAAGGACGCAAAGAAATACTTACGTATATTGATATCGAATGCATCAAATGATGTAAATTGATTTGAACTTGCTGAATCAAACTGCTCTGGATACATCTTGAGAGCATGATTAAACCACTCCTGTGGATCTACGGATGATTCCGCATGACGATTGATTTTTACAACTGCATCATATAGCCCTTCATAATCATCTGCACGACTAGAAAAATAGGAAGCGAGCGCAACAATTTCCTGTGGACTTGTCTGATACGCATATTCTAATGCTTGCATGAACGCATCACGTTGAATATTTTCATTTTGTCCACTTGAAAGAATATTTTCTGTTGTCGCTGGATCTAGTCCAATAATGTTGTAGTACTTTTTGATAATAGACAAACAGAAAGAGTCGATCGTTTGTGATATTCGCACTTGCAAGTGCGATAATCTGATCATCGATATATTGAATCAATTCTTGGTCAACAGTTTCTTCTTTTTTAGCTAGTTGTTTGATTTCATTTAGTTCTTGGGCAACACGCTTTTTCATTTCACTTGCGGCTGCTTCAGTAAATGTTAACGCAAGAATACGTGATAAAGGTACACGTGGATGATCCTCAATACATCTTTTCACCAAACGAGATACAAGTACTTTTGTCTTACCAGCACCAGCAGATGCGGAAACGACAATACCCATCCCAGAAGAATTACAGGCAACGGACTGTTCAGCAGATAATTGATTTTTCTCAGAGATTCTCATCTTCTTTTGCCCCCTTTGCCGCAATTTCTTCTTTATCTAACTTAAATGGAATATCTGTTGGAATACCCTCCACTTCCACTGCTGTTGGGATACGATATTCACCATTAAAGTGATACATGGCCATATATGGTAATGTTGTATTTTCAATTGGCGATAGTTCAATATTTCCACTGAGAACTTGTTCATGGAAATTTGCATAGATTCCTTCGATATATGCTTGAATCTTATCAAAATCGTAAATATTCTTTGGACTCTTAATATGTCTTGCGTCTATATCCACATCATCACGATGTTCGTTAAAAATCCATACTGCACACTTTCGACTCTTGATAAAATCTTCCTCTAAGCTATTTAATAATGCTTGTTTTGGCATATCTCCGCATTTATTGTAAACACGATTTAAATCAATCGTTTCATCCTTCATAGAGATATACTGTACAGCAGTTGGATTGTATTTCTTTCCTTGAAGATTGTTTGTGACGATCATCATGTACGTTAACATCTGTAGACGTAGTCCTTGTTTTACTTCATCTTCACTAATCGATAATACAGATGATTTGTAGTCAATGATACGAATTAAATCCTGATATAAATCAATACGGTCAATAATACCACGGATATTTATATTACCAATCATTGTTTCAGGTAAACGGTATTCAAAGTGCTCTGGAATAAAACTAGAATCTTTCTCTAAATCATGCATGAATGTCATAAATTTAGATAATGAATCTGCTAGTCTTTCCAAAGAAATATCATATAGATATTGTTCATTCGGATGTGTCATCTTAAGTACATCGAAATATGGTCTAAGCGCTTCCTTGATTTGAATCGTCGTCAAGATATTCTCTCCATCTTCTTGTAATGCATACTGTTTACGCTTTGCGCTATCATGCATATATTTATTTTTATAAGAAGATAGTAGTGTATACATGAAATGATGTTGGATATTTCCAATTGTAATTGGATCTAATGCAGAGAATTCTTGGTCTATAATTCCAAGCCCCTTTTGGATAAAGTATCCATATGGATTACGGTAGTATGACTCTACCGTACTAACAGAACCATTTAATATTCCTTTTTCATCTAGGAATAATTGTTGTGCAGTCTCTGGTGTTAATTCATGTTTTACTTCTACATGATTATCTACAATCAAAATTGGCCATGGTGTATTTTCTTTCTTCATGTCCACTTTAGATTGCACTTCATAAGCCAGTTGCATTTCTTTGCCTTGATAGTCATTTGTAGAATATGAATAGTAGATTTCTTCCGCCGAGGAATCAATCCATTGTAGTGCGTTCATATAGTAACCATAACGCTGATTCATACTTGGATAAGATGGAATCTTTGCAAGGTAATCTTCATCAAACAAGCCATTATGAACTGGAAAGCCTGGATAATTCTTTCCACTACATCCAATTACGTAAGTTACCTCTTGTTTTCTAACCGGATGTGTTAAGTCTGTTACCGTACAGATTGCGTCTATAAATACAGCGCTATCTGCATGAATACCCCTGCAACATATGCATGATAAAAGGGATGTTCTCTACATCATGTTTTTCACTTGTCAAAATAGACTGTAAAACATTACGTAACTGTCTACCTTCCTTTAGTTCATGTTTATTCTGTAAAATTTTTTGGTTACGAATAATTTCAAATGCATTCATCAATATCTCTTCAAATGTAGATGCTTTCATCAAGCTATCTAAATCTTGTTGGATACTATTAAATAGTTCATCTGCTCGCTCTTCAAAGTAAGCATAACGCACAGATTCCTTTTTAAATACATCTGAGGCTTCTAGATACTTTGATAAATGCTTAGGACATTCTACATCTACTAATACTTGGTCTAGATATTTTAGAACAGTAAATAAAGAATGATTCTGTTTTTGGTCATCTACACCAAAAGCATCAATATATAAAGCTTTCATTAAAGCTTCTTTATTTTTTCGATATGCAAGATTGACTAATGCAACATAGCGTTGAATGAGTCTTGCAGATACATCATGATGTACTGTTGAAAATGGTATTTCATATCTTGCGAACACTTGTTGTACAACTGGATATTGTGTCTTCCATGAAGTAAGCACTAAATTACATGGTCTTCGATATGTTGCGATATCCTGTGCAATCGCTTCAATCTCACGACGTGTACTTAATGCATAACGTAAGTGTTTTTGACTTGCTATACTATCGTTTCGTTTTGCTTTATCTTTGAGTTGTTCTAAGATTTCCACATAGTATGGATCTGCCTCAAAGAAAGGATATACTTCTATATCACCTTGCTGTAATTTTTGAATTGCAGTTTCCTTATTTTTTACATTCTCTTTTTCCACAAAAGGAATATCTAAAAGTATGCGGATAATTTCCTTTAGTTCCTTTTCTTGTTCGTTTGTCTCAGGTAGATTATCAATTTGAATGTTGCGTTGAATACACTCTAATACAAACTGAAAAA
>CAKMPP010000026.1 GCA_927911475.1 uncultured Solobacterium sp. | reverse complement strand
ACGCTTGCTTAAAGCACCGTCTTTATTACATGTAATGAACAAATGATATAGGTTATCATTCACTGCTTCTACAGATTGAATCGCACCTACAGATTCAGGTGAATCACCTGAGCGACCATAGCTGATTAATAAAGTTGGCTTGTGTGCGGATACATAATTCTCTGGTGTCGCTGTTAAGTCTGTTGTAGCATAACTCTTAACTTTATAATTTAATTGACGATTTAAATATGAATAGAGTGCATTACCAACGAATTCACTCGTTCCTGCACCTGTCAAAATTACATCGTAATCTTCTTGGCTAGTAACCTTAGAGATGAATGCTTTAATTTCATCTGCACGAGAGCGTACTTGTTCAATTGTCTTTTCCCAAGTAGAAGGTTGTTGATGAATTTCTGTTGCTGTAAATGTTGCCTTCAATGATGCTAATTCTTCATTTGTATAATTAAATATGGACATTGTTACCTCCTTTTGTACTTATCTTATCTAATCTGTATTATAGCAACCTGAATTTGTGATTAGAATAAATTAACTGAAAGATGTCAAATCATTATCGAAAAGTATAAGTGTCAAAAGAGATAAATAAAATCAATAGTGCTATGATAAACATAGAAAGTAATTCATGAGGGAATAAAATATGTTTATTAAAAGTAATCGTGTATGGATAGCCGGTGACTTTATCCCAGCTGTCATTGAAATTTCTGAAGGAAAGATCAAAGGTATTTATCCTGCTGAAAATCATACTGCAGATGTAGATTATGGTAATCGTCGTATCGTACCAGGATTTATTGATATCCACTGTCATGGTGCGTATGGCTATGATACAAACTACGCTGAACCTGAAGGACTTAAGAAATGGGCAAAAGGAATTCCAAGTGAAGGTGTTACAGGTTTTCTCTCCACAACAATTACAGAATTAAATCCAGTCTTAACAAAGGCTGTTAAGAATGTTGCGGCTGTTAAGCGTGAACACGTAGCCGGTAGAGATGGCGCAGATATCATCGGTATTCATTTTGAAGGTCCATACCTTGATATGAAATACAAAGGAGCACAACCACCAGAAGCTATCGTGCCCCCACACGTAGATGAATTTATCCAATACCAAAAGGACGCAGAAGGACTTATCAAAGTAATTACATTAGCTCCTGAACACGATCCAGAACTTGCACTTACAAAATACTGCAGTGCACATAACGTTGCGGTATCAATCGGTCACTCTGGTGCAACCTTCCAAGAAGGTATTATCGCTGTCGCAAATGGCGCAAAATCTATTACACATACATACAATGGACAATCTCCATTTAATCACCGTGCAAATGGTGTAACTGGTTTAGCTCTACGTCTTCGTGATTTGTATAGCGAAGTTATCTGTGACTGTAACCACTCAACACCTGAAGCGCTCAATATCTTCTTTAACGCAAAAGGCAAAGACCATGCAATCATGATCTCTGATGCGCTAATGGCAAAGGGATTTGAACCAGGCTCTAAGTTTATGTTCGGTGGACACGAAATCGAAATCTATCCTGATGGAAGTGCACACTTAACCGAAAGTGGAAGTCTAGCAGGTTCTACAATGCGTATGAACGAAGGACTTAGAAACCTAGTTGAAAAAGCTGGTGTCCCATTTGATTCCGCACTTAACTCAGCAACAATTAATCCAGCAACATTATTAAACATGCATGATCATATCGGTAAACTGTGTACAGGATATGATGCTGATATCGTCGTATTAAACGATGACTATAGTGTTGAAGAAACATACTGCAAGGGTATTGCACAGATTCATTAAAGGATAACAGTATGCCAACAAATCCAAACAAGAAAAAACCATCTATTTTCGATGATGGTAGCCAACAAAAGCGTGGAGCGATTGCAGGAAGAAATATATATATTGATGACAAAGGTCAAACAATCATGTATATCTCTCGCACACAAACAGGCTATATCCTAAAGGAAAAAGATGCGAAGAACTTCAATCTTTACCACAATCGTATCGCGCTTGGTATCGCAGTAGCAATGTTACTAATGAGCTTTACAAATGATTGGAGAATCTCTATTATCGCAGGCCTTGTGCTATTTGGAGTACTACAATATCGCTTTGTAAAAACTTGGTTGCCAACATTACCGCAGATTCCAAACTTCAAGCCAAAACAGAAAAAGTCCTTTATTGAAGGACTTGTAGAAACAAATAATAAAGGTCGTTGTATTCTACTTGCTATATTGTATGCGATGTTAGGTGTGTTACTAGTAGTAAACGGAATTATCATTAAAAGTGACATCGTTATCATTATCTTTGAAGTAGTTACTATGCTTGCATGTTTATACATGAGCACACAGTACGTTATCGCAATCTCAAAAATGAAATAGTCAAAAAATGAGTTGAGAAAATTCCTCAGCTCATTTTTTCGTTCGTCTCTTTCAATATAATACTTCTTGGAGTGCTTTGTATAGGCTAGCCATTTCCTGTATATCCTCTTCCGTACTACCTGCAAAAATACTACTTTCAAATATATTCTTTTTAACTCTTGCGATGAAAATTAGCTTGTGATGACTTAGATGAATTTCTAATACTGTTTTCATCTTATTTTGATTGATTGCGACAGATTGTACTTCCTCTTGATATTCTCTACCATCAACCGCATCAATCAAAATGGTCTTTCCACTAACCTGTACTGTATATTTGCGGATGCAATATCGTTTGACTAAACTCATGATTGAAAAGCCGATGATTACGCCCAATATCGCAACCCAGCCAAATCCTGTTAATGATTTTGATAAGGGGTGATAGTCAGGTATGAAATACCACATAACAAGCTCCCAAAATAGATGTTGGTAACATGAGTGCAGCAGGAAAACAAATTCCCATTATCATTTCATCACGTGGTTCACTTCGCAAAAATGTATATTTTTTCATACTTCTAGAATATCCTATTTACTATAAATTTCAATAATATCCATACATCTATAAACTAAAAATGTAGCAGATATTTCATCTACTACATTTGAAGAAACTCTTTTATTATTCTGTAAAGTACTCAACCGCTGCCTTAAATAACAACTGTTGATTTTCGATATCTGGTACGTTCTTATAAAGGTTATCTCCATTACGTTCAGAATGTCCCATCTTACCAAAGATACGTCCATCAGGTGAGGTAATTCCCTCAATCGCATAGACAGAATCATTTGGATTGAAATGAATATCTGAAGTTGGTTGTCCATCAAAGTCAACGTACTGTGTCGCAATCTGACCATTATCAATTAGTGTCTGAATAACATTATCTTTCGCAACAAATCTTCCTTCGCCATGGCTAATCGCTACTGTATGAATATCTCCAACATTCATGTATTTCATCCATGGTGATTGATTACATGCAACTCTAGTCTTAACAAGTTTGGATTGATGTCTTCCGATTGTATTAAATGTCAGAGTTGGTCGGAATTCATCTGGTTCCATAATCTTACCGTATGGCACAAGCCCAAGTTTTACAAGAGCTTGGAATCCATTACAGATACCAATCATCAAACCTTCTCTATGATTAAGTAAGTCTTCCACAGCCTCTTTAACCTTTGGATTTCGGAAGAAGGAAACGATAAACTTCGCAGATCCGTCTGGTTCATCACCACCAGAGAAACCACCTGGTAATGCAATAATTTGGCTACGATGGATTGCTTCCACAAATCTTTCAACGCTATCTTCAATATCTCTTGCTGTTAGATTCTTAATCACAAAGATTTCAGCTTCAGCACCTTCTCGCTTAAATGCACGTGCTGTATCATATTCACAGTTCGTACCTGGGAATACAGGAATTAAGACATGTGGAGTTTCAACAGTATAACTTGCATGCATGTCAAATCTGCGTTCTACAGATACAGGTTTGATTTCCTTTTCACTTTGCTTGATATTGCAAGGATATACTGGTTCTAGTTTAGCTTCATAGCGAGTCTGTAATTCATCTAAGGAGATTGTTTCATCCTTTATACGTAATTCAAACTCACCAATTGTCTTACCGAGTAGTTCAAGGTCTTCAATCTCTTCATCTGTCTCTAATAAGAATCCTCCATAGCACTTCTTAAAGAGTCGATTGATATTTACATCTTCTTCTAATTCAAAACCAATACGATTACCGAGACTACACTTGAGTAGCGCTTCTGCTGTGCCACCACGCTCAAGTGCACAAGCAGACTTGACACAACCTAAGCTGATTAATGAATAAACCTTATCAAATACATCGCGTACACTATTGAAGTCCGCAATACCATTCTCATCATATTCTGGCATTACGGCATAGATATAATGATCTTTTGCCTTCCACTCATTTGTGACAATTCGAGAAGCTTTCGCAGTGGATACCGCAAATGCAATAAGTGTTGGTGGAACGTCGATATCTTCAAATGTTCCTGACATGGAATCTTTACCACCGATAGCCGCCACTTCTAATTCTGCTTGGGCTTTGAGTGCACCAAGAAGTGCCGCAAATGGCTTTCCCCACTTCTCAGGATCATCACCAGTACGTCCAAAGTATTCTTGGAATGATAACCATGCATGTTTAGGGTCAATACCAGCCGCAACAAGTTTTGACATCGCCTCAATGACTGCTGCCATTGCACCCTTATATGGTGATAAAGAGGATAGTTCTGGGTCATAGCCATATGCCATGAGTGATGCAGTATCTGTTTCACCATCTAATACTGGAATCTTAGCAGCCATTACTTGGCTTGGTGTCATTTGATATTTACCGCCAAAAGGCATACATACGGTACCACTACCAATCGTAGCGTCAAAGCGTTCAGACAATCCCTTTTGACTACAGATATTTAAATCTTCTACAAGCTTATCCATACCTGCACGAAGACTTTCTACTTGAACCTCTTCTTCTGGTTGGTCTTCATCAACCACAACAGATGTATGTCTGCTTGCTCCATTTGTATTTAAGAACTCACGAGAGATATTTACAATTTCTTCTCCCTGCAAGGTCATAATCATACGTGGTTCTTCAGTCACTTCTGCTACGATTGTTGTCTCTAGATTTTCCATGCTTGCAAGTTCTTGGAACTTTTCAGCATCTTCTTTTCTGACTACAACAGCCATGCGTTCTTGTGATTCACTGATTGCTAGTTCTGTACCATTTAAACCTTCGTATTTCTTTGGAACCTTGTTTAAATCGATTACCAATCCATCCGCAAGTTCACCAATGGCTACCGCTACACCACCTGCACCAAAGTCATTACAACGTTTGATAAGTTTGGCAGCTTCTGGATTACGGATAATCTTTGTAGCTTACGCTCTTCTGGCGCATTACCCTTTGAACTTCAGCCCCACAACTTTCTAATGATTCAATATTATGTGACTTTGAAGAACCTGTTGCGCCTCCACAACCATCAACGTCCTGTACGTCCACCTAATAAGATAATCTACATCCTCGGGTTCTGGTCTTAAACGGACAACGT